>NZ_JAVREK010000003.1:0-355464 GCF_031845375.1 Streptomonospora wellingtoniae
GGGGGTCCGCCTCCGGGGGGGCGCGGCCCCCCCCGCCCGCCCGCACGCCAGCCCTTCTTCCGCGTTCTCCGGACAACCGCCCTGCGCAGCCGGTACGGTGACGGCGCCAGATCGCTCGAGCTAGAGCTTAGGTGGTGTCGATGTCGGCATGTCCCAACGGTGGTGAACACGACTGGGTCCTAGGAGGGGATCGGAAGTTCCACTGCTCCAAGTGCGGAGCAGAGAGCGCTCGCAGACTCTGAGGCGCCGGCGGACGGCATAGCAGACCCTCTCCTGACCACGGAACGGGCCAACGGCCCCCGCGAGCGCCGGTGCACTCCGCTCAGCGCCCCAGTCCAGGCTCCTCCTCGACGGTGCGCCCGGCGGGGTGCACCGTCCCCTCATCCACAACGTCCCCCTCGGAACTGGCACGCCAGGTGACCGGGCCGCCGAGCTGGTCGGCGAGATCCTGCGCCCACCTCCGCAGCGGCGCGAACCGGTCGGGACCGGGATGGAGCACCGTCCTGCCCTGGTACGTCACCGCGCCAAGCGTGACCACGCGGCCGTCATGGCGCAGCTCGGTGTCGAACTCGTGCGTGGAGGACCTCATAGCCTGACACCCTACTGCGGGATCGCCGCAGGCCCGGGGCAACGCGCGGGATCCGATCCCCCGATACGGACCGCCGGAACGGCCTACCCGCAGGCCGGCCGCGCGGCTACCCGCGGCCGTGGCGCGCCCGCTCGCGCACCGCTCCCAGCAGGACCAGGTCGTCCCGGTGCACGATCTCACGCTCGTACCCGGGCCCGAGCTCGCGCGCCAGCCAGCGGGTGGACCGCCCCATCAGGTCGGGGATCTCGCCCGCGTCGAAGTTGACCAGCCCGCGGGCGATCGCGGTGCCCTCCTCGTCGCGCAGGTCCACCGGGTCGCCGGCCGAGAAGTCCCCCTCGACCTTGACCACGCCGGCCGGCAGCAGCGACGCCCGCCCCTCGGCGACCGCGCGCACCGCGCCCGGATCCAGCACGACGCTGCCGCGCGGCGTGGTGGCATGGGCCAGCCACAGCTGGCGGGTGGACGGGCGCCGCCTCCCGTGGGCGGCGAACAGCGTGCCGACGCTCGCCCCCGACAGCGCGGCGCGCGCGTCCGCCGCCGAGCTCAGCACGGTCGGCACCCCCGCCTCGGTGGCGATGCGGGCCGAGGCCACTTTCGTCACCATGCCGCCGGTGCCCACCCCGCGCCGACCGGCGCTTCCGATGTCGATCCCGTCGAGGTCGGCCGGGTCGGCGATGCGCGGGATCCGGCGGGCGCCGGGCCGCGCAGGGTCGCCGTCGTAGAGCGCGTCGACGTCGGAGAGCAGTACCAGCGCATCAGCGCGCAGGAGGTGGGCCACCAGCGCGGCGAGGCGGTCGTTGTCGCCGAAGCGGATCTCGTGTGTGGCCACCGTGTCGTTCTCGTTCACGATGGGCATGGCGCCGATGTCCAGCAGTCGGCGCAGCGTGCGCTGGGCGTTGCGGTGCTGGACGCGGCGCATCATGTCCTCGGCGGTCAGCAGCACCTGCGCGGCCGTGAGTCCGTGGCGGGCGAAGGCCGCGGTGTAGTGGGCGATCAGCAGCCCCTGGCCGACACTGGCGGCGGCCTGCTGGGTGGCCAGGTCGCGCGGGCGCGCGGCGAGCCCCATCGGGGCGATGCCCGCGGCCATGGCGCCCGAGGACACCAGCACCACCTCGGTGCCGGCGGCGCGGCGCTCGGCCAGGACGCCGGCCAGCTCGGCGATGCGATCGCGGTCGATGGTCCCCTCGGGAGAGGTCAGCGAGGAGGAGCCGACCTTGACGACGACCCGCCGGGCGCGGGTCAGTTCGGTGCGCTCGCCGAGCGCGTCGTTCCCTTCGGACGATGACGGATCTGACGGTGCGTTGCGCACGTCGCACTTCTTTCCATGGGTATCGGTCGTATCGGCGGCCGGGCCACCCATACCCCGCGCGACACGGGATCAGGACGCGTGCGGCGCCCCGCGCCCTCAACCCAGCCGGGAGTCGGTGCCGCGCGGGCCGATCGGTGTCTCGTCGGCGTCGATCGACGGGTCCCAGTCGAACACCACGGAGTCCTCCTCGTCGCCGATGTAGACCTCTGCGCCCTCGCTCGCGCCGGCCTCGGCGAGCGCCTCCTCGATGCCGAGCCGGTTCAGCCGGTCCGCGAGGTAGCCGACGGCCTCGTCGTTGGCGAAGTCGGTCTGGCGCACCCAGCGCGCGGGCTTGCTGCCGCGCACCCGGAAGGTGTTCTCGCCCAGCGGCACGACCTCGAAGCGCGCTTCCCCGATCTCGCGGGGGCGCAGCACGACGCGGCTCGGCTCGGGCTCGGGCCGGGCGAGGCGGGCCGCCTCGACCTGCTCGGCCATGGCGAACGAGAGCTCGCGCAGGCCTTCGCGGGCCGCCGCCGAGACCTCGATGACGCGCAGGCCGCGTTCGCGCAGCATCGGCGCGACCATCTCGGCCAGCTCGCGCCCGTCGGGCACGTCCACCTTGTTCAGCACCGCGATGCGCGGCCGGTCGGTGAGGTCGATACCGGTGGCCTCGCCATAAGCCGACAGCTCGGCCTCGAGCGCGTCGAGGTCGCTGAGGGGGTCGCGATCGGACTCGAAGGTCGCGCAGTCGAGCACGTGCACCAGTGTGGAGCAGCGCTCGACGTGGCGCAGGAACGCCAGCCCCAGGCCCCTGCCCTCGCTCGCGCCCGGGATGAGCCCGGGCACGTCGGCCACCACGAACTGGGTGGAGCCGGCCTCGACCACGCCGAGGTTGGGGATGAGGGTGGTGAAGGGGTAGTCGGCGATTTTGGGGCGGGCCGCCGAAAGCGCCGCGATCAGCGACGACTTGCCCGCGCTGGGGAAGCCGACCAGACCCGCGTCGGCGATGGTCTTGATCTCCAGGCGCACGTCCAGCGCCTCGCCGGCCTCGCCCTTGAGCGCGAAGCCCGGCGCCTTGCGCTTGGGCGAGGCGAGGGCCGCGTTGCCCAGCCCCCCGTTGCCGCCGCGGGCGAGGACCAGCCGGGTGCCCGGCCCGACGAGGTCGGCGATCACCTCGCCCGCGGCGTCGAGTACGACGGTTCCGTCGGGCACCGGAAGCACGGTGTCCTCACCGTCGCTGCCGGAGCGGTGCGAGCCCTGGCCGGGCGTGCCGTTCTGCGCGCGGCGGTGCGGCCTGCGCTTGTACTCCAGCAGCGTGGCGGTGTTGCGGTCGACCTCCAGGACGACGTCGCCGCCGGTGCCGCCGTTGCCGCCGTTCGGGCCGCCGAGCGGCTTGAACTTCTCGCGGTGCACGGAGGCGCAACCGTGCCCGCCGTCACCGGCCTTGATATGCAAGACCGCTTCGTCGACGAAGTCAGGCATGTGTCCTCTCCCCCGTACATACTCCTGCCCGACCAGCCTATTCGCTGCGGCCGCCCGCAGCGGGCCGGACTCGTTACACGCGTAAGGCGGGCCAGGTCGACCTGGCCCGCCTTACGCGTATCAGCTTCCGCGCCGCCGGCCCTATTCCGCGGGGGCCGGGGCGGGGACGATGTTGACGGCTTTGCGGCCGCGCCGCTTTCCGAACTCCACCTCGCCCGCGACCAGCGCGAACAGGGTGTCGTCGCCACCGCGGCCGACGTTGTCGCCGGGGTGGAAGTGGGTGCCGCGCTGGCGGATGAGGATCTCGCCCGCCCGGACGGACTGGCCGCCGAAGCGCTTGACGCCGAGCCGCTTCGCGTTGGAGTCACGGCCGTTCCGGCTGGACGATGCGCCCTTCTTGTGTGCCATCTCGCGCCCCTCCCCTACTTGTTCTTGTTCGACGCGATACCGGTGACGCGCACCTGGGTGTACTTCTGCCGGTGGCCCATGCGCTTCTTGTAGCCGGTCTTGTTCTTGTACTTCACGATGTTGACCTTGGGGCCCTTGGCCTCGCCGAGGACCTCGGCGGTGACGGCGTAGCCGCTCAACTCCGAGGCGTCGCTGATGACCTTGCCGTCGTCGACGACAAGCAGCGGCTCCCAGGTAAGGGTGGCGCCGGCCTCGTCGGAGACCTTGTCGATGGTCAAGACGTCGTCGACAGTCATCTTCTCCTGCCGGCCGCCCGCTCGCACGATCGCGTACACCGGGGAACTCTCTTCCTGCTCGTGTGGACCAGCCCCGCCGAGGCGGGGGCGGAAATGCGCTCAAAATCGACCTTCGACCAGCGCGCTCACACCGCTGCGGCGCAAGGTCGAGAAGTAGGTCTCGGGCGCGCGAACGATGGGGGCGCGCCGACGCACCGTCTTCTAGGTTACCACCGCTCGGCCGGGGCACGGCACGCTCGGCGGTTCGCGCGGAAGGGGCGCGGACCGGACCGGCGCGGGCCGGTCCGCGCGGCGGCGGATGCCGCCGGCCCTCCTCAGGTGGCCTCGGCCACCGCCGACTCGGCGGCGGCCGCGGTCTTGGTCCGCCGGGTGCGGCGCCTGCGGGGGCGCTGCTCGGCGGAGTTCTCGGAGTCGGCCGCCTCGCCGCCGGACTCGGTTCCGGCGTCGGCTCCGGACTCCGCCGAAGCACCGCCGCCGGAGGCCTCGGCCCCGGAGTCGGCGCTCGGCGCCGCGCCCTCCTGCGCGGAGGCGTCACCCTCCGCAGCGGAGGCCGCGGTGTCGTCCTTCTTGGTCCGGCGGGTGGTCTTGCGGCCCGTGGACTTGGTGCCGGACTTGGGGGCCGAGGCCGTCTTCGACTTGGCCGCGGTCTTGCCGGAGCCGCGCTTGCCCTTGGCGGGCGCCGCCTCCTCGACGGCGTCCTCGGCCTCGGCTGCGGCGGAGGCTCCCGCCGCGGGTTCCAGGTCTGCGAGGTCGGAGGCGGCCTCGGATGCGGGCTCGGCCGACTCGGCGGCCGGCTGGTCGGCGCGGTCCTTGTCGCCCTTGCCCTTCTTCTTGCGGCCGCCGCCGCTGCCACCGCCGTTGCCGTTGCCGTTGCCGCCCGGCTTGGCGCCGACGGGCTCGGTGGAGACCGTCAGGCCGCGGCCGCCGCAGTGCTCGCAGCTGTGCGAGAACGCCTCCAGCAGGCCCTGGCCCACCCGCTTGCGCGTCATCTGCACCAGTCCCAGCGAGGTGACCTCGGCGACCTGGTGCTTGGTGCGGTCGCGCGAGAGGCACTCCAGCAGGCGGCGGAGCACCAGGTCACGGTTGCTCTCCAGCACCATGTCGATGAAGTCGATCACGATGATGCCGCCGATGTCGCGAAGCCGCAGCTGGCGCACGATCTCCTCGGCGGCCTCCAGGTTGTTCTTGGTGACCGTCTCCTCGAGGTTGCCGCCCTGGCCGGTGAACTTGCCGGTGTTCACGTCGACGACGGTCATGGCCTCGGTGCGGTCGATGATCAGCGAGCCGCCGCTGGGCAGCCAGACCTTGCGCTCCAGCGCCTTGGCGATCTGCTCGTCGATCCGGTAGGCGGCGAACACGTCGCGCTCGTCGGTCCAGTGCGAGAGCCGCTCGGACAGGTGCGGGGCCACGTACTCGACGTAGTCGTGCACGGTGTCCCAGGCCTCGCCGCCGGAGACCACAAGGCTGGCGAAGTCCTCGTTGAAGACGTCGCGCACCACCCGGACCGTGAGGTCGGGCTCGCTGTTGAGCAGCGACGGGGCGCTGGCCGACCGCGACTTGCGCTTGATGGAGTCCCACTGCTTGGCCAGCCGGTTGATGTCGCGCTCCAGCTCCTCCTCGCTGGCGCCCTCGGCGGCGGTACGCACGATCACGCCGGCGTTCTCGGGCATGACCTTCTTGAGGATCTGCTTGAGGCGCGCGCGCTCCTTGTCGGGCAGCTTGCGGCTGATCCCGGTCATCGAGCCGTCGGGCACGTACACGAGGTAGCGGCCGGGCAGGCTGATCTGGCTGGTCAATCGGGCGCCCTTGTGGCCCATCGGGTCCTTGGTGACCTGTACCAGCACCGACTGGCCGGACTTGAGCACCGACTCGATGCGCTTGGGCTGGCCCTCCATGCCCGAGGCGTCCCAGTTGACCTCGCCGGCGTAGAGCACGGCGTTGCGGCCCTTGCCGATGTCGACGAAGGCCGCCTCCATGGACGGCAGCACGTTCTGCACGCGGCCCAGGTAGACGTTGCCGACGTAGGACTTGTGCGTCGCGCGGTCGACGTAGTGCTCGACGAGGACGTCGTCCTCCAGCACCGCGATCTGGGTGCGCTCACCGGTGCGCCGGATGACCAGGTCGCGCTGGACCGCCTCGCGGCGGGCCAGGAACTCCGACTCGGTGATGACGGGCGCGCGCCGGCGGCCCTGCTCGCGGCCCTCGCGGCGGCGCTGTTTCTTGGCCTCCAGCCGGGTGGAGCCCTTGACGGCCTGGACCTCGTCCTGGGCGGCCTTGCCGCTGCGGGGCTCGCGCACCCGCACGACCGTGTTGGGCGGGTCGTCCTGGGTCGCGTCCTCGCCGTCGCCGCTGGAGCGGCGCCGCCGACGCCTGCGCCGACGGCTGCCGGCCGCCGAGTCCTCGGCGGACTCGTCTTCGGCGGAGGAATCGTCGGCAGTGGCCTCGTCGGTGCGGGCCTCGCCGCCGTCGGACTCGTCCGCGGCGCCGGACTCGGCGTCCTCCTCGCCCCCGCGGGTGCGGCCGCGGCCGCGGCCGCCGCGGCGCCTGCGGCGGCGCGAAGGGCGCTCGTCGTCCTCGTCGTCCTCGTCGTCGGCACGGACGCCCTCGTCGTCCTCGGCCTGCCCGGCCTCCTCGGTCTCGGCCGCGGCCTCGGACCGCTCCGGCGCCGATCCGTTGCTGCGGGCCTTGGACTCCGGTGCGGCGGGGGCCACCGGCGGCTGGAACAGCACCATCGGCGATTGGAAGGCGCCGGACTCGGAGGCTTCCGGCGCGACGTCCGCATCGGCGCCGGAGGAAGCGGGCTCGGCTTCTCCGACGGCGTTGCCGCCGTCGGAGGCGTCGGCCGGTTCAGCGGCAGCCCGGCCCTCATCGGCGGGAGCGGCGGGGCGCGAGCGCGCGCCGGTGGTGCGGGTGCGGGTGCGCCGCTTGCGTGCCGGCTCCTCCGCCTGCGGCTGCTCGTCGGCCGCCGCGTCCGCTGCGGCGGGCTCCGCGGCGGGATTCGTGTCCCCGCCCTCCAGCGCCGACTGGCCGGCGACGGTGGTGAGAGGGCGTTCGGGCGGCGCCACCGGTTCGGGCTCGGGCGGCGGGCCGGCCGAGCGCAGGGCGCCGCTGCGGCGCGCAGGCCCGCTGACCTTCACCTCGCTCTCCTGCGGTGGCGCGAAGGTCGCGGCCTGGGACGCGGGTGTCGGCGTCGCTTCAGTCGTTTCAGTTGTGCCCTCGGCGCCTTCGGCGCCGGTGCTGGGCTCGTTGTCGAGCATCCGGGCGGTCTCCCGTCAAGTCCGCGGGCGCGGCGTGGGCGCAAGGCTTCGGCCGCTGCGCGCGCGGACTGTCGTCGCTATGTCGTCACCGGCAGCCGTTTACCGGGCTGGCCGGGGAAAGTCGTTTCGGGCCGCCCGCGTCCCCTAAGGAGCTCACGCATCGGACGCGCTCCGCGCGGGCGGGTTCGGCCGCGATGTGTCCATCGCAAGTCCGGCCGCGTCGGCCTGGGCATCCGCGGCGAGCGGATCGGCGATCGCGTCGGACTCATCGCTGAGCGGCCCCTGCGCCAGCCGGGTCATCACCGGCGATGACAGCGGCGCGAGGTCGGCCACCTGGCGAAGGCCTTTCACCACGTCGTCCGGTCGTACGGCAGGTGTCGTGTGCCGGACGACCATCCGAAGTATGGCATATGTCTCGTCTCCACCCCGTGTGGCGCGCCCGTCGACCCCCAGGTGGAGGACGGCCGCTCGGGCATCGAAGCGGCGGAGGCCCTTCTTCGTGGACCTCTCCACCTCGACGGTATCGGCCGCGATGAACGCGGCCGCCGCAGCCGCGGCGCCGTCGGGGCCGACGCCGGGCAGTTCCACCCGCCACTCCGACGCCTCCAGGCGGTCCGCGAGACCGCCCGGCGCCGCCGCCTCCACGACCTCTGCCACGTCAAGCCCGTCGGGCAGGGCGCCGTCGAGCCGGACGCGGACCTCGTCGCACGCAGCGGGCTCGGCCAGCGTGATCTCGAAGTACTCCGCCTCGCTGGCCACCCCGGTCGGGGCGGCGTTGACGTAGGAGATCTTCGGGTGCGGCGTGAACCCCGCTGAGAATGCGACGGGGACACCGGCCCGGCGCAGCGCCCGCTCAAGCGCGCGTGCGATGTCGCGATGGCTCGCGAAGCGCATCCTGCCGCGCTTGGTATAGCGGACTCGCAGCCGCGGTCCGGGGCGTCCGGTGGAGGGCGGGGTGGTGCCCTCGGTTGCGGGGGGCAGCTCTTCTCCTTTCCTCGGTAACTCCGCGGTGGGCCAGCCGATTCCTCCCTGACTCACCCACCTGGGAGATTCACGTCCTACTTCAGACTACGGTGCCCGCCAAGGGACCCGCGCCAGCGGTGCGGGGCGGGGCGGGGCCTCTACTGGCCGGATGACCCGACGACACTGTGACGGCCACCGCGCCGCGATCTGGATCACCCACGTATGTGCTGTTCCCACCCGCTGACCGGTTGAAAAGCGTTCGCCCTGCTTCGCTCACGCGGGTGCCGCGCGGGCGCCTCACGCCGTACTCCCGGCTGACCTGCGATGACGCTCAGGCCAGAAATTTCTTCGAGGAAATCGCGCAGCCATGCAAACCTTCTGCGCCACCCGTCCGTCTTACATCACGTATGGCCCGGCGCGAGCGGGGCGCCGGGCCATACCTCGCACTCGCCCCTCATCGCAGAGCATGCGGCCCGGCGCCCCGCATCGCGCGCCAGGAGGCCTCACACCACCGTCAGCGGCAACGAGCGCCCCGGGGCGCTCGGACCGATCTGGATCTCGGTGCCCATGGTGGGGCAGACCCCGCAGTCGTAGCAGGGGCTCCACCGGCAGTCGTCGACCTCGACCGACTCCTCGCCGTGCAGCGCGTCCTGCCAGTCCTGCCACAGCCAGTCGCGGTCGAGGCCGGCGTCCAGGTGGTCCCAGGGCAGCACCTCGTCGGCGCCGCGTTCGCGCACGGTGAACCAGTCCAGGTCCACCGGCTCGTCGGCCAGCGCCTTCTCGGCGCACTCGGCCCAGCGCTCATAGGAGAAGTGCTCGCTCCAGCCGTCGAATCGCCCGCCGGCGCGCCAGGCCTCCTCGATGACGCGGCCGACCCGCCGGTCGCCGCGCGAGAGCAGCCCTTCGATGACGGAGGGCCGCCCCTCGTGGTAGCGCAGGCCGATCGCCTTGCCGTAGCGGCGGTCGGAGCGCAGTTCGGCCTTGAGCTTGTGCAGCCGCGCGTCGACCAGCTCGTAGGGGGTCTGGCCCGCCCACTGGAACGGGGTCTGCGGCTTGGGCACGAACCCCCCGATGGAGACCGTGCAGCGGATGTCGGTGCGCCCGCTGACCTCGCGACCGGTGCGGATGACCTCCTTGGCGAGGTCGGCGATGGCGAGGACGTCCTCGTCGCCTTCGGTGGGCAGCCCGCACATGAAGTACAGCTTCACCTGGCGCCACCCGGCGGCGTAGGCCGCGGTGACGGTGCGGATCAGGTCCTGCTCGGTGGCCATCTTGTTGATGACCCGGCGCATCCGCTCGCTGCCGCCCTCGGGAGCGAAGGTCAGACCGGAGCGCCGGCCGTTGCGGGTGAGCTCGTTGGCGAGGTCGATGTTGAAGGCGTCGACCCGCGTCGAGGGCAGCGACAGACCGGTGTTGGTGCCCTCGTAGCGGTCGGCCAGCCCCTTGGCGACGTCGCCGATCTCGGTGTGGTCGGCGCTGGACAGCGAGAGCAGCCCCACCTCCTCGAACCCGGAGGAGCGCAGCCCCTGGTCCACCATCTCGGTGATGGTCTCCTTGCTGCGCTCACGCACCGGGCGGGTGATCATCCCGGCCTGGCAGAAGCGGCACCCGCGCGTGCAGCCGCGGAAGATCTCCACGCTGTAGCGCTCGTGGACCGACTCCGCCAGCGGCACGATCGGGTTCTTCGGGTAGGGCCACCTGTCGAGGTCCATGACCGTGTGCTTCTGCACGCTCCAGGGCACGCCCTCGCGGTTGGGCGTGTAGGAGGCGATGCGCCCGTCGGGGTGGTAGGCCACGTCGTAGAAGCGCGGCACGTACACGCCGCCGCCTTCGGCAAGCCGCAGCAGCAGTCCGTCGCGCCCGCCGGGCCGGCCCTCGCGCTTCCATTCGCGGACGACCTCGGTGATGGCCAGCGCGATCTCCTCGCCGTCGCCGAGGACGACCGCGTCGAGGAAGTCGGCGATGGGCTCGGGGTTGAACGCCGAGTGCCCGCCGGCCAGCACGACGGGGTGGTCGTCGGTGCGGTCGGCCGCATGCAGCGGGATGCCGCCCAGGTCCAGCGCCGTGAGCATGTTGGTATAGCCCATCTCACTGGCGAAGCTGATGCCGAGGACGTCGAAGGCCGCGACCGGCCGGTGGGCGTCGACCGTGAACTGGGGCACGCCGTGCTCGCGCATCAGCTGCTCCAGGTCCGATCCGACGGCGTAGCTGCGCTCGGCGAGCACGCCTTCACGCTCGTTGAGGACCTCGTAGAGGATCTGCACGCCCTGGTTGGGCGCGCCGACCTCGTAGGCGTCGGGGTACATCAGCGCCCAGCGGACCTCGGCGTCGTCCCAGTCGCACACGACGGAGTTGAGCTCGCCCCCGACGTACTGGACCGGTTTCTGCACACGTGGAAGCAACGCTTCCAGCTGCGAAAAAACGCTTTCGATGGGCATCGTGGTTCCCCTGCGTCGGCTCTCGCGGAATCTCTCTTTCGAGCTTCCCAGCTTAGCCACCGGACGCGGGCGCACTCTGCAGTGCGCAGGCCGGGCGGAGCGAAAGCGGTGCCGGGCGGAGTACGGCGCGGTGGCGGGACGCGGCTCAGTGGACGCCGCGTTCGCGGGCTTGCACGTTGAGCACCAGCCCCAGCACCGCCATATTGGCCACGGCCGCGGTGCCGCCGTAGGAGACGAACGGCAGCGGGATGCCGGTGATGGGCGCCACGCCGAGGGTCATGCCGATGTTGATCAGACTCTGGAACCCCAGCCAGGTCGCCGCGCCGATGCACAGCAGCCGGGCGTAGGGATCGCCGCTCCGGCCGGCCGTGCGCAGGATGCGCCACATCACGAACGCGATCAGCCCGATGATCGCGACGCCGCCGACGAAGCCCAACTCCTCCCCTGCCACGGTGAAGATGAAGTCGGTGTGCTGCTCGGGCACGAACCGGCCGCGGGTGTGCTCGCCTTCGAGGACGCCCGTGCCGTTGAGCCCGCCCGAGCCCACCGCGATCATCGACTGGTTGGCGTTGTAGCCGGTGCCCCGCGGGTCGGCGCTGGGGTTGAAGAAGGTGGTGAAGCGCTCCATCTGGTAGTCCTTGAGCAGGCCGAACCACCACACGCTGAACGCCGCGAGCAGGCCGCAGCCGACCAGGCCGCCCACCCACCGCACCGGCGCTCCCGACAGCAGCAGCATGCCCATGTAGGTGCCCGTGAGCACCATGGCGGTGCCCAGGTCGGGCTGAGCGAGGATCAGTCCCAGCGGCGCCGCCAGCACCAGCAGGCTGAACAGCACGTCGCGGGACGTGGGCGCGAACTCGCCGTCGCGGGGTTCGCCCAGCAGGACGGCCACCGCCAGGAGCAGGCCGAGCTTGGCGAGCTCGCCGGGCTGCATCTGCAGGCCGGCGACCACCAGCCAGGAGCGCGAGCCGTTGATGGTCTCCCCCAGCGGTGACAGCACCAGGGCCAGGCCCAGCACGGCGGCGAGGTAGACGAACGGCGCGTAGGCGCGGGAGACCCGGAAGTCCACGGCCGCCACCACCAGCAGCGCAACCGCGCCGACGGCCAGGTGGCCGACCTGGCGCTCGACGTAGCCCAGTGCGCCGTCGGGGTCGGACGGGTCGTAGGTGGCCGACCAGACCAGCAGCACGCCGATCCCCGACAGGGCGGCGACGGCGAGCAGCATCGGCCAGTCGAGCCGGCGCGGTGCGGTGGTGGCGACGAAGCGCCCGGCGCGTCCGGCCAGAGTCGGCGGGCTCGGTTGCGGGCTGGGAAGTGTGGTCATCGGCTACCGCCAGCGGTCGTCATCAGTGGTCGTCGAGCTGGTCGACGGAGCCGTCCGCGCGGACGTCGGGCAGCTTCGAGGGTGGTGCGCCGGAGGGCAGGGCGGGCCCGCTCGGCGCGCCGCCGTCCTGCTCGTCCCCGCCGGTGGCGGAGAAGCCGTAGATGCCTTCGTAGATCTTGCGCGCCACCGGCGCCGCGGCGGCTCCGCCGGTGCCGGCCTGCGGGATCAGCACCACCACCGCGAACTGCGGGTCGTCGGCGGGGGCGTAGGAGGCGAACCAGGCGGAGTCCTCGCGGTTCTGCATGGTGGCCGTACCGGTCTTTCCGGCGACGGAGACCTCGCCCTGCGGGAACCCGCCGAAGGCGCCGGCCGCGGTGCCCTCCTTGGGCACCTGGGTCAGCGCGCGCTGGATGTACTTCAGGGTGCGGTCGTCCATCGGCAGCTCACCTGCCTTGACGGGCTCGATCTCGTCGACCCGCTCACCGTCGGCGGAGAGGAAGGCGCGGCCCACCCGCGGCTCGTAGACGGTGCCGCCGTTGGCGATGGCCGCGTAGGCGCGCGCCAGCTGGAGCGGCGTGAGCAGCATGTCGCCCTGGCCGATGGCGCGGTTGATGGCGTCGCCCGCACGCCAGCGGTCGCCGTCGAGGCAGTGCTCGCGGGCCAGGCGCTCCAGGTAGGCCGCCTGGGCGGGCTCCTCGTCGTCATAGCCCTTCTTCGCCATCTTGCAGCTGTGCTCGCGGGTGTCCTTCCAGTACTCGTGCTTCCACGCGCGGTCGGGGACGCGCCCGCTCGACTCGTGGGGCAGGTCGATGCCGGTCGGCTTGCCGTACCCGAAGCCGTGCGCCATCGCGGAGACGGGGTCCTTGCCGCCCTGTTTGGCCCCGTTCCTCTTATAGTCGTGGTACATCTCGTCGCCGAGCTTGTAGAAGACGGTGTTGCAGGAGACCACGATGGCCTTGTGCAGGTCGATGGTCCCGTAGCCGCCGCCCGCGAAGTTCTGCCAGGAGCGGCCGGCCAGGCCGATCGAACCCGGGCAGCTATAGGCGCCGTGGAGTGGCGATCCGCTCTCGACCGCGGCGGCCAGGGTGGTGGGCTTGAACGTGGATCCCGGCGGGAACTGCCCCTGGAGCGCGCGCGAGACCAGCGGCTCGGCGGCGTCCTCGCTGAGGAGCCTGTCGTAGGTCTCGGCGTCGATGCCGCCGTTCCACACCTCGGGGTTGTAGGTGGGCCGGCTGGCCATGGCGACCACACCGCCGGTACGCACGTCCAGGACCACCGCCGCGCCGGAGTCGGTGGGCTTGCCCTGCGCCTGCGCGCCCTCCACGGCGCTCTCCAGCGCGTCTTCGACGATCTGCTGCACTCCGGTGTCGATGTGGGTGACCAGGTGCATTCCCGGCTCGGACGGAGCGTCCTTGAGGACGCCGCTCACGTCGCCCTGACTGGAGACCGACAGGATGCGGGTGCCGGAGTCGCCGCGGAGCCGCTCGTCGTAGACGGCCTCGACGCCGCCGCGGCCGACCCGGTCCACGCCGCTGAACTCGGCACGCAGGTCCTCGCGGGCCTCGAACTCCTCCTGGGTGATGGGCTGGAGGTAGCCGAGCATCTGCGCGGCGAGCTCGTCGTGGGGGTATTCGCGCACCGCCATCTGCTGGGCGGAGATGCCGGGGAACTCGCTCTTGCGTTCCATGATCTGCAGGGCCACGCGCGGGTCGACGTCCTCTGCCAGCGGGATGGGCTGGTAGGGCGAGCCCTGCCAGCAGGGGCGCCCGGTCTCGGGCCCGCACAGGCGCACGCGCCCGCTCAGCTTCTCGTAGGGGAGCTCGACCAGCTTGGCGACCTTGCGCAGCACAGCGGCACCGTCGTCGTCCTGGTTGAGCAGGGTGTGGAAGTCGGCGGTGACCGTCAGCTCGGTGCGGTTGGTCACCAGAGGACGGCCGCTGGAGTCGAGGATGCGGCCGCGCACCGCGGGCTGGATGAGCTTCTGGGTGTGGCTGGCCAGGGCGAGCTCGCGGTAGTGCTCGGCCTGTGGCACCTGCATGTACCACATGCGTGCGGTCAGCGCGGCGAACAGCACCAGGACGAGCAGCTGCACCGCGACCATGCTCGCCCGGCGGGCCGTGGGCGGACGCACGGGGCCGGTCTGCGGCCGGGGGCTCCGATGCCGCCGCCCGCTGAGCATCCTGCGCCTGCGGTGTGGGCTCATCTCGCCCTTCCCTTCGCGCTGATCCACGGAGTGGGCAGGTCGGCGTAGGGGTCGAAGGTGACCCGCCGCATCAGCGGCGTCACGGGCCCCAGGACCAGCGGGCTGAGAAGGACTGTCAGTGCGGCTCCGATGAGGACCTGCCACAGGGCGTCCGGCAGCGCGGCGCGGGGGTCGCCCAGGACGACTGCGATGAGCAGGAACCCTGCGGGCACGGCGAGCGCGGTTGCGGCCGCGGCCAGGTAGGGGCCCAGGCCCGAGCGCGCGCTGGAGTCGTGGATCCGTGCCACCAGGTAGCCGGCCAGGCACAGCAGCAGCGCGGTCCGGCCGACCTCGTGGTCGGCCGGCGGCAGCACGTCCACCGCCAGCCCTGCGGCGAATCCGGTGACCGCCCCGGCGGCCGGCGTCGACCACAGCGCGATCGCGACGACGGCGAGCAGTACGACGTCGGGCGCCACGCCCCAGGGCAGCGGCAGCCGGTTGATCACGACCGTCTGGACGAGCACGGCGGCCAGTACCAGCAGCGCCGAAACCGTCGCCTTCATCGTCCGTCCTCCTCGCCGGAACCGGACCCGCCGTCCGCGGCCTCGTCTCCGTCCCGCTGGTCCTGTTCGTCCTTCTTGTTCTTCTTGTCTCCCTCGTCACCCGGTGCCTCGGACGGCGGGTCGGGCAGGAGGGAGTCGCGGGGGTCATCTTCGGGTCCGGCCACGATGACCCCCACGACGTCCAGTGAGCCGAAGTCGACGGCGGGCTCGGCTCTGCCCGTGCGGGTGAGCCGTCCCGGCGTCTTGTCGACCGATGTGATGGTTCCGACGGGCACGCCCGGCACGTACGGAGTGCCCTCGAGCGAGCCCAGGGTGACGATGCGCTGTCCGGTCTTCAGCCGCGTGTCCGCGCTCATCAGCTCGAAGCGCAGCGGATCTCCGTCCCCCGACCCCTCGGAGCCCCCGTCGGCGACCCCGATCTCGTGGGAGTCCTCCAGCCGGGCGCCTACGGACGAGGCGTGGTCGGTCACCAGCACGACGGTGGAGGTGCCGGCCCCGGCCCGGACGATCCGGCCCACCAGGCCGTCGCCGCTGACGACGGTCATGTTCCGGCGGACGCCCTGATCGCGCCCCACGTCGAGAGTGACGGTGTCGGAGAACCCGCGCGCGGTCACGCGGGTGACCGCCTGGGCGGGCACGATCTCGTACCCGCCCATTCCAGACAGGTGCAGCAGTTCGTCCAGCTGCGCGGCGCGCTCGGAGTCGTACTCGCGGGTCTGCAGCCGCGCGCGCAGCGCCTCGTTCTCCTGCTCCAGGTCCTCGGCGCGCTCGGCGGCGCCGAAGGCGGCGGCGGCCGTCCGGTAGACGCCGCCGATCGGCGCGCCCGCGACCGAGACCCCCGCCGAGACCGGGCGGAAGGCGACCTCGCCGACCGTTCGCGCCGCGCTGGTGACAGGGTTGGCGCCCTCCCGGGAGTCCAGCACCACCAGCACGAGCGAGAGGGCGGCGAGGATCCCCACGACGAGCCGGGCCCGGGATCCGTCGTGGCGCATGTCAGCGCCGCCGCTCGGGGACGAGGACCTGGCTGAGCCGTTCGTAGTTCTCCACGCAGGTGCCCGAACCCACCGCCACCGAGTCCAGCGCGTTCTCGGCCACGTGGATGGGCATGCCGGTCTCGTGGCGCAGCCGGCCGTCGAGCCCGGCCAGCAGCGCGCCGCCGCCCGTGACCGCGACGCCGCGGTCCATGACGTCGCCGGAGAGCTCGGGCGGGCACTTGTCCAGCGTGGTGCGCACCGCATCGACGATGCTGGTGACCGGCTCCTCGACGGCCTGGCGGACGTCGCCCGCAGACATCACGACGGTCTTGGGCAGACCGCTGATCAGGTCGCGCCCGCGCACCTCCGCGTGCAGCTCCTCACCGCCGGTGGGAAACGCCGAGCCGATGGCGACCTTGAGCTCCTCCGCGGTGCGCTCGCCGATCATCAGCGAGTACTCCTTCTTGACGTAGGTCATGATCGCCTGGTCGAGCTCGTCGCCGCCCACGCGGATGGACTGCGACGTCACGATGCCGCCCATGGAGATGACCGCGACCTCGGTGGTGCCTCCGCCGATGTCGACGACCATGTTCCCGGTGGGCTCGTGGACGGGCAGCCCGGCGCCGATCGCCGCGGCCATGGGCTCTTCGATGATGTAGACCCGCCGGGCGCCCGCCTGGTAGCCGGCCTCCTTGACCGCACGGTGCTCCACAGCGGTGATCCCGCTGGGTACGGCGACGACGATGCGCGGCTTGGCGAAGTGGCGGCGGCGGTGGATCTTCTGGATGAAGTAGCGCAGCATGCGCTCGGTGATCTCGAAGTCGGCGATGACACCGTCCTTGAGGGGCCGCACCGCCGTGATGTTGCTCGGCGTGCGTCCGATCATCTGCTTGGCGTCGATGCCGACAGCGACGATCTTCCCCGTGGAGGAGTTGAGTGCCACGACGGAGGGCTCGTTGAGCACGATCCCCCGGCCGCGGACGTAGACGAGTGTGTTGGCTGTCCCGAGGTCGACCGCCATATCGCGGCCCAAGAAGGCGAGGTTATTGTTCATGAAGCGTCCTCAGCGGCACCAAACGGGTGAGGCCCCCACGGGGCGGTCAATACGGACTCGTTCCAGTACGGATATGGATCCAGTACCCGTATCGTAACTCTGCGCAGTCATCCGACTACGCAAACACACCGATCGGATCAGGTGCTCGCACACCAAAAAAGCGCCGGGCACAGGCCCGGCGCTTGGGGACGCGACGTCGCTCAGACCCCCAGATCGGGGAAGAACAGCTTGATCTCGCGCTCGGCGGAGTAGGTCGAGTCCGACCCGTGCACGATGTTCTGCTGGACCTCCAGCGCGAAGTCGCCGCGGATGGTGCCCGGGCCCGCCGATACGGGGTCGGTGGCGCCGGCCAGCGCGCGGAACGCCTCGACGGCGCGCTCGCCCTCGACGACCATGGCCACCAGCGGCCCGCCGGTGATGAACTCCACCAGCGATTCGAAGAACGGCCGCTCGGCGTGCTCCTCGTAGTGGGTCTTGGCGGTGTCGGCGTCCAGCGTACGCAGGTCCATCGCGACGATCCGCAGGCCGCGGCGCTCGATGCGGGAGATGGTCTCGCCGATGATGCTGCGCCGCACGCCGTCGGGCTTGATCAGAACAAGGGTCCGCTCCACGGTGGTGACACTCCTCGGAAATCGGTGCGCAGGTCTCGGGGGGGATGCGGCGGGGTCGACACGTGGCTGCGTCCGACGCGCGGCGATGCGGCCGCCCCTGGCCGTGGCAACCTTATCGCGTCCGCAACGCCCGCGGAGCCGCTCCGCCAGACCCCGGACCAGCGCGGACCGGGGCGGTGCGGCCGCGCCCGCGCGGCCCTCCGACCCGCGGCGCGGGCCGGACTACCCCGCTGCGCCGGCCTCGCCCGGGCTCTCCTGCTGCGCGCGGCGCGCCTGCGCGGCCTCCTGGGCGTCGGTGCGCCGACCCAGCATCACGGCCGTCACCCACAGCGCCAGGAAGAGGACGCCCAGCACCGCCAGGCCCGGCACGACGAACCCCGTGGCCAGGAACGCCGCCTGCAGCACCCAGCCCGCGTAGTGGGCCCAGGCGAACCGCTGCAGCATCGACAGCACGAGCGCGCCCAGGGACAGCCCGCCCCACACGCCGCCGGCCGTGGCCGGCGGAATGCCGACGATCTGGACGGCCACCGGGACGGCCAGCAGGATGACGATGAACTCCAGGGAGAGCACCATCGCGCACATCCGCCGCATGGTCATTCCCCCTTGATCAGGTGGCGGGCGTCGCCGGCCGTGACGACCGAACCGGTGATCAGCACGCCGGCGCCACTGGGCTCGCCGTCGGCCTCGGCGAGCGCGATCGCGGTGTCGATGGCGTCGTCGAGGCGCTCGGACACGTGCACCCGCTCCGAACCGAAGACCGGCTCGGCGATGTCGTGCAGCTGCTCGGACGTGAGGCTGCGCGGCGAGGAGTTGGTGGTCACCACGACTTCGGCGAGCAGCGGCTCAAGGGGCTCCAGGATGCCCTCGACGTCCTTGTCGGCCATGATCGACAGGACGCCGACGAGCCGGATGAACCCGAACTCCTCCTGCACGGCCTCGGACACGGCGGCCATCCCGGCCGGGTTGTGCGCGGCGTCGACCAGGACCGTGGGCGTGGTGCGCAGGACCTCCAGGCGCCCCGGGGACTCGACCCCGGCCAGCGCCTCGGAGACCAACTGGGGGTCGAGCCGCTCGTCGCCCTCGCCGGGACCGGCGAACGCCTCGACCGCGGCCACCGCCACAGCGGCGTTGCCGGCCTGGTGCGCGCCGAACATGGGAAGGAACAGGCCCTCGTAGCCGCCGCGCAGCCCCTTCAGCGAGAACTGCTGGCCGCCGACGGCGATCCCGCGGTGGGCGACGCCGAACTCCAGGCCTTCGCGGGCCACCTGCGCTCCGATCTCGGAGACGTGGCGCATCAGCACCTCGGCTGCGTCCAGCGGCTGCTGGGCGAGCACGGCGATGGAGTCGGGCTTGATGATGCCCGCCTTCTCCTCGGCGATGCCCTCGACGGTGTCGGGCAGGAACTCGGTGTGGTCGACGGCGATGGGCGTGACCACGGCGACGTCGGCGTCGGCAACGTTGGTGGCGTCCCAGGTGCCGCCCATGCCCACCTCGACCACGGCGACGTCCACCGGGGTGTCCGCGAACAGGGCGTAGGCCATGCCGGTCAGCACCTCGAAGAACGACAGCGGGATCTCGTGGGAGGCGTCGACGAGCTCCACATAGGGCCGGATGTCGTTGTAGGCCTCGACGAAGCGCTCCTCGGAGACCGGCTCGCCGTCGACGACGACGCGCTCGCGCATGGTGCGCAGGTGCGGGCTGGTGTAGCGGCCCACGCGCAGGTGGCGCTCCCGCAGCAGCGCGTCGATCATCCGGGCGGTGGAGGTCTTGCCGTTGGTGCCCGTGATGTGGATGACCCGGTAGTTGTGCTGGGGGTCGCCCAGCATGTCCATCAGCGCGCGGATCCGCTCGGTCGAGGGGTCGATGTCGGTCTCGACCCGGCGGGCGGTGATCTCGGCGACGATCCGGGTGTACTGCTCGTGGATCCCGGCCTCACTCACGGCGCGGCCGGCGTTTCGACTGGTGTGCACACACGACCACCCTACTCACCGCCAGCCGTGTCGGCGCCCGGCGTGCGGCGGCCCGCCGTCCTCCGCTGAGGACGGCGGGCCGGGCGGGTCGCGCGGGTCCCGGTCCGGTCTAGCGGCCGGGGCGGTAGCGCGGCTGGCTCTGCGGGTTGAACTCGTCGTAGGTGACCTTCTCGGCCTTCCTCAGCCGGCGGTCCGTCAGCTTCAGCACGTCCAGGCCCCGGACGATGTCGGAGGAGTAGGCGTAGCCGTTGTAGTAGTAGGTGGACCAGGTGTCGTTGCCGATCACGCCGGCCTCCTCGTCCGGCGCCACGTCGAAGTAGCCGATCTCGCGCGGGTTCTCGGGGTCGTTGAAGTCGATGACCGAGATGCCGCCCTGGTACCAGGACTGCACGAAGTAGTCCTTGCCCGGCACCGGGATCAGCGACCCGTTGTGCGCCACGCAGACCTGCTCGCCCTGGTGGCGGTCGATCTTGAAGTAGCTGGCGAACTCCAGCCGCGGATGCTTCTTGCCGCCCTTGAGGGAGTAGATCGCGTCCGCGCCGCGCTCGGGCCCGATCTCCTCGGTGCAGGTGGGCGCGCCGCCGCCGCCCAGCTCATCGGTGAACAGCACGGACCTGGCGTCGTTGGTGAACGTCGCGGAGTGCCAGAAGGCGAAGTTCTCGTCGCGGACCGTTTCGGTGACCTCGGGCTCCACCGGGTCGCTGATGTCCAGCATCACGCCGTCGCCCATGCAAGCGGCGGCGGCGACGTCGCGCTTGGGGAAGACGGTGATGTCGTGGCAGCCCTGGGTGGGCAGCAGCAGCCCGTCCTGGTCCTCGTTGCCGCCCTTCGGGAAGATCACGGGCTCGTTGACCACCGAGGCCGACGCCGGGTCGTCCTTGGGCACCTCGATCACCGAGATCTTGTCGTGCGGGGGCTTGCAGTTGGGATAGGAGTCGGAGGGCGAGTAGGAGGAGACGTAGACGTAGTCGGTGTCGGCGTCGCCGGGCACGAGCGTGTTGGTGTGCGAACCGCAGTCCGTGCGCACCGCGCCCACGTACGTCGGCGCCGTCTTGTCGGAGAGGTCGAAGATCCGCACGCCCTCGAACGCGTCGGCGTCCTCCGGTGTACTCGCGGGCGCGCCGCACTCCTCGCTCTCCCGCGGATAGTCCACGGAGTAGTACAGCAGGTCGCCGCTCACGGAGACGTCGCCCTGCCCTCCCTCGCAGAGCACCCGGCTGGCGACCTGCGGGGACTTGGGATCGGAGATGTCGTAGACGATGAAGCCGTTGTAGTTGCCGTCGATCGCGTAGTCGCCGGTGAAGGCCAGGTCCGAGCCGACGCTGTCGACCGGGGCCTGCAGCGGGACGTTGGCGAGGTGCTCGACGTTGTCGCTGGAGGTGTCGTCGGCTGCCGCGGCCGGTGCCAGGGCCGTACCCAGCAGCAGCGTTGCGGCGGTGGCGGCCAGGCCGGCGGTGAGGCGGCCGCCTCGGCGCCACCTCCGGCGTAGGGCTGACGGGGGGACGGGGGATGCGGGTCGCATCGGCATGGATCACTCCCGGTGGTTACCTGCACGGGGCGGGTCCGTGCGGGCGGTGGCCCGCTGTCGGGGGACGGACTCGCCGGGACCGCGGGCAGGGGGCGGGTGGGTGGCGGCGATGGGGGCGCCGCCGCCACCCAACCGACCGCCCTGCCGGCGGCAACGCGGAGCACGGCCCGCCGCTGGTGGCCGGGGACCGTGCTCGCGCCGTACTCGGGCGACGGGCGCAGAGCCGGAGCGGTCAGCGACCGGGCCGGTACTTGGGCTGGCTCTGCGGGTTGAACTCGTCGTAGGTGACCTTCTCGGCCTTCCTCAGCCGGCGGTCGTCCAGTTCCAGCACGTCGAAGCCTTGCTGGATGTCGGAGGAGTAGACGTGGCCGTTGTAGTAGTAGGCCGACCAGGAGCCGCCCAGCTGCAGCTCGTCCCGGTCGAGAGGTCCGCGGTCGAAGTAGCCGATCTCGCGCGGCTTCCTGGGGTTGTTGAAGTCGATGACCGAGACGCCGCCCTGGTACCAGGACTGCACGAAGTAGTCCTTGCCCGGCACCGGGATCAGCGACCCGTTGTGCGCCACGCAGTTCTCGGTGTCGGTCTGGTGGCGGTCGATCTTGAAGTAGCTGGCGAACTCCAGCCGCGGATGCTTCTTGCCGCCCTTGAGGGAGAAGATCGCGTCCGCACCGCGCTCGGGCCCGATCTCCTCGTTGCACGTGGGCGCGCCGCCGCCGCCCAGCTCATCGGTGAAGATCACCGAGCGGGCCGTGTTGCTGAAGGTGGCCGAGTGCCAGAAGGCGAAGTTCTCGTCGCGGACCGTTTCGGTGACCTCGGGCTCCACCGGGTCGCTGATGTCCATGATCACGCCGTCGCCCATGCAGGCGCCTGCGGCCATGTCCTTGCGGGGGAGCACGGTGATGTCGTGGCAGCCCTGGGTGGGCAGCAGCAGGCCGTCCTGGTCCTCGTTGCCGCCCTTCGGGAAGATCACGGGCTCGTTGACCACCGAGGCCGACGCCGGGTCGTCCTTGGGCACCTCGATCACCGAGATCTTGTCGTGCGGTGTCTGGCAGTTGGGATAGGAGTCGGAGGGCGAGTAGGAGGAGACGTAGACGTAGTCGGTGTCGGCGTCGCCGGGCACGAGCGTGTTGGTGTGCGAACCGCAGTCCGTGCGCACCGCGCCCACGTACTCGGGTGCGGCCTTGTCGGAGAGGTCGAAGATCCGCACGCCCTCGAACGCGTCGGCGTCCTCCGGTGTACTCGCGGGCGCGCCGCACTCCTCGCTCTCCCGCGGATAGTCCACGGAGTAGTACAGCAGGTCGCCGCTCACGGAGACGTCGCCCTGCCCTCCCTGGCACAGAACCTGGCTTACGACCTGCGGAGACGTGGGATCGGAGATGTCGTAGACCATGAAGCCGTTGTAGTTGCCGTCGATCGCGTAGTCGCCGGTGAAAGCGAGATCGGAATTGAAGGCGCCGTAGTTCGCGAACGGCCCTTCCTTGGCGAGGTTGGCGATATGTTCGACGTTCTCGCTGGTCGAAACTTCGTCCGAGTCCGCGACCGCCACCGGCGCCAGCGCCGCCGCGGCGAGAGCGGCCACCGCGGCACCGGCGACGACCGCACCGGTGCGCCGCGCGCAAGCGCTCCCTAGCAGGGAAGGCCGGGGGGATGTCGACATGTGCCCTCCTAATCCGAAGCATCCCGAATCTTAAGAAAGCTACCCATACCCCGACCGGGTTGTACAGAGCACCTTCCTCGCGAATCCCGGAGTCAACACTCCGCGATCTTCGGCGGGGATACATTTCACATACCGCCACTTTTATACCGGAAAGCGGCGTTGACGTGGCGAAACAACGCCGATCAGCGACGGGAATCCTCCTCCCGAGAGGCCCGGGATCGGCGGCGATCGCGGCGGGCACTCTGGACAAGCCGTCTGCGCGGTGAGTAGACAAGCACTGGAGCGGCACCCTCGACGCCGCCGTCCCCGTGGAAGGAGCCCCCGTGCGGAACCGGGTCTTGGCGGCCGCAGCCGCCGTCCTCCTCACCGGCCTCGCCGCCTGCACCGGCGGTGACCAGTCCGCCGACGGCCCGCCCGTCCTCGCGCCGGGGGCGCCCGGCGAATCCGCCTCACCGGCATCCCAGCAGCAGATCGACGCGGCCGTGGAAGGCCTCAAGCACAACAAGGCCGACATCAGCTACGTCGCGCTGATGATCGGACACCATGAACAGGCGCTCGTCATGACCGACCTCGCCGAGGAGCGGATGGAGAACTCCGACCTCAAGAAGATCGCCGACCGCATCGAAACCTCGCAGGGCCCCGAGATCGAGGCGATGGAGGCGTGGCTGGACGAGAACGTCTACGGCTCCGGCGAGAACGACCCCACCCCGGGCGCCTGTGCGGCCGAGCACGGCCACCACGGCGACGGCGGCGGCCAGGACCGCGGGAAGGGCGGCTGCCCGGTCGAGGTGAAGCACGCCGACATGGCCGGTATGGCCAGCCAGGGGGAGTTGGATGCGCTGAAGGCGGCCGACGGCGCGGAGTTCGACGCGATGTTCGTCGACCTGATGACCACCCACCATGAGGGCGCCATCTCCATGGCCGAGGAGGCCACGCTCGAAGGCAAGGACCCGGTGGTGCTGCGGATGGCCAACGACGTCATCGCCGAGCAGACCGCCGACATCAACCGCATGGACGAGGTCCTCGACGGCTGATCCGCCCCCGCTGGGGCACTCGGCGCGCCCGCACCGGCCTCCGGGATCGGGCGGCGCCCGCCGCCGAGACGAGACGAAACGGCGGCGGGCGGGTCCCCCGAGGGGAACCCGCCCGCCGCCGTGTGGCTGTGGGTGCGGAGGCGCTCAGGCGCTCTTCTCCTCGCGCTCGGGCCCCCGCTTGGTCCGCGGCACGATGGTCGGGTTCACGTGCTCCAGGACCGCCTCGCGGGTGATGATGACCTGGCCGACGTCCTCACGGCTGGGCACCTCGTACATCACCGACAGCAGCACCTCTTCGATGATGGCGCGCAGCCCGCGTGCACCGGTGCCGCGGATGATGCCCTGCTCGGCGATTGCGTCCAGCGCGTCGTCGCTGAACTGCAGCTCGACGTTGTCCAGCTCGAACAGCCGCTGGTACTGCTTGACCAGCGCGTTGCGCGGCTCGGTGAGGATGCGGATCAGCGCCTGGCGGTCCAGGTTGTGCACGCTGGTGATGACCGGGAGACGGCCGACGAACTCGGGGATCATGCCGAACTTGAGCAGGTCCTCGGGCATGATGTCGGTGAACTGGTCGGAGGCGTCCTCACCGCTGTCCGCCGAGGGCCGCAGGACCGCGTTGAAGCCCATGCCCTGCTTGCCGACGCGGGACTCGATGAGCTTCTCCAGTCCGGCGAACGCGCCGCCGCAGATGAACAGCACGTTGGTGGTGTCGATCTGGATGAACTCCTGGTGAGGGTGCTTGCGCCCGCCCTGGGGAGGCACGCTGGCGGTGGTCCCCTCCAGTATTTTCAGCAGCGCCTGCTGCACGCCCTCGCCGGAGACGTCGCGGGTGATCGAGGGGTTCTCGCTCTTGCGCGCGACCTTGTCGACCTCGTCGATGTAGATGATCCCGGTCTCGGCCTTCTTGACGTCGTAGTCGGCGGCCTGGATCAGCTTCAGCAGGATGTTCTCGACGTCCTCGCCGACGTAGCCGGCCTCGGTGAGCGCGGTGGCGTCGGCGATGGCGAAGGGGACGTTGAGGATCTTGGCCAGGGTCTGGGCGAGCAGGGTCTTACCCGACCCGGTGGGCCCCAGCAGCAGGATGTTGGACTTCGCGATCTCCACGTCCTCGTCGCGCGGGCGGTCGCCCTCGGACTGGACGCGCTTGTAGTGGTTGTAGACGGCGACCGAGAGCGCCTTCTTCGCCTGTTCCTGGCCGATCACGTAGGAGTCGAGGAACTCGTAGATCTCGCGCGGCTTGGGCAGGCTGTCCCACTTGAGCTCGGTGGAGTCGGCGAGCTCCTCCTCGATTATCTCGTTGCACAGATCGATGCACTCGTCGCAGATGTAGACGCCGGGGCCGGCAATGAGCTTCTTCACCTGCTTCTGGCTCTTGCCGCAGAACGAGCACTTCAGCAGGTCTCCACCGTCGCCGATGCGTGCCACCCAGCCACTCCTTAAAACGTAGGCCACCCCGTCATCGGCCACCCGGCGGTGCCGCGCAAGCGGATGACGTGCCCTGTGTTCGAGCAAGCTACCGCTTCTGCAGGATATGCCCTTCGAGCGAACGATGGGCGGGGCGATCTGTGCGTCGTTTCTCCGAGACTAAGCGAAGCAACGGACCGGCATCACCACACAGCGGTCGCACGGCGTGTGGTGGCCGGCCCGCCTCGGACGCTCGCCGCCCCGGCGCGCCCCCTACTTCAGGGACGTCTTGCGGTAGGGCAGGACGTAGTCGACCAGCCCGTACTCCTTGGCGCCTTCGGCGGTGAGGATCTTGTCCCGCTCGATGTCGCGGGAAACCTGCTCCTGGGTCTGTCCCGTGTGCCGGGCCAGCGTCTGCTCCATCTGCTCACGGATCCGCATGATCTCGTTCGCCTGGATCTCGATGTCGCTGGCCTGGCCGTGGGTGCCCTCGGTCGCGGGCTGGTGGATCAGCACGCGGGCGTTGGGCAGGCAGCCGCGCTTGCCCTTGGTCCCGCCGGCGAGCAGCACCGCGGCCGCGGAGGCGGCCTGGCCGATGCACACCGTCTGGATGTCGGGGCGCACGAACTGCATCGTGTCGTAGATGGCCATCAGGGCGGTGAAGGAGCCGCCCGGGGAGTTGATGTACATCTGGATGTCGCGGTCGGCGTCGATCTGCTCAAGCGTGATGAGCTGCGCCATGATGTCGTTGGCGGAGGTGTCGTCGATCTGCACCCCGACGAAGATGATCCGCTCTTCGAAGAGCTTGTTGTAGGGGTTCATCTCCTTGACGCCGTACGACGTGCGCTCGACGTAGGACGGCAGGATGTAGCGGCTCTGCGGGCTCATCGGCGCCATGCCGCCGCCGTAGGGGCTGGGGTTGTACTCGGTCATGTTCTGGCCTTCCACAGTGCACCTGTCCACACGGATGGGTTCGCCGGTCACCCGGCCTGCGACTGCTCCCCGGTCACATCGACGGTTCCGTCGAGCACCTCGTCGATGAAGCCGTAGTCCTTGGACTCCTGAGCGGTGAACCAGCGGTCGCGGTCGGCGTCCTTCTCGATCTGCTCCTTGGGCTGGCCGGTGTGCAGCGAGACGCGCTCGAAGAACATCCGCTTCACGTACAGCAGCTGGTCGGCCAGGATGCGGATGTCGGAGGCGGTGCCCCCGATCCCTCCGGAGGGCTGGTGCATCATGACGCGGGTGTGCGGCAGCGCGTAGCGCTTGCCGGTCGCGCCGGCGCACAGCAGGAGCTGGCCCATGGACGCCGCCATCCCCATCCCCACGGTGCGGACGTCGTTGGGGATGTACTGCATGACGTCGTAGATGGCCATGCCGGCGGTAACCGAACCGCCGGGTGAGTTGATGTAAAGCGTGATGTCGCGCTGGCGGTCCTCGGCCGACAGCAGCAGCAGCTCGCCCACGATGCGGTTGGCGATCTCGTCGTCGACCTGCTGGCCGAGGAAGACGATGCGCTGGCGCAGCAGGCGCTGAGACGTCTGCTCGTACATCGAGGGAATAGGCGACTCGGGCGTACGGGCGTCGATTCCCTGGGACTCATTGAAGGTCGGCGGCACTCTCGTCACCTGCTCCGGACTCGAAACGGTTGCGACGCCTGCGACACTAACGCCCGCTGCGGTTAGGCTCGCACGATTGGTGGGCCTGTTCGCTTTGAGCGCAGGTGGCCGCGGCGCCTGCCTGGACTTTCCGCGAAGAGCGAACGAGCCCCGCGCCGACCCGAGCGGGCGGTGCGGGGCTCGAACGCCCGTGATGGAACAACCGCGGTGCCTCTCCCCGGGTGCGAGGGGGAGGCAAGCGGGCTACTTCTGCTCGGCCTCGGCGCTCTCGCGGACCTCGGGGCTGTCGGCCTCGGTCTCCAGCTCCTCGGCGCCCTCGGCGACCGCGGCCTCGGCGGCCGACTCGGTCTCACCGGCGCCGGCCTCGTCCTCGGCCTCGCGCTCGACCACGTTGCCGGACTCGTCGGTGATGGTGGCCTTCTCCATCACCAGGTCCAGCGCCTTGGCGCGGACGACCTCGGTGTAGGCCACCTGGATCTGGTTGGACTCCACGAGGTGGTTGGCGAGCTGGTCGGGCGAGACGCCCATGCGCTGGGCCTGCTCCACGACGTACTCGGTGAGCTCGCTGTTGTCGGCAGAGAGCTCCTCCTCGATCGCGATCTGGTCCAGGATGAACCCGGCCTTGACCGCGGAGGTGGCGCCCTGCGTGAGCTCCTGCTCGAACTCCTCCTCGGACTGGCCCTGGGACTCCAGGTAGGACTCCTTGCTCAGACCGCCCTGGGAGAGCTGCTGCTCCAGGCTCTGGTTGCGGCGGTCGACCTCCTCGCCGACCACGGAGTCGGGCAGCGGGATCTCGACCGACTCGACCAGCTTCTCCAACGCCCGGTCGCGGCCCTGGTTGAGCTGCTGCAGGCGGCGGACCTGCGCCATCCGCGAACGGATGTCGGCGCGCAGCTCCTCCATGGAGTCGAACTCGCTGGCCATCTGCGCGAACTCGTCGTCGAGCTCCGGCAGCTCCTTGACCTTGACGCTGTGCACCGTGACGGTGACGTCGGCGTCCTGGCCCTCGTACTCGCCACCGACGAGCTTGGTGGAGAAGGTGGCCGACTCCTCCTCGGACATGCCCTCAAGGGCGTCGTCGAGGCCTTCGAGGATGGTGTTGGTGCCGACCTCGTAGGAGAGGCCCGTGGTCTGCACGTCCTCAAGCGGCTCGCCGTCGACGGAGGCGGAGAGATCGATGGAGACGTGGTCGCCCTGCTGGACCGGCCGGCCGGCGCCGACGAGGGTGGAGAAGCGCTCGCGCAGGTTGTTCACCTGCTCCTCGACCTGCTCCTCGGTCGCTTCGGCGTCGTCGACGGTGACCTGCATGCCCTCGTACTCGGGCACATCGAACTTGGGTCGGACGTCGACCTCGGCCGTGAAGGCGAGCTCGTCGTTGTCCTCCAGCTTGGTGACCTCCACATCGGGCTGGCCGAGAGCGAAGATCTCCTCCTTCTGGATGGCCTCGTTGTACAGCTCCGGGACGGCGTGGTTCACCGCTTCGCTGATCACCGCTCCGCGCCCGACGTGCCGGTCGATCAGCCGAGCGGGCGCCTTGCCGGGGCGGAAGCCCTTGATGCGCACCTGCTTGGCGAGCGACTTGTAGGTCACGTCGAAGGCATGCTCAAGTTCCTCGAAGGGAACCTCGATGGTCAGCTTGACCCGGGTCGGGCTGAGCTCCTCGACATCGGTCTTCACGGGGCGGTACTCCTAGATTTCCGGCAGTTTTCCGGGACGACCCGGCACGCAGGGCACACTCCCCGACCACCGGACTGACGTACCGGCAGGCCGGCGCAGGCTGTGTCACCGAGCTGCGGGGCCTGAGCCTGGCTTTGACGTTTTCCTGCTGATCGTGCCAAGTCTAGGGCAGTCAGAGCGGCCCTCACGGCGCACGCGGCACACGCCCGGGCCACGAGTCTTCTCGTCGGGGAGGCGGGATTCGAACCCGCGGCCTCATGCTCCCAAAGCATGCGCGCTAACCAAGCTGCGCTACTCCCCGTGAACCTCGCGCCGGTGCGCGCGAAAACTTGGCACAACCCGCGCTGCGAAGACTGTAGTCTGGTCTCCGTCGGCCCCAAGAGTCTAGAGGAAACTCCGGGGCACTGGCGCCACGCGGGCGTAGTTCAATGGTAGAACTCCAGCCTTCCAAGCTGGCCATGCGGGTTCGATTCCCGTCGCCCGCTCTGACAGCCGAAGGGCCAGGTCAGCCGGGAGAACCGGCGCGCCTGGCCCTTGGTCGTGGAGGGTGCGTGCGCGGTCGCCGGGCGAACGAATCGGCACCCACGAGCCGTAGTCGGCAAGGAGTTCGGCGGGCACGAGTCCGGCTCCGACGCCGAACCCGTGTCCAGCACCGTGATCACCGGAGTGAGCGCCGCCCTCGTCCGGCGCGGCCGGGCTCCGCGAACTGCGACCGGTGGGGCTTCGCGATCAGAGCACCGGATTCGGTTCGGGCGTCGGCCGCTGGGCCCTCGCCGCCCTCATCTTCCTACGGCCGAACCAAGCCAGGAACGCGCCGATGATCAGCAGCGGGCCTGCGACCAGCCAAGCCATCGACACCGCGATGAAGCCGCCGAGGCCGGAAAGGAGGAGCAGCAAGGCCGCGGTCTTGGACGCTCCTCTGGCCAATGCCCCACCCACGATTCCCACAACGCCGATGAACACCGCTGCGAAGCCGAGGCCGACGACCTCTCCGGAACCCTCGGCCTCGAATGCCGCGCCGAGGCCGCCGGCCAGCAGCGCGAGCAGCGCGCTGATGATTCCGAATACGCCTCCGACGATGCCCAGGACCAGCGCTGTGGTCAGCATTCCCGGAACGCCTGCCTTGCTTGCCATGACGGCCTCTCTCCCCGCCTCCGCCCGCCTGCATCGGGCGCCCTCGACACTGCCGGCCTGAGGGACTTCCTTCCGGTTTCCGGGCCGGAGACTCGCTTCTCACTCCCAACCCTCCTCGGCCGAGAACGGCGCGGACACCATGGCGGCGAACCGGTCTCCCCAAAGGAGAGCAATCCCCAAGGGGCGGAAGCGGCCGCGCTCCCCCGTTCGTGCGGCAGAGGCGGCATCTGTGTCGACGAGCCGTATTCCTGGAGATCGCGCCTGCGTGACCGCCGAACCGTTCATGGGCCCGAAGCCGGGCGTGCAACCGTCGACCCTCCCGAGGGGAGCTCCCCGGCAGGTGCGGTGCCGCGTCCCCGATCAGGGTTCCGTTCCGGGGCCGCCCTTCGGTTCGGTGGGCGGGCGATGCGTGGTCTCCTCGCTCGTGTGACCGCTGCCGAACCAGGCGAGGAGCGCGCCGACGATCAGCAGCGGTCCGGCGACCATCCACGCAGTCGACACCGCGAGGAAGCCGCCGACACCGGAGACCAGAAGCAGCAGAGCGGCGGTCTTGGACGCACCTCTCACCAGTGCGCCGCCGATGACCGCCGCGACGCCGATGAACCCGGCGGTGAACGCGAGTCCGACGAAGTTCCCCGGGCCCCCGATCTCGAAGGCCGAGCCGAGGCCGCCGACGAGCAGCGCGCCGAACCCGCCGATGAGGCCGATCACGACCCCGATGCCGCCTAGGACCAGCGCGGTGATCAGCATGCGGGGAGGGTGCGCCTTGTCCTCCATGATCGCCCCGCCCCTGCACGCCCGCATTAGCGGCTCCTCCGCGATGCCTTTCCGGCTTCTAAGCCACTCTCTTTCAACCCTCCTCGGGCTGGAGCGGCGCGGCTACCATCGCAGCGAACCGGTCTCCCCAAAGGAGGACAATCGCACGAGGGATTCCGGAGGCGCGCGGCAGCGGCCTCACTCGGCCGTTCTGTCGTTGAGGCGGACGTGCCGTTGGCGGGCCGCCTGCGGCGTGCTGAGACCGAGGCCGAAGGCGATCTCGTGCCAGGTCATGTCGCGGCCGCGGGCCATGGTGAGCAGGCCCGACTCCAGGGCGTCGAGGTCGGCGCGCGTGCGCGGGGCCAGGGTGAGGGCGGCGTGGACGTCGGTGTGGTCCAGTTCCGGTTCGCCCGGTTCGCGGAAGGCGGTGCCTGCCGCGAGGTCGTGAACGCGGCGGACGGCGTCGAACGGCTCCATGACCATGGTGTCCTCCTCCCAGCGGCGGCGGGCCTCGCCGACCGCGTGGCGCCGGGTGATGTGGAACAGGGCGGTGTACTCGCGCTCGCGGCGGACCGCGCCGGCGGAGGACGGGGGCAAGGTGAAGGCGGCCGCGGGGTCGTTGCTGTTGCTGGTCATGAGGTCCCGTCCGAATCTTTTGGAGGCGTCGGTTGGCGTCCGACACGTCGGACGACGCATTGAACACCATGTTTTCAACATACCGCTTTGAACGTCTCGTTTGCAACGGAATACCGGGCCGCGCGGATATGTTGTCTGTGCGGGCGGAGCCGGATGGGTAGCCGACCGAGGTAGCTGTGCCGGCCGTGAAGGTGAGTGATGACGAACCCCGATCCGCTGCAGGTGCCCTCTCTTACGATGCGCTGGTTCTCCCGGCCCGACTCGCCTGCCGCACCTGTCGTGGTCACCGGCGCGTTCGACGTGCTGCACGTCGGGCACGTCCGGTTCCTCTCCGACGTGCGGCGGCGCCGGCCCGAGCTTCCCCTGGTCGTGGGGGTCGAGGACGACGCGCGTGTGCGCGGGTGGAAGGGCCCCGGCCGACCGGTGAACCCCGACGACGAGCGCGCCGAGGTGCTGTCCGCGCTGAGCTGCGTGGACGGGGTCTTCGTGATCTCCGGCCCCGGCGATGTCACGAGCTGGGACGCCTACGCCGACCTCCTTCGTCCGCTGGGCATCACGGCGCTGGCCTTCACCGACGGCGACCCCCATACCGAGGCCAAGCGACGCGGCGCTGCCGCGCTCGGGACCGAGGCGTGGGAGATGCCCATGACGCAGGGCCGGTCGACCAGCGCGGCGCTGAGCCGCCTCTCAGGGTCCTTGTAGCTTCCGAGCGGCTTCCAGACTCCCGGACTCCAGGGCTCCCAGTCCAGGAGTCCGGCAGCCCCGAGGTCGAGGGCCAGAAGTCCTCGGGACGCCGCCGCGCCGCCTTCGGCTCCCCGCGCGGCTCGCCCATCAGGCCCGGCGCGCTGCGCCGCGCGGGCGGGCCGGTACCCTCCCCACGCCCCCGCATCCGCGCGGAGCGGCGGGGAAGCAGGTATGTGTCTACGGTGTTGACACATCCGTACGAGCACCCCCGCGACATCCCGCGGCCTGCGGTAGGAGGCGTCGGGAGTGCGGCCGAGACGGATTGGAACGGGGTAGCGCGATGATGACGGGCGGTATGGGCGGCGGCCCCCCGATTTACCGGTCGCTGGTCAACGACGGCAGCGCCAAGCGCAGCAGCCTGCCGCCGGGCACCGTCCGGCGCATCGCGGGCTACGCCCGGCCGCACTGGCGCGCGATCGTGTTCTTCCTGCTGGCGACCTCCGTCAGCTCCGGCATCGTCGTCGCCAACCCGCTGCTGCTCAAGACCATCATCGACCGGGGCGTATCGCAGCAGGACACCTCGCTGGTGGCCATGCTGGCCGTCGGAGTCGCGCTGCTGGCGGTGTTCGAGGCCGGGCTCGGCCTGACGAGCCGCTGGCTGTCCTCGCGCATCGGCGAGGGCGTCATCTACCTGCTGCGCACCCAGGTGTTCCGGCACGTCCAGCGCATGCCCCTGGCCTTCTTCACCCGCACCCAGACCGGTTCGCTCATCAGCCGCCTCAACACCGACGTCGTGGGCGCCCAGCGCGCGATCACGTCGGTGCTGCAATCGGTCGTCTCCAACCTCATCAGCGCGGTCGCCGTGATCACGACGATGGTCCTGCTGTCGTGGCAGATCACACTGATCGCGCTGCTGCTGGTGCCGCTGTTCCTGCTCCCGGCGAAGCTCATCGGACGCAAGGTCGCCGAGATCTCCCGCGACGGGATGGACCTCAACGCCGGCATGAGCTCGCTGATGACCGAGCGGTTCAACGTCGGCGGCGCGATGCTGGTCAAGCTCTACGGCCGCCCCGAGGAGGAGGGCGACGCATTCGCCGAACGCGCCGCGCGTGTGCGCGACGTCGGTATCGCCCAGGCGGTCTACGGCGGGCTGCTGTTCACCATGATCGGGCTGATCACCTCGCTGGCCACCGCGGTGGTCTACGGCGTCGGCGGCAACCTGGTCATCGGCGGTGCATTCGAACTGGGCACGCTCGTCGCCATGACGACCCTGCTCACGCGGCTCTACGCGCCCATCACGGCGCTGTCGAACGTGCACGTCGAGATCATGACGGCGCTGGTCAGCTTCGACCGCGTTTTCGAGGTCCTCGACCTGGAGCCGATGATCGCGGAGAGCCCCGACGCCCGCGACCTGCCCCACGGCCCGCTCTCGGTGGAGTTCGACGGCGTCACCTTCCGCTACCCCACCGCCGACGAGTCGTCCCTGGAGTCGCTGGAGCTGACCCCGCAGGCCGAGTCCACCGCCGACACCCAGGTGCTCAGCGACGTCTCCTTCACCGCCGAGGCCGGCCGGCTCGTCGCTCTGGTGGGCCCCTCGGGCGCCGGCAAGACGACGCTGACCCACTTGGTCTCGCGGCTGTACGACCCGCTGGAGGGCTCGGTGCGCATCGGCGGCGTCGACCTGCGCGAGGCGACCGACCGCTCACTGCGCGACGCCACGGGCGTGGTGACCCAGGACCCGCAGCTCTTCCACGACACCGTCGGGGCCAACCTGCGCTATGCGCGCCCGGACGCCACCGACGAGGAGCTGGTCGAGGCCATGCGCGCCGCGCAGCTGGAGAGCCTGCTGGCCAACCTGCCCGACGGCCTGGACACGATGGTCGGCGACCGCGGCTACCGCCTCTCCGGCGGCGAGAAGCAGCGGGTGGCGATCGCGCGCCTGCTGCTCAAGGCGCCGTCGGTGGTGGTGCTCGACGAGGCGACCGCGCACCTGGACTCGGAGTCGGAGGCGGCGGTGCAGGAGGCGCTGCGGACCGCGCTCGCCGGGCGCACGTCGCTGGTGATCGCGCACCGGCTGGCGACCGTGCGGGAGGCGGACCAGATCCTGGTGCTGGAGGACGGCCGGATTCTGGAGCGGGGCACCCATGAGGAGCTGCTGCGCGAGGGCGGCCTCTACACGGCGCTGTATCGGACCCAGTTCGCCTCGCAGGAGAAGGAGGAGCGGGGCGCCGCCGCCACGCGCGCCTGAGCGCTCAGCGCCCCGCAGCGGCCCCGCGCCTCCGCCGAGCGGAATGAGGCCGCTGCCGGTGCATGCGCCTGTGCGCCCCGTCGGCCGCCGCGCGCCGCCACCGTGCAGCACCGGGTCCGGACACACACGGACAGAGAGATACACGTCACGCATTAATTCACTTTGCGCATTTTTTCATATAGTGCAATGATTGAGGAGACGACGTAGAGAGCATCCGGCACTCGACCGAGGGGGTGGACCGATGGGCCTGCGCGAGCGCAAGAAGGCGACCACGCGGCGCGCGCTCCAGCGAGCGGCGGTCCGCTTGGCGGTCGAACACGGCTCGGAGCACGTGACCGTCGACGACATCGCCGCCGCGGCAGACGTCTCCAAGCGCACGTTCTTCAACTACTTCTCCTCCAAGGAGGAGGCGATCGTCGGGGACGGTCCGCCGCGCCCGGACGACGAGGCCCGTGCGATCTTCGTCGCCCGCGGCCCCACCGGCGACCTGCTGGACGACCTGAAGATCTTCCTGATCTCCCCGCTGGCCGGCTCCGACGCCGAGGACCTGGGCCAGCGGCTCGCCGACGTCCACGAACGCAAGCGCCTCGTGCAGCACGAACCGCACCTGGCGCCGCGGGTCATGGCCGCCTTCGCCGACATGGAGCGGTACGTGGGCGAAAGCGTCGCGGAGCGCCTCGGCGAGGACTCCGATGACATCCGCCCGCAGATCGTCGCGTCGCTGGGGATCACCGCCATGCGCTTCTCCATGCGCCGCCTGCACACCCACGCGGCCTCCGAGGGCTCCGCGGGCGCCCGGGACGACGTGTCCGAGCTCCGCGGACTGTTCGACCAGGCTTTCGACGCGCTCCGGCGCACGTTCCGCCCGGCTGCCTAGAACACGCACCGGTCTCACACGCAGCGGGCGGCCGACGCCCCTGCCTGGCGGGGGCGTCCGCCGTCCACACAAGATCCGACCAGGGGAAGCGAGAGAATCCGCCGATGACATCGACTCGGGGGCAGCAGCCGCCCGGTCCCGCAACGGAGCAGGACTCCGGGGGGCCGTTGCCGCGGCGCAAGGTGATGTGGGTCTTTTTCGGGGTCATGCTGACGATGCTGCTCGGCGCCCTGGACCAGACCATCGTCTCCACGGCCCTGCCGACCATCGTGGGCGAACTGAACGGCCTGGAGCACCTATCCTGGGTGGTCACCGCCTACATGCTCGCCGCCACCGTCGGGATGCCGATCTACGGCAAGGCCGGCGACCTCTTCGGCCGCAAGGTCGTGTTCCAGTTCGCCATCATCGTGTTCCTCGCGGGTTCGGTGCTGTGCGGCATCGCCCAGGACATGAACCAGCTCATCCTCTTCCGCGCCCTGCAGGGCATCGGCGGCGGCGGGCTGATGATCAGCGCGCAGGCCATCATCGCCGACATCGTCTCCGCCCGCGACCGCGGTCGCTACATGGGCCTCATCGGCGGCGTCTTCGGCCTCGCGTCGGTCGCCGGCCCGCTGCTGGGCGGGGTGTTCACCGACCACCTCTCCTGGCGCTGGATCTTCTACATCAACCTGCCGCTGGGCGCCGCCGCGCTGCTGGTCACCAGCATCGTGCTGAAGCTGCCCCGGCCGTCGGGCCCGCGCCCCAGGCTGGACTACGCGGGCACGCTGCTGCTGGCCGCGGCCAGCGTGTGCCTGGTGCTGGTCAGCAGCTGGGGCGGCACCGAGTACGACTGGTCCAGCCCGGTGATCATCGGCCTGGGCGCCGGCGCGGCCGTCGCCGCTGCACTGTTCGTGCTCGCGGAGCGCCACGCGAACGAGCCCATCATCCCGCTGCGCCTGTTCGCCGACCGCGAGTTCGTGCTGACCTCGCTGGTGGGCATCACCGTGGGGATCGCGATGTTCTCCACGGTCTCCTACCTGCCGACGTTCCTGCAGATGGTCAACGGCGCCAGCGCCACAGAGTCGGGCCTGCGGATGATCCCGATGGTCGCGGGCATGCTGACCGCCACCATCACCACCGGCCAGATCATCAGCCGGACCGGGCGCTACAAGGTCTGGCCGATCGCCGGAACCGCGGTGATCATGGCCGGTTTGCTGCTGCTCTCGCGGATGGACGCCGACACGTCCTACCTGTACAACGCGTCGGCCATGCTGGTGCTCGGCCTGGGAGTCGGCATGGTGATGCAGAACCTGGTGCTGATCGTGCAGAACTCGGCGCCGCAGCGCTACCTGGGCACGGCCACCTCGGCCACCAACTACTTCCGCCAGATCGGCGCCTCGCTCGGCATCGCGGTGTTCGGCTCGATCTTCGTCAGCCGGCTCAACGACGAGGTGGCCGACATGCCCGCCGCCGGGTCGCAGTTGCAGGCCGGAGGCGGCGGGGCGGGGCTGAGCTCGCTCACCCCCGACATGCTGGAGCGGATGCCCGAGCAGGCCCAGCAGCTGATCGTGCACGCCTTCGCCGACGCCCTGCCGCCGATCTTCATCTACGGGGTGCCGGTCGTGCTGTTCGGATTCGTGCTGGCGTTCTTCATCCGCGAGAAGGCACTGGCCACCACCGTGGGCGCCAGCGGAGGCGAGGGGGAAGGCGGCGCCGAGAGCGCGCCGAAGCCCGCCGCGGCCCCGGTCGGCGACTAGCTGCGGGAGCCGCGGGGTGGGAGTCCGCTGCGGACGGCCGGAGGCGCCGCAGCGGACCCGCGAACGGATGCGGGGCGGACGCCGGGCACGCGGCCGCCCCGCATCTCTTCTCGCGAGGGGCACGTCCGACCGGGTCGGGACGTGCGGGCAGGGCGTTCCGGCGGGAGACTACCGCTTGGCCTTCTTGGACTTCTTGGCCTTCTTGGCCTTCTTCGCCTGCCCGTCCCTCGCGGGCTTCTCGTCCTCCGTGCCGCTCTCCGCATCCACCGGAGCCGCCGCTCTATCCGTCCCGGCGGCCTCGCCGCGGCTCCCCTTCGCCTTGCCCTTCTTGTCCTTGACCTTCCGGGCCTTGGCCTTGCCGTCTTTCTCGGCCTTCTTGGCCTGCTTGTCTTTTTTGTCCTTCTTCGCCTTCTTGGACTTCTTCGGCTTCTTCGGCTTCTTGGCGTCCTTGGACGTGACACGCTCCGCCAGGGACTCCGGAAGCGCCGCGGTTCCGGGCCCGCCCGCGCGGATCCAGTCGTCGAGGTCGTCGATCAGCCGGTCCTCGGTGAACTCGCCGAGCCAGACCGGGCGCCCACCCCCCTCGCGCCCCTCCGTCGAGGGCTGTACGACCACGACGTTGGCCTGGAAGCACGGCCCCAGGCAGGTGCTCGTGCGCACGGGAACATCGCGCCCCGCGCCGTCGCGCAGGCCGCTCAGCCGTTTCAGCTGGCCCTCGTGGTCGACGCCCGGCCGCTTCTCGGTCGTACCGCAGCAGCAGCCGCGGCACACGATCAGGCGGCAGGGTCGGCCTGTCGGGGTCACCGGTGTCTGCTCCTCCTCGGCCGGCGGCGGTGGCCGTCCGCGACTCCGGGGGTTCGCGGAGCGCGGCCGTCGACACCACGGTATCCAGACATTTCAGGCAGAGGTCGCGCCGCCGGCATCGCCGCACGCCGCTACCCTGGACCGGTGACCTCCCCGACCTCGCCCGTCCTCGCAGCCGAAGGCGTCGACGTCGCCCGCTCCGGCAAGAAGCTCCTCGACCAGGTCAGCATCCTCGTCCGCCCCGGAGAGCACTGGGCCCTCCTCGGACCCAACGGCGCCGGCAAGAGCACGCTGCTCAGCCTGCTCAGCGCCGAGCAGCACCCCACCCGCGGCACCGTCGAGGTGCTCGGCCGGCGACTCGGACGCACCGATGTCCGCGAGCTGCGCCGCCACATCGGCCACGTCAACCCGCGCCACGACCTGCGCTCCGCGCTGAGCGGTCGCGGTATCGTGCTGACCGGCGCCACCGGCAGCATCGAGCCGCCGCCGCGCTGGCGCCCCTCCCCCGAGGAAGCGGCCCGCGCCGACGCCCTCATGGAGACGATGGGCGTGGGAGCGCTGCGTGACGACACCTGGCCGACGCTCTCTCAGGGCGAGCGCGGCCGGCTGCTGATCGCCCGCGCGCTGATGCCCTCCCCACGACTGCTGCTGCTCGACGAACCGGCCTCCGGGCTCGACGTCGCCGCCCGCGAGCAGCTGATCACCGGCATCGACGACCTGCGCAGCGAGCACCCGGAGCTGGCCACCGTGCTGGTGACCCACCACCTGGAGGAGTTGCCCGCCTCGACCACGCACGCCCTGCTGCTGCGCTCCGGCCAGGTCGTCGCGTCGGGCGAGGCCACGGACACGCTGGCCACCAAGCCGGTCACCGCCTGCTTCGACCACCCCATCGCCATCGAGCGCCGCGGCGGCCGGTGGAGCGCGCGGGCCGACGACGCGCCCGCCTGAGCCGGCTCTGCCCGGGTCCGGGAGCGGCCGCGCACACGACGCGGCCGCGGACGGCGGGTCGTGGTCCGCGACCGCCGCGGTACGGCGACGGGCGCCTAGGCCCTGTTTAAGAAGGTGTCGCTGCGAGGTCCCGCAACCATATGTCGATCACTGCGACCTGGATCGTGGCCTCGTAGCGCAGGGCAAGCTTGTCGAAGCGGGTGGACACCGCGCGGAACTGCTTGAGCCGCCCGATCCCGCACTCCACGGCATGGCGCTGCTTATAGGCCTCCCGGTCCACCCTCGGCGGCCGGCCGCCCGCCGACCCCTTCGCCTTGCGATGGCACCGCTGATCGCGGGGCTCGGCGATGGTCGCCGAGATCTTCCGCCGCCGCAGGTAGGCCCGGTTGGCCCGCGAGGAGTAGGCCTTGTCGGCCAACACCCGCTCAGGCCGGATACGCGGGCGCCCCGGCCCGGTGCGGGCCACACGGATGCGCTCCAGAACCCGCGCGAACTGCGGGCTGTCGCCGCGCTGGCCGGCTGTCAGGACCACCGACAGCGGTTTGCGGTGCTGCTCGCCGGCCAGGTGGAGCTTGGTGGAGAACCCACCGCGCGAACGCCCCAGAGCGTGGTCGCCGGGTTCGTCGCCGGGCGGCTCGGCCTGGCGGCCGGGACTGCGGCGCGCCCCGGCGGCGTGCGGGTGGGCACGACAGGTCGTGGAGTCGACCGCCACCGTCCAGCCGATGAGCCCGGCGGCATCGGACCAGCCCCGCAGCTTGGCCGCGATCAGCGCCCAGATCCCGGCGCGCTGCCAGCTCCGCAGCAGGTGGTAGACCGACTGCCAGTGGCCGTAGCGTTCGGGAACGTCGCGCCAGGGCACACCGGCGCGGGTGCGCCAGCGGATGCCGTCCAGCAGTTGGCGCCGTGTCCATGTCGGCGGCCTCCCGCCTCCGGGACGCGGGGGCAGCAGCGGTTGCAGGACCCGCCACTGCTTGTCGGTGAGGTCTTTGCGTCCTCCGATCGGTACCCTGGCCACCGAGGTCTCCGTGTATATGGGCTGCTTGGTCGTTGTCCCATTTACCGGAGACCTCGCTTGTGCGCAGTCCCGACATGCCGGGCAGCCCCGATCAACCCGGGCTTTTTAAACAGGGCCTAGCGCTGCCCCTGATCGCCGGAGCCGCCCTGTTCGCCGGAACCGTCCTGCTTCCGGTTCTGCTTCTCGTCGTCGGACAGGTACTCCGTCGCCTTGTCCCCGGCCTTGTCGATCTTGTGGTCGTACTTGCCGCCGGTCTTCTGCTTGGCGAAGTCCTTCACCTTGTCGACGCCGTGCTCGATCCTCTCGCTCTGCTCGCCGACCTTGCGCTTCAGCCTGTCGAACGCGCTGCCTTCGGACATGTCGCGCACCCCCTGTTCGGACACGTCGCGGACTTGTCCGGTCGCTTTCCGCGATACCCGGTCAGCGGCGCGTTATTCCTCCTGCACAGGCGTTTCCGCAACCGTCGGCTCCGGTGGGGCGCGCACGCCGGCCGTTCGCCGCCGCGGTCCCTGTCACACGCCGAGGATCAGCCGCGCCACCGTGAAGTAGATCAGCAGCCCGGTCGCATCGACGAGCGTCGAGACCAGCGGCGCCGACACCACCGCCGGGTCCACCCCCACACGGCGGGCCAGCAGCGGCATCGTGCTGCCGATCACCGCCGCCCAAGTGCAGATGGCGATCACCGAGACCGCGACGACCACCGCGATGCGCGCGCCCACCAGCGCCGTGCCGATGAGCATCGCGATCGCGGCGAGCATCAGCCCCAGCAGGAGGCCGACCCGCGACTCCTTCCAGGCCACCTTGGGCAGGTCGCGCAGTCGCACCTCGCCCACCGCCAGTGCGCGCACGATCGCGGTGGCCGACTGGGAGCCCACGTTGCCGCCCGTCCCGGTCAGCATCGGCACGAACAGAGCGAGCGCGGTCACCTGCTCCAAGGTCGCCTCGAAGCCCTGCATGACGTTGACCGTCAGCGTGGCCGCGACGATCAGCAGCAGCAGCCACACCGATCGTGCACGGGCCAGGCGCACGACGCCCGCGGCGACGTAGTGACCGGCCACCGGGCTGGCGCCGGACTGGCGGGCGATGTCCTCGGAGTCGGCCGCCTCGATCAGTTCCAGCGCGTCGTCGAACGTGAGCAGTCCCACGAAGCGCTCCTCCGAGTCCACCACCGGCAGCGCGACCATATTGGCCTGCTGCATCAGCCGAGCGGCCTCCTCGGCCGGCTCGGTGGCGCTCACCCGCGGCACCAGCACGTCGACGATGTCCTTGACGAGGCTTTCGTCGTCGCTGATCACCAGGTCGCTGAGCTGCACCGTGCCGGCCAGGCGGCGGCCGTCGTCGACCACCGGCAGCGTGTAGACCGTCTCGGCGTCGGCGCCGTTGGCCCGCACCACCTCCAGGGCGCGCCCGACGGTGAGGTCGCGGTGCAGGATGACGGTCTCGGGGGTCATGTAGCGCCCGACCGAGCCCTCCGGGTAGCCCAGCAGGGCCGCGGTCATCTTGCGCTGGGCAGGACTGAGGCCGGCCAGGGCGCGGGTGGCGATCTTGGCGGGGGCCTCGCCGATGAGCCGCGCCCGGTCGTCGGGGTCCATCGACTCCAGCAGCTCGTGGAACGCCGTGGCGCGCAGCCCCAGCAGGATCTCCTGCTGGTGTACCGGGTCGAGCTCCTCGAAGACCTCCAGCTCGCGGTCCTTGTCCAGGAGCCGGAAGGGCACCAGGGCTATATGACTGGGCACGCGCTCCAGCTCGTCGGCGATCTCGTAGGGCTGGTGCTCGGCCAGCCACAACCGGATGCCGGTGAGGTCGTTGGCTTCGACCAGCTCGGTCAGCTCCGCGGCGGAGTCGTCTTCGGCCATGCTGAGCACCCCCTCCTGACGAACGCGAAAACTCCGCTGGGGCGCGGGGGCCTCTGGACACGGCAACGAGGCACCACTCGTCTGCCCGGGGAACACGACGACCCTACCGCCGCGGGCGGGCGGTGGGGGACATCGCCCGCGGCGGGCTCAGTCGCGCCAGATGACCACGAGCGCGGTGTCGTCGTTCTTGCCCTTGCTGAGCGAGTTGACTATGGTCTCCGCGCCGGCGCCGAAGCCCTGGAGCGCGGCGGTGTCGGCGGCGCCGAGCAGGCGGTCCACCCCGGCGTCGAGGTCCTCGCCGGGAGTCTCGATCAGCCCGTCGGTGTAGAGCATGATGGCGTCGCCGGGGCGCAGCCGCCCCTTGACCGGGGTGTACCGGGTCTCGGGCATCACGCCCAGCACGACACCCTTGGCCTCGGTGGAGGACCACCGCCCGGCGCCGTAGTCGAACTGCATCGCCGGCGGGTGGCCGGCCGAGGCGAGCAGGTAGTCGCCGCTCTCCAGGTCCAGGCTCAGGTGGACCGCCGTCACGAAGCCCTCCCCGAGGGCCGTGCGGATGAGGTGGTCGTTGCAGTGGGCGAGGAACTCGCCGCTGGGCACCGCCGAGATCAGGCCGCTGAAGGCGCCCGATAGCAGCAGGGCGCGGGTGCCGGCGTCGACGCCCTTGCCGGAGACGTCGACCACCGCGGCCTCCAGGCGGTCGCCCTGGCGCATGGAGACGACGAAGTCGCCACCGAAGGAGGAGCCGCCGGCCTGGCGCAGCACCGCGGTCCCACCCCAGCCGTGCGGCAGGGCGGGCAGTTCGCCCTGGGCGCACAGCCGGTCGCGCAGCTCCAGCAGCATCCGCTCCCCGCTCAGCCCTTGCATGCCCAGGCGCTCGCGCACGCCCGAGAGCAGGTAGGCCACCACCGCGGTCGCGCCGATGGTCACCAGCAGTCCGGGGCCCACCTGGGAGAAGTCCAGGCTGAAGGCGGTGAACAGCAGCACCGCGGCGTCCACGGCCAGCAGGAACGCCAAGCTCTTGCGTTTGAGCAGCAGGCCGCCGGCCACCACGGTGACGATTACGGCGCTGGGCGGGAACCATCCGGACGGTCCCCACACCGCGCCCACGCCGATGCCGACCGCCAGCAGCACCAACGTGATCAGCACCAGCCGGTAGCGGAAGAGCACCTTGCGCCGCAGCAGCGCCACCACGCGCTGCCACAGGGAGCGCACATGGCGGAGGGCGCGGGCGGTGGGCTTGGCGTTCATTGTGCCCGCACTGTAGCGCGCACGGCCGTCCCCGGCACGCCGCCCCTGCTGCGCCGGTGCCGCTGGCCCCGGTATGGGACCAACCGATATTCCCCCAGCTGACATACCGATTCCCGTATACAATCCCGCACATTCCAGTATGGGCAGATCACGGCCCGTCCGTCGGGCCGGTCAGGAGGTCCCAGGCGATTCGAGTCGAAATCACAATCCGGGGCGGGCGGAAAACCGGCTGCGGTCCGGTCACAATCGGTGAGAGAAAAACCGCTCGCGCCGGGAAAGCGGACGGTGATAGGGACAGTGGACATGTCCTTCTCCCGTGAATCCTCCGCTCACGAGGCGGAGCCGGACCCGGTCGCGCGGTGGGACGTCCGGGTGCCCGAGGAGTCCGAGCTGCCCGCCGTCGCCCACGTCGTCCGCGAGGCGATGCTGATCGCCGACTACGACTTCGAGGAGGTGCGGGAGTCGATCGAGCGCGACCGCGCACTGGCGGCCTTCGACGGGGCGCGGCCCGTGGGCACCGCCGGAGTCCACTCCTTCACCATGACCATGCCCGGCGGCCCGCGCCGGGTCGCCGCGGTCACCGGCGTGGGCGTGTGGCCCACACGCCGGCGCCGCGGCGTCCTCAGCGCGCTGATGAGCAGGCAGCTCGCCGACATCCGCGACCGGGGCGAGGACGTGGCCGCGCTGTTCGCCTCCGAGGGAGGCATCTACGGCCGCTTCGGCTACGGACCGGCGGCCGGGGCCGTTGACTTCGACGTGCACACCCGCGAGGCCGCGCTGCGGCCCGATGCGCCGCGCGACCCGGCCTTGCGGCTGCGCCTGGCCGGCGCCGACGATGTGCGCAAGGAGCTGGAAGAGGTGCACAAGGCCGCCGCGGCCCAGCGCGTCGGCGAGTTCCAGCGCAGCGCCGCGTGGTGGGACAAGCTGCTGCGCGACAAGCCCGAGGACCGCCGCGGCCAGAGCGCCCTGCGCTGCGCTGTCGCCGAAGACGACGCGGGCCCTCTGGGCTATGTCCTCTACCGCACCACGCAGCTTTGGAGCGAGCACGGCGCCGCGGAAGGCGGCCTGCGGGTGAAGGAGGTCTACGCCACCGCGCCGGCCGCCGCCACCATGCTGTGGGAGCACGTGCTCACCCGCGACCTGGTGCTGCGGGTGTCCCACGACATGGCCCCACCCGACGACCCGCTGTTCCACCTGCTGGCCGACCCCTACCGCGCCCGCAGGCGCCAGGTCGACAACCTGTGGATCCGGCTGGTCGACCTGCCCGCCGCGCTGGAGAAGCGGACCTACGCGGCCCCGGTGGACGCGGTGATCGAGGTCGGCGACCGCCACTGCCCGTGGAACGCCGGCCGCTGGCGGCTGAGCGCCGACACCACCGCCGCCCGCTGCACCTCGACCGAGGCGGCACCCGACGTCAGCCTGGACGTCGCGCACTTGGGAGCCGCCTACCTCGGCGACACCCGGCTGGGCGGCTACCTGGCCGCCGGGCTGATCCGCGAGGCGACTCCGGGAGCCGTGCACCGGCTCGACACCGCGCTGCACCGCTCCGACCGGCCACACTGCGGCAACATCTTCTAGGACCGGCACAGCACCGCTGATCTTGTAGCTATCGTGAAGTAAAACGATTTCCAGTGACGATAGCTACAAGATCGACGGGGTTCAGCCTCCGCCGGGCAGCGGCGGCAGCTCACCCGAGCGCTCGTAGGCGCCGAGCATGTCGATGCGCCGGGTGTGGCGGTCCTCGTCGCTGTAGGGCGTCTCGAGGAACACCCGGACGAAGGCCTCGGCTTCCCGCTCGGTGTGCATGCGGGCCCCGATCGCGACGACGTTGGCGTCGTTGTGTAGCCGCGCCAGGCGGGCGGTCTCCTCGTTCCAGGCCAGCGCGGCGCGCACGCCGGCGACCTTGTTGGCCGCGATCTGCTCGCCGTTGCCCGAGCCGCCGATCACCACGCCGAGGGTCCCGGCGTCGCCCGCCACTCCCTCGGCGGCGCGCAGCACGAACGGCGGGTAGTCGTCGGCGGGGTCGTAGCCGGCGGGGCCGGCGTCGGCGACCTCGTGGCCCTGCTGCTTGAGCCAGGCGACGAGGTGCTCCTTCAGCTCGAATCCCGCGTGGTCACTGCCAAGGTATACGCGCACGTCTTCCAGTTTCCCATGAGAAGCGCCCGTCCCCGGCGCGCAGGCGCCGGTCGCGGGCGTGCGGACAGCGGGGCCGTCTCCGGGCGGCCCGGCCGCCCGGATCGGTCACAGCCCCTGGAAGAGCGACTCGCCGGTGGCGACCGTGGCGATGCCCATCCCCATGGCGGCGAAGACGACCAGCGAGACCACCGCGATGACGTTGGCCAGGACGATGGCCTTGACGTCCTTGCTCAGCGGGCCGGCCTTCGACTCCGTCAGCTTGCTCAACTCGCACCTCGAATCGGACGACCGGACACAGGGCGCGACGACGCCCACCGGGCGCCCCGCACCGCTGCCGATGGTGCCATACGCCCGCGGCCGTTGCGCACCGGGGAGGTGTTATCGCTGTATGCCCTTGACCTCGCAGAACTCCTCGATGCCGTGCAGGCCCCACTCGCGGCCCACACCCGACCGGCGGTAGCCCCCGAAGGGCAGCCGCGGCTCCACGCCCGCGCCGTTGATCTTGACCTGGCCGGTGCGCAGCCGCCGCGCCACCGCGAGCGCGCGGTCGGGATCGGCCGACCACACGGCACCGGAGAGCCCGTATTCGGTGTCGTTGGCGATGCGCACGGCGTCGTCCTCGGTGTCGTAGGCGATCAGCGCCAGGACGGGGCCGAATATCTCCTCCTGGGCGATGCGCATGCCGCTGCCGACGTCGGCGAAGACGGTGGGCCGCATGAAGAAGCCGCGCTCGCGGCCCTCCGGGGCCTCGGTGCCGCCGGCGACCAGCCGGGCACCTTCCTTGACGCCGACCTCGATGTAGTCGCGCACGCGTTCGCGCTGGGCCGCGGAGACGACCGGGCCCATGCGCACGCCCTCCTCGAAGGGGGCTCCCGGCTCGTACTTGCGCGCGGCCTCGGCGGCCAAGCGCACCGCCTCGCCGTACTGCTCGCGCGGGACGAGCATCCGGCTCAGCGCGTCGCAGCTCTGCCCGGTGTTGCGCATGACGTCGGCCACACCGTTGTTGACCGCGGAGGCGAGGTCGGCGTCGGGCAGGATCACGTTGGCCGACTTGCCGCCCAACTCCAGGGCGACCCGCTTGACCGTCGCCGCGGCCACCTCGCTGACCCGCGTGCCCGCCCGGCCCGAGCCGGTGAACGAGACCATGTCGACCCGCGGGTGCGCGGCGAGGGCCTCGCCCACCACCGGTCCCGTGCCCGAGACGAGGTTGAACACGCCCGCGGGCAGCCCGGAATCGTGCAGGGCCTCGGTCAGGGCGTAGGCGGCCAGCGGCGCGACCTCCGTCGGCTTGAGCACGACGGTGTTGCCCGCCGCCAAGGCGGGGACGGCCTTGAGCACGATCTGGTGCAGGGGGTAGTTCCACGGAGTGATGGCGCCGACCACGCCGTAGGGCTCGCGCACGACGAAGGACTCTCCCTCGCCCGCCTTCTCACCGGCGAACAGCCGCTCGCCGTGGGCTTCCACGAGTTGCAGGAAGGTGTGGAACATCAGCAGCGGGAAACCGGTCTGCACCTTCTGCGCGAACTTCAGCGGCGCGCCGATGTCGGTGGCGATGGCCTCGGCGACGCTCCCGGCCCGCTCCTGGAGCAGCTCCAGGGCGCGGGCCAGGTGCGCGCACCGCTCGGTGTAGGGCAGGGCCGACCAGGCGGGGAAGGCGGCGCCGGCGGCCTCGACGGCGCGGCCGACGTCGGAGGCGTCACCCGCCGGAACCGCGTCGACGACCTCCTCGGTCGCGGGGTCGATGACGTCGATGGCGCCGCTGGAGGCCGAGGGGGTCCAGGCGCCGTTCAGGTAGAGGGAACGCATGGCATCCACTTTCCCAGAACGGCGTTCTGGTACTCGGCCTTCGGGTGTGTTCCGGGATCGGCGGTTTCACCAGTGCGGCGGGCGCTCCTCCAGCAGCCGGTCGGTGTTGTCGTCGCGCTCGTCGCCCCAGCCGGGCCCGTACTCGTCCCTGGTGGTGTCGGGGAGGATTTCCAGGTCGTCCTCGCCCAGCTCCACCACGCGCTCGTCCTCGGGTGCACTCATCCCCAGGCCTTCCCGTCCGTTCGTCGGTCTCTGCGGGTCGACGCCGCCGAAGCGCGGAAAGTTCCGCGCCCGCGGGTACGGCCCATCGGTACTGTCCGCCGCGGCCGCGTGTCCCCGGCCGACTCGCGGTCACCTTCGGCCGGGCGCACCGTCCGCCGCCGTGCGGCGACGGCCGACCCGTGGACAGGGCTCCTCCTCCGGCGCAGCGGTCCGTGCGCCGCTACTCGGCGTCGAAGACCGGCTCGCGGTCGCGGCTGCGCTTCAGCTCGAAGAAGCCGTCGGTGCCGGCGACCATCCGCACGCCGTCCCACAGCCGCGCGGCGGCCTCGCCCTTCGGCGCGGGGGTGACCACGGGGCCGAAGAAGGAGACGCCCTCCACCGAGATCACCGGGGTGCCGACCTCATAGCCCACGCGCTCCATGCCGTCGTGGTGGGAGCGGCGCAGCTCCTCGTCGTACTCGGCGGAGTCGGCGGCCGCGACCAGCTCTTCGGGCAGCCCGGCCTCGGCCAGGGCGGCACGGTAGGTCTCGGTCGTGCGCGGTTCCTTGCGGAGGTGGAACCGGGTGCCGAGGGCCGTGTAGAGCGGGCCCAGGACCTCGTCGCCGAACCGCTGCTCGGCGGCGATGGCGATGCGGACCGGCCCCCAGCCGTCCCGGAGCAGCCGTGCGTAGCCCTCGGAGACGTCGCGGCCCTCGTTGAGCACGCTCAGACTCATCACGTGCCAGCGCGCCTTCACCGGACGCATTCTCTCGACCTCCAGCAGCCAGCGCGAGGCCAGCCACGCCCACGGGCACACGGGGTCGAACCAGAAATCGGCGGTGACGGTCTCGCCGCTCGCCTGCTCTTCACTTCCACTCACCGGAAATCTCCTCGCCGCCTGGTCGTACACGATCGCCGCGGCGCCTGCACGCTGCCGGCCGCACAACCGTCGCGCGGCCGCGAGCGAGCCCGCCGCCAATCGGCTGCAACCTCGGCGACCGGTTCCGCATTCCACCGCTGCCCGTGGCAGGATCGGACCCGGCAAGCATTGCACCCCTCGGTTCCGGCGCGACCGCACGAGACAGCGATGCCGCAACGGGGAACAAGCGATTCCGGCCGGCGACGACGGCGGCCTGAAGGGAGCGGATGTGGCGGGCAATCTGACACGCGAGGAGGCACGGGAGCGGGCTCGCGTGCTCACCGTCTCCTCCTACACCGTCGAGCTCGACCTCACCGGCAGCGACCAGACGTTCGAGTCACGCACGGTGGTCGGATTCGACTGCTCCGAGCCGGGTGCCGAGACCTTCATCGACCTGACCGCACCCAGCGTGTCCTCCGTCGTGCTCAACGGCGAGGCGCTGGACCCGGCGGAGGTGTTCGACGGTGGGCGCATCAGGCTGCGCGGCCTGCGGGAGACCAACGAGCTGCGGGTGCTGGCCGAGGCGGCCTTCATGCGCACCGGCGAGGGCCTGCACCGCTTCGTCGACCCCGTCGACGGCCGCACCTACCTCTACACCCAGTTCGAGACGGCCGACGCACAGCGCATGTACGCCTGCTTCGACCAGCCCGACCTCAAGGCCGCATTCGAGCTGACGGTCTTCGCCCCGGCCGACTTCGAGGTGGTCTCCAACAGCGCCCCCGACGTCGCGGGCGAGGCGGTCGAGGACCCGGCCGGCCCCAAGTCGCGGTGGCACTTCCCCGCCACGGACCCGGTCTCGACCTACATCACCGCGCTGATCGCCGGCCCTTACCACGTGGTACGCGACGAGCACGACGGCATTCCGCTGGGCGTCTACTGCCGGGCCTCACTGGCCGAGTACCTCGATGCCGACGCGATCCTCGAGGTGACCAAGCAGGGCTTCGACTTCTACCACGGGCTGTTCGGGCTGCGTTACCCCTTCGGCAAGTACGACCAGCTGTTCGTGCCCGAGTTCAACGCCGGGGCGATGGAGAACGCCGGGGCCGTGACCTTCCTGGAGGACTACGTCTTCCGCTCGCGGGTGACCGACGCCCGGTACGAGCGCCGCGCCGAGACCATCCTGCACGAGATGGCCCACATGTGGTTCGGCGACCTGGTCACCATGCGCTGGTGGGACGACCTGTGGCTGAACGAGTCGTTCGCGACCTTCGCCAGCGTCTACTGCCAGGTCAACGCCACGAAGTGGCCCGAGGCCTGGACCACCTTCGCCAACGTGGAGAAGGCGTGGGCGCTGCACCAGGACCAGCTGCCCTCGACCCACCCCATCGCCGCCGACATCGCCGACATGCAGGCAGTCGAGGTCAACTTCGACGGCATCACCTACGCCAAGGGCGCCTCCGTGCTCAAGCAGCTGGTGGCCTATGTCGGCGAGGACGCCTTCTTCGCCGGGGTGCGCGCCTACTTCGCCGAGCACGCCTGGGGCAACACCGTACTGGCGGACCTGCTGCGCCACCTGGAGCGGGCCTCCGGACGCGACCTGTCGACCTGGTCGCGCGAGTGGCTGGAGACCGCCGGGGTCAACACCATGCGCGCGGAGTTCGAGGTCGGGCCGGACGGCGCGTTCACCTCGTTCGCGGTGCGCCAGGAGGCCGCGGAGGAGCACCCCACGCTGCGCTCCCACCGGCTGGCGATCGGCCTCTACGACCGCACCGGCAAGGGCATCGTCCGCCGCGAGCGCGTCGAACTGGACGTGGCCGGCGAGCGCACGGAGGTGCCTGAACTGGTCGGAAAGACCCGTCCCGACCTGGTGCTGGTCAACGACGACGACCTCACCTTCACCAAGATCCGGTTGGACGAGCGCTCGCTGCGCACCGTGGTCGAGGGCGCCGGCGAGATCGCCGAGTCGCTGCCGCGTGCGCTGTCGTTCTCCGCGGCCTGGGACATGACCCGCGACGCCGAGATGGCCGCCCGCGACTATGTGCGGCTGGTCGTCTCTGGCATCAGCGGTGTCAGCGACGTGATGGTGGTGCAGTCGCTGCTGCGCCAGGCCGTCGCGGCGCTGCACAACTACACCGACCCGGCCTGGCGCGAGCGCGGGTTCGACCTGCTCGCCGGCCGCCTGCGCGACCTGCTCACGTCGGCCGAGCCGGGCGGCGACCTGCAGCTGGCCTACGCCAACGGATTCGCCGAGGCCGCCGTCGGCGGCGAGCACCTCTCGCTGCTGCAGGGACTGCTGGACGGGGCGATCACCGTCGACGGCCTGACCATCGACACCGACCTGCGCTGGACGCTGCTGCGCCGGCTGGTCGCCGCCGGGCGGGCCGGCGAGAAGGAGATCGCCGCCGAACTCGACCTGGACCCGACCGCCACCGGCGAGCGCCAGGCGGCCGGCTGCCGCGCTGCGATCCCCTCGCCCGAAGCCAAGGCCCGGGCCTGGGACCGGATCCGCTCGGGCGAGATGGCCAACGCCGAGTTCCGCGCCACGCTCTCCGGGTTCAACGAGCACTCTCAGCGCGAGTTGTACCGGCCCTACGTCGATCGCTACTTCGACCTGCTGGAGCAGGCCTGGCGCGAGTGGACGGGGGAGTTCGCCCAGACGTTCGCGGAGATGGCCTACCCCCGCCACCTGGTCGAGGAGGAGACCCTCCGGCGCACGGAGGACTACATCGAGAAGCGGCAGCCCGCTCCGGCGCTGCGCCGCCTGCTCGTCGAGGGCGCAGCGGGCGTGCGCCGGGCGCTGGACGCCCAGCGCTGCGACGCCCGGGCCGCCGACTAGCCAGACCCGTTGATCTTGTAGCCATCGTGAAGGAATGCGATTTCCATTTGCGATGGCTACAAGATCGACGTGATGTGCCGGTTGCCGCCGCGTGGCCGCTCGGCCCGGCTCAGGACTCCAGGAACGACGGTTCGATCAAGGGGCGCAGCGTCCGGCGGGCCTGCTCGGCCAGGCGCGGGTCGGCAATCAGCTCGTCGAGCAGGACCGGCTCCCCCTCGGCCGTGGTCAGCGGGATGCGCCAGTTGGGGTAGGCGTCGCTGGTCCCCGGCTGGTTCTGCATCCGCCGGTCGCCCACCACGTCGGCCAGCGAGATCCCGATCATGTGGGCCGGGGTTCGCACGAGGTAGGCGTGCAGTGCCGAGACGACCGAGACGGGCTCGGAGAGCAGGTCGACGTCGGGCTCCAGCAGGCCGAGTTCCACCAGGCGGTCGCGCCAGGCCGCGACCTGCGCCTCGGCCTCGGCGCGTTCGGCGGCAGCCGAGCGGCCGAGCAGCCCCAGATGGTCCCGGAGCTCCACGTGCTCGGCCGAGAGGTAGGAGGCCACCGGCGGCAGGTCGTGGGTCGCCACGGTGGCCAGGCAGTCGGTGCGCCACTCCTCGGGGCGGCGGGGGCTGCCGTCGTCCCGGCGCTCGAACCACAGCACCGACGTCCCCAGAACGTTGCGTTCGCCGAGGTGATCGCGCACCCACGGCTCGACCGTGCCCAGGTCCTCGCCCACCACGGTGGCGCCGAACTCGTGTGCGGCCAGCAGGAGACTGCCGACCATGCCCTCGTGGTCGTAGCGCACGTAGGTGCCCTGGTCGGGCGTGGCCCCCTCGGGCACCCACCACAGCCGGAACAGGCCCATCACGTGGTCCATGCGCAACCCGCCGGCGTGCCGCAGCCCCTGGCAGAGCACCTGTCGGAAGGGCGCGTAGGCCCGCTCGGCCAGGCGGACCGGATGCCACGGCGGCTGGCCCCAGTCCTGGCCGTACTGGTTGAACTCGTCGGGGGGCGCGCCCACGCTGACGCCGGGCGCCAGGGAGTCGGCGTACATCCACGCGTCGGCTCCGCCGGGCTGCACCCCCACCGCCACGTCGTGCACGATGCCCACGGCCATCCCGGCGGCGCGCGCCCCGGCCTGTGCGGCGGCGAGCTGGTCGTCGAGGATCCACTGCAACCAGCGGTGGAACTCCACACCGGGCCAGCGGCGCAGCGCTTCGGCGCCGACCTCGTGGCTGGAGACGTCGCGCAGCTCCACCGGCCAGGAGCGGTAGTCGCGGCCGTGCTCCTCGGCCAAGGCGCACCAGGTGGCGTACTCGACGAGGGCGGCGCCCTCGCGGGACAGGAAGGCCTGGTAGGCGGCTTCGCGGGCGGGTGCGCGCGGCACCTGGAACAGCATGCCCAACGCGGCGCGCTTGGCGTCCCAGACGGCGTCGCGGTCGAGGAGGTCGGCGGTGCGGGCGTGCTCCCGCAGTGGCCGCGCCAACCGCTGGATGGACTCGCGCTGGGCGGGCTCCAGGGCCGCGTACTCAGGGATGTCCTCGATGCGTATGTTCAGCGGGCCGCCGTAGCGGCGGCTGACCGGGAAGTAGGGCGAGGGCTCGATGGGGCTGACGGGCTCGGTCGCGTGCAGCGGGTTGACCAGGGTGAAGTCGGCTCCCAGGTCGCGCGCGCTCCAGTCGGCGAGCTCGGCGAGGTCGCGCAGGTCGCCCATGCCCCAGGAGGCGCGCGAGCGCAGCGAGTAGAGCTGGGCCATCATGCCCCATACCCGCCGCTCCCCGGGGCGGGGGTCGAGCCGGTCCGGCACCACCAGCAGCGGGGCCTGCTGGCGCACCGCCCCGTTCTCGACGTGCAGGGTGTGCCTGCCCAGCGGCAGGCTCGGGCCGGGTTCGCTCCAGCCGCCGCCGGCCTTCTCCACCCAGCAGCGCGACTGGTCGGGCAGCGGCAGCTGCGGAGGTCGGCCCACCCGGGCGACCACACACGGGGGCAGCAGCCGTGTGGCCTGGCGTGCCCAGTGCTCCTCCAGGGCGGTGCGGGGCGAGGAGGCGTCCACGCCCATCGAGCCCAGCACATGGCGCAGCGTGTCGACCGGGACGTGCACACGGCCGCCGCGCCAGTCCTCGTAGGTCGTAGCCACGCCGTATTCTTCGGCCAGCCGGGCCAGCTCCGCATCGCTCACAGACAACGATAATGCCGCACCACGCGGATTCGTGGCGGCTGCGCCATGCCCGCTCCGCTTTCCCAGCAGGCGAATGTGAGGTTTGCCTGGAAAGCGCGTTAAATTCCTATTGCCACTTCTTCAGCTACATTCTCCCGATACGATGCCGACGATGTTCTCCACCTACCGCCGACTCTTCGCGGTCCCCCATGTGCCGGCTCTGCTGTTCTGGTCGCTGTGCGCGCGGCTCCAGCTGGGCGGCCTGCCGATCGCGGTGACGTTCCTGGTGGCAGGCTGGACGGGCTCCTACGGCCTGGCGGGGCTGGTCTCGGGCGGGCTGACGGTGGGAACGGCGGTGGCGGGCCCCCTGCGCGGACGGCTCGCCGACCGCCGCTCCAAAGCGCGGCTGATGATCACCTCGGCGGCGGTCTACGGCGCCGGGCTGGCCGCCCTGGCGCTGCTGCCCGCCGAGCTGTGGTGGGCCTCGGTGCCGCTGGCGCTGGCCACCGGGCTGTTCCAGCCCCCGGCGACCCAGATCGCACGCTCGATCTGGCCGCGCATCACCTCCGGCCCGACCCGCCAGACCATGTTCGCCGCCGAGGCCACGCTGCAGGAACTGCTGTTCATCGCCGGGCCGCTGCTGGCCGCGGTTACCGTGGCCTGGGGCGGCGGCCGCCTGGGGGTCGCGGTGATGGCGGTGCTGCCGTGCCTCGGCGCCGCCGGCTTCGCGTGGAGCCTGCGGCGCGCGGGGCTGTCGAAGCCCCTCCCCGCCGTACCCGCCGGAGCGGACGCCGACCCGGCGCACGGCGCGGCGCGCTCGCTGCTGCTGCGCCCGCGCATCGCGCTCATCCTGGGCATGACGGCGCTGCTCGCGGTCGGCCTGGGCGCGGTAGACCTGACCATGGTGGCCTGGGCGCGCGAAATGGGGTCTCCGGGCTACGCCGGGGCGCTGATGGCGGTCTACGCAGCGGGGTCGGGCGTGGGCGGGCTACTCTCGGGCGCCTTCACCGGGCCGCCCAGGTTGGCGAGGCGTGCGCTGGGCACGGCGGCGGGCGCGGCCCTGCTCGTCCCGCTGCTGCCGCCGCTGCTGCACCTGCCCTCGCCGTGGCTGCTGACGCCGGTGCTGTTCGCGGGCGGCCTGGCCATCGCGCCGACCCTCGCCGCGGTGACCGAGCGCCTGGGCGACGCCGCGCCCGCGAGCCGCAGGGGCGAGGTCTACGGCTGGCTCACCTCCGGGATCACCGCGGGGATCTCCCTCGCGGCGCCGATGAGCGGCTGGCTCATCGACGCGGGCGGGATCGCCGCCGGCGCCGCGGGCGCGGCGACCGCGGCGGGCCTGGCGGCGCTGGCCTCACTGGGCCTGCGCTCGACCGCGACCGGTCCAGGGGCCGTCACGCGTTCCACACCGGCGGCCGGCGGTCCGCCCACGGACGCACCGCCTCCAACTGGGCCGCAAGCGACAGCAGAGTAGGCTCGCCGCCCGGCCGCCCGGTGAGGGCGACGCCCACCGGCAGCCCCTGCGCGGTCCAGTGCAGGGGGACGCTCACGGACGGCTGGCCGGTGATGTTGGCCGGCGAGGTGAACGGCGCATACTCCGTCATCAGGCGCATCTCCTCGGCAGGGTCGTCGCCGAAGTGGCCCACCTCGACCGGGGGCGCGGCCGTGACCGGGCTGAGCACGGCGTCGTAGGGCAGCACCCGCGGCAGGAGCGCGCGCACGCCGTTCTGCAGCCGGGCGACAGCGCCCATGTAGTCGGCGATCGAGGACCGGGCCGCGCGCTCGCGCAGATGGCGCGTGAGCGGGCGCAGCCGGTGCTCCTCGGCCGGGTCGATCCGCTCAGCGGCCGCCATCGCCGCCCAGACGAGCGCGAAGTCTTCCAGCAGGGCCGCGTCGGCGGGCGGGTCGATCTCCTCGACGTCGTGTCCGAGGCCGGCCAGGAGTTTGGCGGTCTCCTCGCAGGCGGTCTGGACCTCGGGGTCGACGGGCGCGCCGGGCACCGGGGAGGAGCGGTAGCCGGCGATGCGCAGCCGGCCGGGCTCGCGCAGCGCGTGGCCGAGGAAGGTCTCCCCCGCCCCCAGCGGCGGTGCGGTGAAGTAGTCGCCGGGACGGTTGACCGAGATGATGTCGAGCACCAGGGCGGCGTCGGCGACCGTGCGGGCGATCGGCCCGGCGGTGGCGAGCCCGATGAAGTCCGGCCTGACCGGGCCCTGGGTCACCCGTCCGCGGGTGGGCTTGATCCCGAACACGCCGCAGGCGGCGGCGGGGATGCGGATGGAACCGCCGCCGTCGCCGGCGTGGGCGGCCGGGGCGAGCCCCGCGGCCACGGCGGCGGCCGCGCCGCCGCTCGACCCTCCGGCCGAGCGGGAGAGGTCCCACGGCGTGCGTGCGGCCGGAACGAGGTCGTTCTCGGTGTAGCAGGCGCAGCCGAACTCCGGGGTGCTGGTCTTGCCGGTGAACACGGCGCCGGCCGCGCGCAGCTCGGCGACCACGTCGGAGTCGGTGTCGGCCACGCGATCGGCGTAGACGGCCGAGCCCGAGGTGTGCGGCAGTCCCGCCACGGCGTCCAGGTCCTTGATCGGAATCGGCACGCCCAGCAGCGGAGGGGGTTCGCCCGGCGTGTCGGAGAGCGCCTCCTCCTCGGCCTTTCGGGCCTGATCTCGCGCGGATTCACCCGTAACCGCAATGAACGCCCCGAGTTGCCCGTCGAGGCGGTCGATGCGTGTGAGGTAGTGCTCCGCAATCTCCACCGGGGAGAGCTCGCGGCGGCGGACTGCCTCGGCCTGCTGGATCGCCGTAAGCTCGTGGATCTCGGCCATGGGATCAGAGCGTAGTCCGCACCATGCGGTGTTAGAACCGCTCGGCCAGGGGATGCTGTCGACGGTGCCTCTCTAGAGAAGCAGGGGGAAGGACTGTCTTTCCCCGGAGCAACCCTGCGCACACGTGAGAATGCACCAGAGGACGGGAAAGTAAAGTGTGAGATTCGATGTACTAGGACTCGCATATGGATCGAACTACTCTTTCCAGCGTGGATTCGGCAACCCCAGTCAACGGCGCCGCGCAGCAGAGCCGCTCCGGTTCGCCCTTCAGTAGTTCCCGCGATACGAGTTCCCGGGGCACCGGCACGTCTCAGACCACGGCCCGCAAGACCTACGGTGCGCTGACCTCGGCATCGGGTCGGCGCTGGCTGGTGCGGGGCGGTGCCGCGACAGCCGTCGGCGCGGCCGGCGGCTTCCTCACCCAGGACTGGCGGATCGGCGCCACGTTCGCCGCGGCCGCGCTCGTCGCCCTCATCGTCCATTCCTCCCGGCGCTACTCCGAGGTCCCGCGCTGGCGCAGGGCCTCCGCCGCTCAACGCCGCACCGAAGCACAGTTGCGGGTGATGAAGCGCCTGGGCTACCGCGTGCTGCACGCCCGCGGCATCCCCGGCGGCAACGGCCAGATCGACCACTTCATCGTGGGCCGGCGCGGCGCGTTCGCCATCGACTCCGAGGCCTGGGACAAGCGCCTGCCGCTGCGCAACAAGCTGGAGAAGCTCTACCACGGGAAGTTCTCCAAGAACGAGCGCATCGACGAGGCGCTGGAGGAGGCCCGCACCGCCGAGCGCCTCATCGCCGAGCGCCTCGGCCGCGACATCCGGGTGCGGCCCTCCCTGGCGATCTACGGCCCCACCCTGCCTTGGGACAGCCACAACCTGCGCGGCGTCGACGTCATCGCCGGCACGAAGGTCCGCAAGTGGCTGCGCGGCGGCAACGACCGCCTGACCGACAAAGAGATCGAGCAGATCGCCGACGCCGCCGAGAACGTGCTGCCGGCCCGCTATTGAGCCGCCGGCGCCTCCATGGGCCGGCCCTCCCATCGACCCGCACCGACACCTCCCGAACGCGCCGGACCGCCGAGGTCCGGCGCGTTCCTGCGTCTGCGAACCGTGCTCCCCAACGCACTCCCTCGACTCGTCTCACCATACGGACACCCGATCTTTGGCACCGAGACGTTTCCGGTCCTCGGCGGGGCTACCATCGGAGGGGAACACATGTCGTCAACGCCCCTGGCGTCGATGGGAGCACCCCATGCCCGCGCTGCGCTCACGCACCGTCACCCACGGCAGGAACATGGCAGGCGCGCGCGCCCTCATGCGCGCGTCCGGCGTGGAACGCGAGGACTTCGGCAAGCCGATCGTCGCGATTGCCAACAGCTTCACGCAGTTCGTTCCCGGCCACGTCCACCTCCGCGAGGTCGCCGACGTCGTAGCCGGATCCGTGCGCGAGGCCGGCGGGGTTCCCCGGGAGTTCAACACCATCGCCGTCGACGACGGCATCGCCATGGGCCACAGCGGCATGCTCTACTCGCTGCCCAGCCGCGAGGTGATCGCCGATGCCGTGGAGTACATGGTCAACGCCCACTGCGCCGACGCGCTGGTGTGCGTGTCCAACTGCGACAAGATCACGCCGGGCATGCTGCTGGCGGCGATGCGGCTGAACGTCCCCACCGTGTTCGTCTCGGGCGGGCCGATGGAGGCCGGCAAGGCGACGGTGGTCAACGGCACCGCCGTCACCGAGCGCAAGCTGGACCTGATCGACGCGATGGTCGCCTCGGCCGACGAGAGCGTCTCCCAGTCCCAGCTCGACGAGATGGAGGAGGCCGCCTGCCCCACCTGCGGCTCCTGCTCGGGCATGTTCACCGCCAACTCGATGAACTGCCTGACAGAGGCCATGGGACTGGCGCTGCCGGGCAACGGCACGGTGCTGGCCACGCACGTCGACCGCAAGCGGCTCTACGAGGGCGCCGGGCGCAAGGTCGTCGACGTCGCCCGCCGCTACTACCAGGAGGACGACTCCTCGGTGCTGCCGCTGTCCATCGCCTCGCCGGCGGCGTTCGCCAACGCGATGGCGCTGGACATCGCCATGGGCGGCTCCACCAACACCATCCTGCACCTGCTGGCCGCGGCCACCGAGGCGGGCGTGAAGTTCGGCCTGCCCGACATCGACGAACTCTCGCGCCGAGTGCCCTGCCTGTGCAAGGTCGCGCCGAACACCGACAAGTACCACATCGAGGACGTGCACCGAGCGGGCGGAATCCCCGCCATCATGGGCGAACTGGCCCGCGGCGGACTGGTGGACACCTCGGTGCCGACCGTGCACGGCGCCACCCTCGGCGAGTACCTGGCCCACTGGGACATCACGCTCGACACCTGCGACGAGGACGCCCGGGACCTGTTCCACGCGGCGCCCGGCGGCAAGCGCACCACCAAGGCCTACTCCCAGGACACCCGGTGGGAGACCCTCGACACCGACCGCGCGGAGGGCTGCATCCGCGACGTCCCTCACGCCTACAGCACCGACGGCGGGCTGTGCGTCCTCTACGGCAACCTCGCGCCCGACGGCGCCATCGTCAAGACGGCGGGCGTCGAGGAGGAGCTCTACACCTTCACCGGCCCCGCGAAGGTGTTCGAGAGCCAGGAGGACGCCGTCGACGGCATCCTGAACAAGCAGATCGCGCCCGGCGACGTCGTCGTCATCCGCTACGAGGGCCCCAAGGGCGGCCCCGGAATGCAGGAGATGCTCTACCCGACGAGCTTCTTGAAGGGCCGCGGCCTGGGCAAGGCCTGCGCGCTGGTCACCGACGGCCGGTTCTCCGGAGGGACCTCGGGCCTGTCCATCGGCCATGCCTCTCCCGAGGCCGCCCAAGGCGGCGACATCGCCCTGGTGCGCGACGGCGACACCGTGGTCATCGACATCCCCAACCGCTCGATGCGGCTGGATGTGGGGGGCGCGGAGCTGGACTCCCGGCGCGCCGAGCTGCTCGCCGAGCTGGGCACGTACCGGCCCCGGGACCGGGAGCGCCCGGTCACCCAGGCGCTGCGCGCCTACGCCGCGATGGCCACCTCGGCCTCCACCGGCGCGGCGCGCGACGTCGCCCAGATCGAGGGCTAACCCCCGCAGCACCCGCCGCCGCAGCATCCGCCCGCGGCGGCGGGCGCCTGGGCGACACCGCCGACGGCGACGGTGGAAAGCAGCTTGACCGTGTCGTCGTGGCCGCGGGAGCACGCCGCGGGCTCGGTAGACTCCGCCATGGGGCGGGAGCGCTCGAACGTCTCACCGCATTCGCGGCAGCGGAACTCATAGCGTGGCATGTGCACAAGAATAAGCGCCCGGCCGCGGGTGGGACCCTTCGGGCCCGCCGCCGGGCGCCGCACCGTGCGTCGCCGCCCGCGCCCGCCCGGCTCAGGAGCCCCGGGGCAGAGGCGGACCGGCGGGTCAGGCGGCCGCCCGCGCCATGTACGGCGCCCACTGCGGGTCGCCGTGGTTCTCCCCGTTGATGAGCCGCCAGTGCAGCCCGCGGGGGACGGTCGGGGTGACGTTCAGCTTCCAGCCGAGCTCGTCGAGCAGCCGGTCGGCCTTGCGGTGGTTGCACGGCTTGCAGGAGGCCACGACGTTCTCCCACACGTGGGCACCGCCCCGGCTTCGGGGGATCACGTGGTCGATGGTCTCGGCCCGCTTTCCGCAGTAGGCGCAGTGGTTGCCGTCGCGGCGCATCAGCGCCACCCGTGTCAGGGGCACGCGGCGCCGGTAGGGCACTCTGATGTAGCGTCGGAGCCGGATGACCGAGGGCACCGAGAGCGCGGTGGTGGCCGAGTGCAGGGCGGTGCCGCCGGCGTCGCCGTGCACCACCTCGGCCTTGTCCCGGAGCACGAGCAGGATCGCCCGCCGAAGCGGTACGGTGGTCAGCGGCTCGTAGCTGGCGTTGAGCAGCAGAACATGGCGATACATTGAGCCGCCCTCCGTACTGCGCGCGCCGCTCACGGCTTCTCCCCGGCCGCCGCTGCGAGCGGCCGTGTCTCATCCCCGGCAAGCCGATCGGCCAGCCAGGAGGCCTCCTTGTCGACCGGTCGGATGACCGGTGGTGTTCGCGTTGCCACACGGACCTCCCGTGGGTGGTTCCCGCCGAGTAACGTCCCGCATTCAGTGTGCTTGGTCGGACCGCTCCGCCGCCACCCCAATTATGTGTAGGCGGCGAAAACCACCGGGTAATCCATGGTCATGCCCGGACGTACGACTGTGTCCGAGGCGCGCCGCGCCGGGCGGATAGAGTTCTGGACATGCCTGAACCTCGCTATCCCGCCGCCGAGCGCACCGACTGCGTCGAGGTGCTGCACGGGCGCAGCGTCTCCGATCCCTACCGCTGGCTGGAGGACGCCCGCTCGCCGGAGGCGAAGGAGTGGAGCGACGCCCAGGACGCCCTGTACGCCGAGCGGGCCACGCGGTGGCAGGGGCGCGAGGAGTTCGCCGGCGACATCCGGGCGCTGCTGGGCGCGGGTTTCGTCGGCGCGCCGGCCTGGCGGGGCGACCGCTGCCTGTACATGCGGCGCACGGGCGGGCAGGAGCACGGGGTGCTGTACCTGGCCGAACCCGGTTCCGGCTCCGGCTCGGCCGCCGAGCGCCCGCTGATCGACCCGGTGGCGCTGGATCCGACCGGCGGCACCACGCTGGACTCCTGGCGGCCCGATCCCGAGGGGCGGCTGCTGGCTTACCAGCTCTCGGCGGGCGGCGACGAGGAGTCGCTGCTGCGGGTCATGGACGTCGGCACCGGCGAGGTCGTCGACGGGCCCATCGAACGGTGCCGCTACTCGCCGGTGGCGTGGCTGCCCGGCGGGGAGGCGTTCTACTACGTGCGCCGCCTCGCGCCCGCGCAGGTGCCCGAGGGCGACGAGCAGTACCACCGCCGCGTCTACCTGCACCGCGTCGGCACGCCCACCGAGCGGGACGTGCTGGTGTTCGGCGAGGGCCGCGACAAGACCGAGCACTACGGAGTCGAGGTCAGCCGGGACGGGCGCTGGCTGGTGCTGACAGCCGCCAAGGGGACGTCGGCGAGCAACGACGCCTGGATCGCCGACCTCGCCGAGGACGGCTGGGAGCGGCCGCGCTTCGTCACGGTACAGGAGGGCCACGACGCCGAGGCCCTTCCGTCGGTGGGCCGCGACGGGCGGATGTACGTGTTCACCGACCGAGGCGCGCCGCGCGGGCGGCTGTGCGTGGCCGACCCGCGCACCCCCGGCCCTGAGCACTGGCGCACGCTCGTGGCGGCCGACCCCGACGCCGTTCTAATGGATTTCGCGGTTCTGGACGGGCCGCAACCGGGCAGGGACGTGCTGCTGGTCTCGTGGCAGCGCCACGCCATAAGCGAGGTCAGCGTGCACGACCTTGAGACCGGCGGGCACCGCGGCGCGGTCGAGCTTCCGGGACTGGGATCGGTCGGCGGGTTCACGGCGCGCCCGGAAGGCGGGCACGAGGCGTGGTTCGGCTACACCGACACCACCTCGCCGGCGTCGGTCTACGTCTACGACGCGCGCATCGGGCGGCTGTCGCAGTGGGCGGCGGCCCCGGGTGCGCCCGAGGTGCCCGACGTCCGCACCGAGCAGGTGGCCTTCACCTCGCGCGACGGCACGGCGGTGCGCATGCTGGTGGTCTCCCCCGCCGACGGGGAGGGTCCCCGCCCGGCGATCCTCTACGGCTACGGCGGTTTCCGGATCGCGATGACGCCCGGCTACTCCGCGACCGCACTGAGCTGGGTGCGCGCGGGGGGCGTCTACGCGGTGGCCAACCTGCGCGGCGGGCTGGAAGAAGGCGAGGAGTGGCACCGCGCGGGCATGCTCGGCGCAAAGCAGAACGTCTTCGACGACTGCGCGGCGGCGGCCGAGCACCTGGTCGAGTCCGGGCGCACCACACCGGGTCAGCTCGCGGTGATGGGCGGAAGCAACGGCGGCCTGCTGGTCGGGGCGGCCGTCACGCAGCGGCCCGACCTGTTCGCCGCGGCGGTGTGCTCGGCCCCGCTGCTGGACATGGTGCGCTACGAGAACTTCGGGCTGGGCGAACTGTGGAACGTGGAGTACGGCAGCGCGGCCGATCCCGAGGCGCTCGGCTGGCTGCTGGACTACTCCCCCTACCATCGGGTGGCCCAGGGCACCGTGTACCCGGCCACCCTGTTCACCGTCTTCGACAACGACAGCCGGGTCGATCCCATGCACGCCCGGAAGATGTGCGCCGCCCTGCAGCACGCGACCGGCGCACCGCTGCGGGAGCGGCCCGTCCTGCTGCGCAGGGAGTCCGAAGTCGGGCACAGCAACCGGGCCGTCTCGCGCACGGTCGGCCTCAGCGCCGACCAGTTGGCCTTCCTCGCCCATTTCACGGGGCTGGTCAGCGCCGCAGCGTGAACGCAGCGGTGCGGGCCCGGCGGCCGTGCGGGACCCGGGGGCCGATAGCGTGGCAGGCGGGCACGGAGATGTTCGTGCCCGCCGAGTCGCGCCGTCGGGAGGGTGGACCGCAGTGGTGGAGGCCGTTACGCAGGCTGACGCGTCGAAGCCGGGCCGCGGGCAGCGCCCGCACGTGTTCCACGCGCAGGTGCGCTTCGCCGACCTGGATCCGCTGAACCATGTCAACAACGTGCGGATGCTGACCTACCTCGAGGACGCCCGCATCGCTTTCCTGCGGCCGGACTTCGGCACCGAGGGGGGCAGCCCGTTCGGCGGGCTGGTCGTGGCCCGCCACGAGATCGACTACCTCAGGCCGATCCTGCTTCGCAGCGAGCCGCTCCGCGTCGAGACACGGGTGACCGAGGTCCGCAACGCCAGCTTCCGGCTGGCCTATCAGATCTGCGACGACGACCACGTCTACGCCCGCGCGGTCTCGGTCCTCGTCGGCTACGACGTGCAGGGCCAGGCCATCCGCCGCCTCGACCAGGCCGAGCGCGACTACCTCGACGGCTTCCTGCTGACCGAGGCCGAGTTCTAGGCCCGCCTTCCACCGCGCCGGGCGGTGCCCGGCGCCCTGGCATGCCCGGACTCCGGTCCGGCGGCCGCCGCGGCGGGCGCCCGAGCCCTGCGTGTGTTCCGCGGGGCACCTCCGCCTGCACTTCCGCCCGTGCGCTTGCGGGGTGCGCGGCACCGGCCGCATGGTCTTCGCGCGGAACGACCGCCCGGGAATCGGCGGGGCGCCCCCGAGCGCATCTTCAACCCGAAAGTTTTCGGAAACCGAACGCGGCCACGGCCGCCGATTCGACGATCCTTTCAGCGCGCCGAGCGCCCCCACAGCCGAGCTGGGCCGATGAACAGCACAAACGGCTCAGTTTCCGGCAGGCTGCCGTAACCCTTGTTACCGCAATATTTCCGGAAAGTATTGACAACCTACCGGAACCGGGCCAACACTGTCTGTCTCGTGACCGAACCGACGTCGACCAGGGCCGCCCACGGCGACCCGCCCCTGCGGCCGTCGACCGGACGCGAGCGGGTCGTCCCCGCCGCACCGTCCGGCGCCGACGCCCGGCGCCGCACCCCCGGCCGCCGGAACACCGTCGGGCCGCATCCCCCAAAGTCCGGCCCAGCCGGCTTCGACCAGGAGGAGACACGCATATGACCGAGCCCGAGGACCACGGGGTCAGCCGCCGGAGACTCATCGCCGGCGCCGGCGCCATAGCGGCGGCCGTGCCCGCCGCGGCGATGCTGCCGGGGACGGCCCTCGCCGACACGACCATCACCTCCAACCAGACCGGCACCCATAACGGCTACTACTACTCGTTCTGGTCCGACGGCGGCGGCTGGGTGTCCATGACCCTGAGCTCCGGCGGAAGCTACCGGATGTCCTGGCAGGACACCGGGAACTTCGTCTGCGGCAAGGGCTGGAGCAACGGCGGATACCGGACCGTGAACTACTCCGGCAGCTTCAATCCGTCCGGCAACGGCTACCTCTGCCTCTACGGGTGGACGTCCAACCCGCTCGTCGAGTACTACATCGTCGACAACTGGGGCACCTACCGCCCTGAAGGCGAGTACCGGGGCGCCGTCAACAGCGACGGCGGCACCTACGACATCTACCGCACGATGCGCTACGACGCCCCCTCCGTGGAAGGAACCGCGACCTTCCCCCAGTATTGGAGCGTCCGGCAGTCGAGGAGGACGGGCGGCAACATCACCACCGGGAACCACTTCAACGCGTGGGCCGGAAACGGCATGAACCTCGGCGACTTCGCCTACTACATGATCATGGCGACCGAGGGGTACCAGAGCAGCGGCAGCTCCGACATCTCGGTGAGCTGACCCCCCGAAGTCCGGCGCACGACGCCGCCGGTTGATCCCCCACCCCTGCACCCGAACCGCACCTGTGGCGCGGCGGGCGCGGCCCCCCCCCCCCCCGCCACAGTGCTTCCCGCCGCTTTGCGCACCGCCCCCGGCCCCCGGCCCGCGGTCAACGGTGCTGACTAGGCTGGCCCGGTGGGCAACAGGCGTTGGATCATCCTGTGTATCGCCGTCGTATCGCAGATCGCGAGCGTCGGGGCGCTGTTCGGGGTGCCGTTCGTGCTGCCCGCGCTGCGGGAGGAGTTCGGGCTGAGCATCGCCCAGGCCGGGACGCTGGCCGGACTGCCCGCGCTCGGGCTGCTGACGACCCTGTTCGGCTGGGGCGTCGTCATCGACCGCTACGGCGAACGCTTCACGATGGCGGTCAGCTTGGCGCTGACCGCGGGCTGCCTCGCGCTGCTCGGCACCGCCGACGGCGTGTTCGGCGCCGGAGCCGTCCTGGTGTGCGTGGGCGCGTCGGGAGGTCCGGTCAACGCCGCCGGGGGACGCCTGGTGATGTCGTGGTTCGAGGTCCGCCGGCGCGGTCTGGCGATGGGCATCCGGCAGACGGCCCAACCCCTCGGCATCGGCGGATCGGCCGCGCTGATGCCGCTCGTCGCCGAGCGCTGGGGCTTCGTCGCCGCGATGACGCTGCCCGCCGTCCTCGCGGTCGGCATGGTCCCGCTGGTACTGGTCTTCGCCCGCCCTCCCCGGACCGCGGACTCCGCCCCCGATGGGGGCGCCGAGGCGGGCTCGTCGCCGACCCACCGCGACTCCCTCGCCGAGACGACCGCGCGCTCGCCCTACCGGCACGCGGTGATCTGGCGCGTCCACGGCGCGAGCATGCTGCTCGGCGTGCCGCAGTTCAGCGTCATGACCTACGCCCTCGTCTACCTGGTGAGCGAACACGGGTGGTCGGCGCCGTCCGCGGGCGCCGCCGTGGCGGTGACCCAGGCCTGCGGCGCGATGAGCCGCATGGTGCTGGGCGTCGTGTCCGACCGGATGGGCAACCGCCTGCGGCCGGTACGGGTGCTCGCGCTCCTCTCCGCGGCGGCGCTGCTCCTGCTCTCCCTCTCCCCTGCGCTCGTCCCCGAGGCCTCGGTGCCGCTGCTCCTGGCCTGCCTGGTTCTCGCGGTGAGCCACAACGGCCTGACCTTCACTGCCGTCGCCGAAACCGCAGGCATGGCCTGGTCCGGGCGTGCGATGGCCGCACAGAACTCGCTGCAGGCCCTGAGCAACACCCTGACTCCCGTGCTCATGGGCGTGGTGATCACGTGGCTGGGAATCGACGCGATCTATGCCGCGGCGGCCCTGTTCTGCGCGGCTGCGGCGGCAGTGGTCCCGGCAGGCGCCCGCGCCCGCGGAGTGTGCCGGCATTCCCGTTGATCTTGTAGCTATCGTGAAGTAAAACGATTTCCAGTGATGATGGCTACAAGATCAACAGCCCCTGGCGCGACGACGGCGCCCCGCGATCCGGCCGACGGCGGGCGCGTCCGGGGCGCCGGCGGGCCTACTCCGGAGGCGTCTGCACGCCCAGCCGGGTCTCGCCGCCGGGAGCCTCGTCCGGCGCGTTGACCATGCTGTGGGCCGCGTAGACCAGGTACTCCCAGAGCTGGCGGTCCAGCGACTCGGGCAGGTCGAGCTCGTCGACCGCGGCGCGCATGTGCGCCAGCCAGTGGTCGCGCTCTCGCGTCCCGACGCGGAAGGGGAAGTGCCGCATGCGCAGCCTCGGGTGGCCGCGCCGCTCGCTGTAGGTGCGGGGGCCGCCCCAGTACTGCATGAGGAACAGGCACAGCCGCTCCTCGGCGGGAGCGAGATCCTCTTCGGGGTAGAGCGGCCGCAGAACGGGGTCCTCGGCCACGCCCTCATAGAAGCGGCGGACGAGGCGGACGAAGGTCTCCTCGCCGCCGACGGCGTCATAGAACGTCTGGGGTTCTTCGCGCGGGGAAGTCATAGTCGATGGTTAGCCTATGCGGTGGCGCACCGCGACGCGAGTCCGCGTCCCCCTGCCGATCACCGGCGGAGCGGGCGGCGGCCGCTCCGGGGGCGGCGGGCGCAAAAGCGCGCCGCCCCCGGAGAAACCGGTGCCGGAGGTTTGCCGTCCGGTGGTCAGTCGCGGGTCAGCTTGCGGTGGGTCACCGCGTGCGGCCGCGCTGCGTCGGCGCCCAGCCGCTCGATCTTGTTCTTCTCGTAGGCCTCGAAGTTGCCCTCGAACCAGAACCAGTCCGAGCCGCCCTCCCAGGCGAGGATGTGGGTGGCGACGCGGTCCAGGAACCAGCGGTCGTGGCTGGTGATCACCGCGCAGCCGGGGAAGTCCAGCAGCGCGTTCTCCAGCGAGCCGAGGGTGTCGACGTCGAGGTCGTTGGTGGGCTCGTCCAGCAGCAGGAGGTTGCCGCCCTGCTTGAGGGTGAGCGCGAGGTTGACGCGGTTGCGCTCGCCGCCGGAGAGCACCCCGGCCGGCTTCTGCTGGTCGGAGCCCTTGAAACCGAACGCGGCGACGTAGGCGCGGCTGGGAATCTCGACGTTGCCCACCCGGATGAAGCTCTCGCCGTCGGAGATCACCTGCCAGACGTTCTTGTCACCGGCGATGCGGGCGCGCGACTGGTCGACGTAGGAGATCTGCACGGTGTCGCCGACGTTGATGGACCCGGAGTCGGGCTTCTCCTCGCCGACGATCATCTTGAACAGGGTGGTCTTGCCGACACCGTTGGGGCCGATGACACCCACGATGCCGTTGGGCGGCAGGGAGAAGTTCAGGCCATCGATCAGCACGACGTCACCGAAGCCCTTGGTGAGGTTCTGAGCGTCGACCACGCTGGTGCCCAGGCGCGGGCCCGGCGGGATCTGGATCTCCTCGAAGTCGAGCTTGCGCGTCTTGGCCGCCTCGGCGGCCATCTCCTCGTAGCGCTGCAGCCGGGCGCGGCTCTTGGTCTGGCGGGCCTTGGCGTTGGAGCGGACCCACTCCAGCTCCTCGGAGAGGCGCTTCTGCCGCTTGACGTCCTTCTGACCTTCGACCTTCAGGCGGGCGGCCTTGGTGTCGAGGTAGGTGGTGTAGTTGCCCTCGTAGGGGTAGAGCTTGCCGCGGTCGAGCTCGAGGATCCAGGTCGCGACGTTGTCCAGGAAGTAGCGGTCGTGAGTGATCGCGATGATGGTCCCGGCGTAGTTCTCCAGGTGGGACTCCAGCCACTGGACGCTTTCGGCGTCCAGGTGGTTGGTGGGCTCGTCGAGCAGGAGCAGGTCGGGCTGCTCCAGCAGCAGGCGGCACAGCGCCACGCGGCGCTTCTCGCCGCCGGAGAGGGTGGTGACGTCGGCATCGGGCGGCGGGCAGCGCAGCGCGTCCATGGCCTGGGCGAGCTGGCTGTCGAGGTCCCAGGCGTTGCGGTGGTCCAACTGCTCCTGGAGCCGGCCCATCTCGGCGAGCAGGTCGTCGGAGTAGTCGGTAGCCATCTTCTCGGCGATCTCGTTGAACTGCGCGAGCATCGCCTTGGTCTCGGCGACACCGTCCTCGACGTTCTCCAGGACCGTCTTGTCGGGGTCGAGGCGGGGCTCCTGGGCCAGGAGGCCGACGCTGTAGCCGGGCATGAGCCGGGCCTCGCCGTTGGACGGCTGCTCGACCCCGGCCATGAGCTTGAGCAGCGAGGACTTGCCCGCGCCGTTCGGCCCGACCACACCGATCTTCGCACCGTAGAGGAACTGCCCCGAGACGTCGTCGAGGACGACTTTGTCTCCGTGCGCCTTGCGCACGTTCTGCAAGCTGTAAATGAACTCCGGCATGTTTCCAGCCTAGGGCGTGGCGCAGGGGCTTAAGACCAGTCGCGGGAACGGACGGCACCCGTCGCCCGGTACCCGTCGCCCGTGCGACGCCGGTCCGGATGAACACCGGCCCACAAGGCCCGACCCTCCGTTGATCTTGTAGCTATCGTATACGGAAATCGCTTTCCCTCACGATGGCTACAAGATCGACGGTGGAGGGCGTCCCGCCGTCACGGGGCCTCCAGCGGCCAGGCCGCCTGCAGGCTCTCCGGAGGGTAGCCGCGCCAGGGCAGGCCCGCACGCAGGGCCCGGTGGACCAGGGCCGCCATGGAGTAGTCGGGATCGGTCCGGCTCACGCGTTCCAGCGCGGCGTCGGCTAGGGCGGTGTCGCCCCGCGCCCAGGCCGCGACCGCCAGCAGCGAGCCGGGGGCCGCCCGGTAGCCGGGCTCGCAGTGGCACAGCATGTGCCGCCACAGCCGCTGGTGCGCCTCGGCGGTGTCGGGTGCGATCAGGCACCAGGCCTCGTCGCGCACGCGCACACACCCCAGCAGCACCCCCAGCCAGGCGATGTGGCCGGGGTCCTCGGGTAGCGCGCCGCGCTCGGCCGCCGCGACGGCGGTGCGGACGACGCGCGCGCCTTCGACGCGGAACCGCGGCCCGTAGGCGTCGCGGTGCCCGGGCGCGCACAGGCGCGCGGCGCGCTCCTCGGCCGCGCGGGTGGCCGCGCGCATCAGGGCGCGGCGCGCGCCCTCGGCCGGGGCGAGGTGGTCGCGGATGGCCTCGCGGCTGGGCCATGCGCTCAGTCCGTTGGCCACGGCGGCGGCCGCCACGGCCGAGGTCGCGGGGTCGTGGGGCACGCCTTCGGGCGGACAGCACTCGGGCGAAGTGCAGTTGTAGGACCAGTACCGCCCTTCGGCCACCCGCAGCGCCTCGCGCAGCGCGATGCCCGCCCGCGCCGAGGCCCGCCGCAGGGCGTCGACGTTGGCGGTGACCGCGCCCGCAGGGCCGTAGCCAACGGCGAGCGCGACGGTGCAGCCCTCGTCGCGCAGGGCCGCGGCGAGGCGGTCGGCGGCCGCCTCGCGGTCGTCGTCCGCCCCGTCCGCGGCGAGGTCGCGGCAGAAGGTGGTGTGCAGGCGCGGCGCGTCGCCGCGCAGGCCGAGAACCAGGAAGGTGTCGCTCGGGTGGTAGCCGACGATGTAGGGCACGGCGGCGAGGATGTCGGAGGGGCCGGAGAGGGTGAGGCGGGAAGGGACCTGGGGCGACTCTTCGTCCTGTTCCATGTACCCACGGTCGCCTCGCTACGGTTCCCCGCACAACGCCGATCCGCGGCCTGTGGACGGTGCCGCGCGGCGCGGCGCGCTCAGTCCGGGTCGTCGCTCTCGGGCGCCGCGCCGCCGGGCGCCGACGGCACCGCCTCGCTGTGCGTGACACCGTGCGCGCCGAGCTGAGCCGGGATCTCGGGCCGGGCGAGCACCGGCAGGCACACCCGGTCGCGTCCGGCTCCCTTGGCGCGGTAGAGGGCGAGGTCGGCGGCCGCGAGCAGCCCCACGAGGTCGTCGCTGTGCTCCCGCAGGACGGCCAGGCCCAGCGAGACGGTGATCGCCACCTCCGTGCCGTCGGCCTTGAGCCCCATCCTGCCCACCCGGAGGCGCAGCCGCTCGGCGATGCGGCACGCCTCGGCCGTGTCCGCGCCGGGCAGCAGCACCACGAACTCCTCGCCGCCGAACCGCCCGACGACGTCGCTGGAGCGCAGCTGTCCGGTGAGCGTGGTGGCCACCCCGAAAAGCACGTGGTCGCCGAACAGGTGGCCGTAGGTGTCGTTGACTGCCTTGAAGTGGTCGATGTCGACGATGAGCACCGCCACAGACTCCCCCGCGCGCCGCGACCGCGCGATCTCGGTGCCGGCCTCGGCCTCCCATGTGCTCGCGTTGAGCAGGCCGGTCTTGGGGTCGGTGCGCGCGGCCGTCTGCAACTGCTGGAAGAGCAGGCTGCGCTGGAGCAGCAGCACCGGTGGCAGCACCACCGCAAGAAGCAGCGGCGACAGACCGGTGACGATGGCCGCGGTAATGCCGGCGCACAGCTCGACGCCGTCGACGATCAGCGCCTCGCGGTCGCACAGCATCTTGCGCCACGGTGCGCCGGTGCCGCTCAGGTACATCGCCACGGCCACGGCGAGGTTGTTGAGCACGGTGAACACGGCGCAGCAGGCCAGCGCCAGCAGCGCGCCCTGCACCGAGGACATGGCGCCTTCGGTGGCCGCCAGAGGCAGCGCCACCGCCTGGGACCAGTCGTCGGCCACCGCTCCGTGGAAAAGCGTCGAGGCGGCGAACCCGGCGGCGCCCACCGACGCGGCGTTGAAGACCCTGCGGTGCACCACGGCACGCCGGATGCGGAACTGCAGCAGCAGGTACACCGGTATCGGGATCATCAGCGAGTACAGCGGCGGAAGCATCAGCACGGTGGGCAGCCACCAGGCGCCCAACAGGTCGCGGGTGAGCCCCGACGGCTTGCCGAGCCGGCGCATGGCCTCGACGCACAGGCCCGCGCACACCACCAGCGCGCCGAAGGTGGCCAGCTCCGCACCCCGGATGGGGGTGAGCGCCGCCGCACCGACACCGAGCAGGGCGGCTCCGCCCACGACGACGCCGATCAGCACGGCCAGACCGCGGGGCTGGGACAGCAGCGGCCAGGAGGGCTGGCGATGCCACCATCGCAGTTTGCGGCCCACCGCGCCCCGCTCGGCCACCGCCACGTGGATCTCCCCCGCTCGCGTTCAGTGCGTCCAGCGCGGCACCGCGGAGACGGCGGCGCGGGCCGCGCTGAGCGTGCCCTCCGCGCATCCGGTGCCGATCGCTGAGGCCCCACAATGAATCACAGTCAGTGATATTCTAATCGCCGATTGTGCAGAATTCAGCTGAACCGGTGGATTGCGGGCCCGAAACGCCCGCCCCCGCGGCCGAATCGAATCGCAGGAGCCTTCCACGCACGCCCGGGCCGGAATCGACGACGCACTTTCGGTCACCGGTCACGTGCGGTAAGTGACATCTGTCCCAGGGGGATTCGGCATCGCGGCAGAATGCGGGGGCCGCGCAGGCACGGCGAGTGCGCCGAACGCCGTCCCGGCCGAGCGTGCGGGAGGGCTCAGGCCTGCGAGCCCTGCGCGGTGGCCAGGGCGCTGCACGCCTCGGCGTAGCGGGCGAGCTCCTGCTCCACCGGGGCGAGGATGCGCTGCTCAGCGAGCTCGCGGGCGCGCTGGGAGCTGCGCTGCTCGACCTGCTCGCGCCGCTGTACGGCCGACACGGCGATCAGGTTGGCGCATCCGGTCCCCAGCAGCCAGCCCGCCACGGGCGTGGCCACCGCCGTCGCGGCGGCGAAGCCGAGGAAGATCGGGGCGTCCAGCATCGCGACACCCGTCAGTCCGCCGGCCAGCCAGCTGACCAGCACCGTGCAGAACCACAGCACACCCGTCGCGGCCAGGCCGACCAGCACGTACTGCAGCCCCTGCACGAACCGCCACCACGCGGGCGTGTCTCGGGGGTCGGGCACCGAGGCGGCCACGGCCTCGCTCAGCTCCCGGGGGAGCCGGTCCAGGCCGCTGCGAGCGGCCGTCCGCACCCGGCGCGGCCAAGGGGCCGGCAGTGCGCCGGCGACGTGGTCGGCGACGTCGACGGCGGCCTTGTCGATGCCCGCGCCGTAGGCCTCGACCGGCGCGGAGCGGTCGGTGCTGCCGGCGAACTCGCCGCCGACCTTGCTCAGCGGGTCGCGGCGCAGTCCCTTGGCCCACCGGGCCAGCGGCCAGCCGACGCGGCCCTCGCCGCGGTGCTGGTAGGCGGTCTCGGCGGTGTCGGCGATGGCCTCGACACCGCCGGCCTCCACCAGGTCGCCGACCAGCCCGGAGCGCACCTTGTCAGGCACAACGGTGGCGGCTTCGCCGACGTCGCCGTGGTAGCGCTCGAACTCCGCGACGACGCGGTCGAGGTCGGCCGCCAGCCGGTCGATCATCGCCCGGCGCTGCGAGACGGTCTCGGCCAGCAGGGAGCGCAGCGTGCGGATGCCCTGGCCGGTGGCCGTGGAGGTGGTCAGCACGCGCGGATGCACGCCCGACTCGGTCTCCAGCAGCCGGCGCAGGTCGGTCAGCAGCTCCTCCAACTCCTCGGGAGCGACCCGGTCGACCTGGTTGAGCACGGCCACGGTGACCGAGCCGTGGCCGGTCATCTCGGCGAGGTAGCGGTGGTGCACGGCGGCGTCGGCGTACTTCTGCGGGTCGAGGACCCACACGAGCAGGTCGGAGGAGCCGATCAGGCGGGCGGCCTCGGCGGTGTGCTCGGCGCGCACCGAGTCGTGGTCGGGCAGGTCCAGCAGCAGCAGCCCGGACAGCTCGGAGTCGTTCCTGTCGAGCTCGCTGGTGCGCGAGTGGCGGTTCCGCCGCGGCACGCCCAGCCAGCTCAGCAGTCCTTCGGCGCCCTCGTTGCCCCACACGCAGGCGTGCGCGTCGGAGGTTGTGGGGCGAGTGATGCCCACACGTGAGAAGTCAAGCCCGCACAGGGCGTTGAACAGGGACGACTTGCCGCTGCCGGTGCCGCCGGCCAGGGCGACCACCGTGTGCTCGCCTGAGAGCCGGAGTCGGGCCCCGGCGTGGTCGAGCAGGTTCTGGGCCCGTTCGACGAGGTCGGGGTCGAAGTCGTCGGCCCCCATGCCCACCAGCGCCGAGACCGCGTCCAGCCGGGCGATCAGCTGCTCGCGGGTGACCTCGGGCATCGGCTCCCAGAAGTCATCGGCGACCGCGGGGCTGTACTCCTCGCCGCCGGGGTCGCCGGGGTCCGCCCAGTAGCGCGTCCCGGCTGCGCCTCCGGCGGGCGCCTCGTGCTGCGCGGCGGGCTCCGGCAGCGGCCGGAGCCCGGCATCGGCAGAGGTGTCCTCAACCGGGTCCACGACCGGCATCGGCCCGGTGCGGCGACCGGCGATCATGCCGGTCTCTTCGGCGTCGGCGAGGCTGCCGACCCAGTCGGCCAGGCGGTCGGGGTCGTCGGGGTCGCCTCGGCGGACACCGCGGCCCGCGCCCGCCGGGCGGGTCGGAGCCGACCCGGGCGGCGCCGCGGCGGCGTGGCGGCCGTGGCCGGAGGGCTCGGCGGCCCCGGCGCCCGGGACGGACTCGCCTTCCTGCTCGCGCCGGGCCTGGCGCGGCCCGGACTCGCCGGCGGACCGGCGCGGGAGCCGCTTCGGCAAGGAATCGGAACCGTCCGGGGCGTCGGAGTCCCCGGCGCTGTCGGGCCGTTCCGAGGAGGACTCCGCAGCTTCGGCGCGAGGCGTCCCCGGCTCCGGTTCCGCCTCCGAAGCGACGACGGGCACCGGTGCGGTGGGTACTTCGGCCGCCGGCGCACCGCCGCGTGGCGGCTCCGCCTCGGACCGGCCCTCCTCCGGATCGTCGGTGCCCGACTGCTGGTCGACGGCGCGCCGCAGCGCAGGGTAGGACGAGGCGGGCGGTCCGACCGGGCGCGAGGCCGGCCAGGCGTCACCCTCGGGCGGCGCCCAGCCCGCCCTGGTGCGCTCCTCGGTCTCCGGGACGACGTAGCCGTTCCACGGCTGGTCGCCGCTGCGCGCGTCCTCCTCGGCGCCCGGAGTCCGGCTCTGCTGAGGGCGGTCGGCGCCGCCGTTCCCCGCCGGCCCGGGCCCCTCGTCCGCGTGAGCGGCGTTCCAATGAGTCGTCATCGCGCAATCTCGAGGTTGTACGTCGCTTGGTAGAGCTGGACCGCGTCGTCCTCTTCGGGCAGCTTGACCGCCGCCAGCGTGTCGGTGAAGCGGGTGCGCTCCTCGTAGAGCAGCGTGCCGATCCGCCGCCGCAGATCATCACGGGCCCGGCTACTGATGTTACGCAGTGAATCCGCTCCGAACACACCTTTGAGCAGGCGGTTGGGCGAGGGCCCGGATCTGCGCTCGGAAGCGGCGCCCGCGGCGTCGTAGCCCAGCAGCTCCACGATCAGCACGAGGGTGAACGCCTGCTTGTCGAACCGGATCACGCGCGCCACCGAGCGCTTGGTGGCGCCGTCGGCGGAGACCATCTCGCCGACGCGGTGCATCCACTCCGAGACGGTCCCTCCGACGCGCTCGACGAAGGACTCGGGCAGCCGGCGCCCGCCGGCGCGCTCGACGATGTCCTCGCCGCCGGGCACGGCCTCCCACTCGTCGGCGGCCTTCTCGACGGCCCGCTCGGCCGAGGCCACCACCAGCGACTCGAGGCTGTCGCGCACGGCGTGCTCCAGCCCCCGCACGCGCGACTCCTCGTCCTGGTCGCCGCGCGGCTTGCGCCTGCCGCGGGTGCGCATCATCCGCATCAGCTCGCCGCTGGAGGCGATGTCCTGCCAGCGAGCCAGCAGGTTGCCGCGCATCAGCTCACCGTCGCGCAGCGCCTCGTCGATCTCGGCGCCGGCGCCCTCGTAGGCCGACTTCACCGCCGACTCCAGCGCGCGCCGGGCCTCGACCTGGACCTCCACCTGCTTGGCGAGGTCGGGTACCCGGGTGCGGAAGCTGTCGATGACCCCGATGAAGGTGCGCAGCGACACCCGGTCGCGCTGCACCAGGTCGCCGGCGACGTCGGCGAGGTACTCGCGGATGTGGTCGGCCACGTTGGAGGTGAAGCGCTCCTCCGAGATCTGGTCGGTCTCGGGGACGATGAACCGGGGCGCGTCCCCCAGCCCGTTGGCCTCCAGCATCGCGCCGAAGTGCTGGACGAGCTGCGTGTGGCCGCGCTCGGGCACGCGCGAGAGCACCACGGCCAGCGACGTGCCGCGGTCGCGGGCCACCTGGAGGAACTCCCATACACGGGCGTCGGCGTAGCGGCGGCTGGTGGTGACGAACACCCACAGGTCGGCGGCGTCGAGGAACTTGGCGGCGAACTCGTGGTGGGCCGAGACCGCCGAGTCGACGTCGGGCGTGTCCAGCAGGGCCACGCCGCGGGGCATGGCCTCGCTCGGGGCCAGCACGAGCATGCCGTCCTTGCCGGGCATGGCCAGGCCGTGCTGGCGCACGCGCGGAAGGGTGGGCAGGAACGACGCCTCGCTGAACCAGTCGACGTCGGCCGGGTTGCAGGCCAGCACGGGGCTGTTGGTGGTGGGGCGGCGCACCCCGGTCGTGGTGACCTGCTCGCCTACCAGGCTGTTGACCAGGGTGGACTTGCCCGCTCCGGTGGAGCCTGCGACCGCGATCAGCAGTGGGGTCTCGGGGCGGCGCACGCGCGGGAGGACGTAGTCGTCGAGCTGGTGCAGGAGGTTGCTGCGGGCGGTGACGCCTTCGCGGGCTCCGGGCAGGCCCTCGGCGAACTCGGTGGCGCGGATCCGACCGCCCAGATTCTCCAGGACCTTCTCGAATCGGGCGTCGAAGGAGTCGTCGCCGCGGTGCTTGGCGCCCTGGTTCTCCTGGGCGGCGGCGGGGGCGCGTTCATGGCGCCCGGCGGCGACCCGGTCCCCGTCGGCCGCCTCGCCGGTACGCGGCTCGGGCCTGCCCGCCCCTGTGGCTTCCGTCGTCGCAGACGGCCGGGACATAGCGCTTCCGCCCTCCTCATCGGTCGTCGCGGTCACAAGATGCGATTCCCCTCGGGTGGGTCGCCGACGGCGGTATCGGCGGAGGCGCCGCCGGGCCCCGACTCAGCGCGCCCCATGTGCAGTATGTCAAGTTCACCGGCCACGTCGACCACTTCTCCGATGACGATCACGGTCGGCGGGCGCACCTCGGATTCGCGGACGGCGCGCCCGGCGGTGGCGAGTGTGGCCCGGACGGTGCGCTGGGTGGGCATCGTGGCCTCCTGGACGAGCGCCACCGGGGTCTGGGGCGCCCGCCCGTGCTCCATCAGGGCGGCGGCGATTGCCTCGATCCGCTCGACGGCCATCAGGGCAACGACGGTACCTCCTGCGCGGGCCAGCGCGGGCCAGTCGACAGTGGACCGCGGGTCGCCCGGCGGCACATGGCCGGAGACCACGTGCACGTCCTGGGCAACGCCGCGGTGGGTGACGGGGATGCCCGCGCCGGCGGGAGCGGCCAGTGCGCTGGTGATACCGGGGACGACGGTGACCGGCACCCCCGCCTGCGCGCACGCCAGCGCCTCCTCGCCGCCGCGCCCGAAGAGGAAGGGGTCGCCGCCCTTGAGGCGGACGACGAACCTTCCGGCGCGGGCGTGTCGGACGAGGGCGTCGTTGATGTCGTCCTGGGTCATCGACCGCCCGTAGGGGATCTTGGCCGCATCGACGATCTCGACGTCGGCGGGCAGGGACTCCAGCAGCGAGTTGGGGGCGAGGCGGTCGACCACCACTACGTCGGCCTGGGCGAGCAACTGGCGGCCGCGCACGGTGATCAGGCCGGGGTCGCCGGGCCCACCGCCCACCAGCGCCACTCCCCGGTTGCGCTCGCGGCCGCGCCGGGCGTCCAGCGAGCCGTCGGCCAGGCCCTCGACGACGGCGTCGCGCAGCCCGGCCGCGCGCCGGGGGTCGCCATTGGCCACCACGCCGACGGTGACGCCGGCCGCGCCGCCGGTGGCGGGGGTCCAGGCGGCCGAGGCGTGGCGGTCGTCGGCGCGTACGCACCACACCCGCTCGCCTTCGGCCTCGGCGGCGACCGCGGCGTTGGTCTCGGCGGAGTCGGTCGCCGCGTGCACCAGCCAGAAGCTGCCGAGCCCGCCTCCCGCGACGTCGCCCGCGCGGAACCCGCGCCGGTGCCAGGTGATGCGCCCCGAGTCGGCGAGATCCTCAAGGGTGGCGGTGACCTGGGGCGCCACCAGGGTGACCCGGGCTCCCGACTCCAGCAGGACGGGCACGCGCCTCTGGGCGACGCGGCCGCCGCCCACGACGAGGGCGTCGCGTCCGTCCATCCGCAGGCCGAGAAGATAGGTCACCGAGGCTGCCTCCACATCGCGCCGTGCACTTCAGCCCCCGCGGGGCTCGCCGGTGCCCGCGCCGTGTCGCGGATCGCGGGCGGCAGCGCATGCACCCCGCCGATCACTGTGTCAAACGGGGGTCACGCTTTGATTGCGGCATCAACCGGCGCATCCTGTGCCGTTGTTCACTCTAATACCCGCACACGGGTACGGCCTGTCCGGTGGCTCACCGTTTCGCCGCGCCGTCAGCGACGGGACGTGCGGTCCGCGGCTCCCGCGGAGCCCGCGGCGCGGCGGAGGCTCCGCGGCGCCGCGGACCGCACGTCCCTTCGGTACTGGCCGGTGCTAGCCGCGCTCCGAGACTCCCGCGGAGTCGAAGGTCGCGACATTGCGCAGCGCACGCGCCGACCCCTGCAGGATCGGCAGCGCCAGCAGCGCACCCGAGCCCTCGCCCAGCCGCATCTCCAGGTCGACCAGCGGGCGCAGCCCGATGTGGGAGAGCACCGCGGCGTGGCCGGGCTCGGTGGAGCGGTGCCCGGCGAAGCAGGCGTTGAGCGCCAGCGGCTCCAGCTTGGCCGCCGCCAGCGCCGCGGCACCGGCGATCACCCCGTCGAGCAGGACCGGTACCCGCATCGCGGCGGCGCCGAGGATGAACCCGGCCAGCGCGGCGTGCTCCAGGCCGCCCACGGCCGCCAGCACGCCCACGGGGTCTTCGGGGTCGGTCTCGTTGGCTGCGAGCCCGCGCCGCACCACCTCGATCTTGCGCTCCAGCGCGGCGTCGTCCGCGCCGGTGCCGCGGCCGGTGACCTCGGCCGGGTCGGTCCCGGTGAACACGGAGACGAGCGCGGCCGACGGGGTGGTGTTGGCGATGCCCATGTCTCCGGTGACCAGGCAGCGGTTGCCGGCCGAGACCAGGTCGCGGGCGACCTCGATGCCGGCCTCGATGGCGTAGTCCGCCTGGGTGCGGCTCATCGCCGGGCCCCGGGTGAAGTCGGCGGTGCCGCGGGCGACCTTGCGCGGCAGGAGACCCGGCACCGCGGGCAGGTCGGAGGCCACGCCCACGTCGACGATGGTGACCTCGGCTCCCACCTGCTCGGCGAACGCGTTGACCACGGCGCCGTCGCCGAGGAAGTTGTGCACCATCTGCGCGGTGACCTCCTGAGGCCAGGAGGTCACGCCCTGGGCGTGCACGCCGTGGTCGCCGGCGAAGATCGCCACGGCGGCGGGCTCGGGTATCGGCGGAGGGCACTCCCCGGCCAGTCCCGCCAGCCGGATCGAGACCTCCTCCAGCACACCGAGCGAGCCGGGCGGCTTGGTCATGGCCGCCTGGCGTTCCTCGGCGTCGTTGACGGCACGCTGGTTCAGGGGGCCGATGGCCGCGATGGTCTCCTCCAACAGACTCGTTGCCGCCTGGCCGGGCAGGCCGCGGCGGCCGTAGTGCTCGCGGTGGACCGCCCAGTGCAGCGGGCGCCCGCGCGCCCAGCCGCCCATCGCCAGCTCGGGTTCGGGCGGGAAGTCCTCGACGTAGCCCACGCACAGGTAGGCCACGACCTCCAGGTGCGGCGGCAGGTCCAGCGACGCGGCGAGCTCGCGCTCCTCGAAGAAGCTGACCCAGCCCACGCCCAGACCCTCGGCGCGCGCGGCCAGCCAGAGGTTCTCCACGGCGAGTGCGGTCGAGTACGCGGCGGTCTGCGGCTGAGAGTGCCGGCCCAGGGTGTGGCGGCCGCCGCGGGTGGGGTCGACGGTGACCACGATGTTGACGGGGGTGTCGAGGACGGCCTCGACCTTGAGCCCGGAGAACGCGCGGGCGCGGGCGCCGGGAAGGGCGCGGGCGTAGGACTCGCGTTGCGCCTGGACCAGCTTCTGCACGCGCGAGCGGACGTCCTCGTCCTGTACGACGATGAAGTCCCACGGCTGGGAGTAGCCGACCGACGGCGCGCGGTGGGCGGCGTCGAGGATGCGCTCCAAGACCGCGTCGGGCACGGGGTCGAGGCGGAAGCCCATGCGCACGTCGCGGCGCTCGCGGATTGCGCGGTAGACGGCGTCGCGCTCGGTGTCGCCGTAGGCGTGGGCGTCGGGACTGCCCCTGCCGGGGGCGGCGGCGTGCTCCGGCGCCTGCTGTTGCGCGCCGGCCGCGGGGGCCTCGGCGCGTTCGCCGTCCAAGTCGTCGGGGTGCTCCGGGTAGGAGGCTGCGGCGTGTGCGTTCACAGGTGAATCAACTTCGTTCGGGGTCGGTGGTCCGTGTTCGGCGCCGCCCGCGGCGGGCGCCTCGCGGTCGGGCGCCGCGGGTGTTCCGGGCCGGGGCGCTGCGCGCTCGGGCTGTCCCGCGGGAGCCCCGCGCGAGGCGGGTCCCGGCGCGGAGGCCCGGGAGGGCGGCGGGTACTGCGGTGCCATCGGGGCGGGCGCCCGCTGATCGGCGGCGCGCTCCCGGGTACGGGCGGGCTCGGGTGCGGGAGAGGGTGCAGGCTGCGCGGCAGGGGGCGCGTCGGCCCCGGGTCTGCGCTGCGGCCCTGGGGGATGCTGCTGCCCGCGGCCGGTCTCGCGGGGCTCGCTTCGATACTGGTGGCGTGCCTGCGGCGCGGCGGGCGCGCTCGCGTGGTCCCGCTCGTGTGCGGCGCCGGCGTCCCGCCCGGAACCGCTGGCCCGTGCGGAGTCCTGCTCGGCGGCGTCCCATTCGCGCTCGGAGGGGTCCTCTCGCCCGCGGTCCGCCTCCACGTCCGCGTCGCGGTCCTGGCCGGCGCCGCGGAAGGGAATCACGTTCGGACGCTCGTAGGGCGTGTGCGCACCGCCGGCTCCCCCGCCGCGCCGCCGCTCGACCGGGGCGTGGAAGGGGTTGGGGCGCTGCTGCGCGGTGCGTGCGTCGGACTCCTGCTCTCGCGAGGGCGCGCTCCCCGAGCCGCGGCCGGTCTCGGGCAGATCGTCGAGCAGCCCTTTCCACCGTTCGGACTCGGGGTTGTCCTCGGCGCCGCGGCGCCGGTCCTCACCGGTCATCTCGTCCCCCCAGGACGGGCCGGCGGCATGGGACGCCGGCTGTCGTCAGCACTGGATACACGCATCGCAATCCTCACCACGCCGCGCGGGCACCCGCCGCCTCGCAGCGATCTCATCGCAACTCTGCCAGAGTCCGGGTAAGGCGGAGCGAAGTATCCCGGTCGCGCACCGCCACCCGCAGCCAGTCGGAATCCAGCCCGGGAAAGGTGTCGCCGCGGCGTACGGCGATGCCCGCGTTCCGCAGCCGGTGCCTCAACGGCTCCCCGCCGATAGCCTTGACCAGCAGGAACGAAGCCGCTGCGGCGGGCGTGACGTGCAAGCCCGCATCGCCCAGTTCCGCGGCGAACTCGGCGCGCCGACCGGTCAGCCACCGCGCCCACGCCTCGGCCTCCGCCAGGGCGCTGGGCTCGCAGCAGGCCGCGGTCGCCGCGAGCGCGGGAGTCGAGACCGACCACAGCGGCTGGGCTCCTGCCAGCAGCTCGACGGCGGAGGGCTCGGCGAGCACATAGCCGGCGCGCAGCCCGGCCAGACCCCAGGTCTTGGTGAGGCTGCGCACCACCACGAGCCCGGGAACGCCGGTGCGCTCGGCCAGCGACTCCGCCTCGCCGGGGACGCAGTCGGCGAAGGCCTCGTCCACCACGAGGACGCGGCCCGGCCGGGCCAGGCGCTCCAGCGCGGCGGCCGGGTGCAGTACCGAGGTGGGGTTGGTGGGGTTGCCCACCATGACCAGGTCGGCCTCCTCGGAAATGAGCCCCGGGTCCAGCTCGAAGCGGGGCGGCGGGAGCACGACGCGTTCGACGGGGTGGCCGGCCGCGCGCAGCGCCGCTTCGGGCTCGGTGAACTGGGGGTGCACCACGACGGCGCGGCGCGGCCGCAGGGCCCGTGCGAGCAGCACGAACGCCTCGGCCGCTCCAGCGGTCAGCAGCACCTCGGCCGGGTCGCGGCCGTGGCGGCGGGCCACCTCCGCACGGGCCGGCGCGGGATCGGGATAGGCGGCGGCACCGGACAGCGACGCCGCGATCCGCTCGGCCAGCCAGTCCGGCGGGGTGCCCGCGCGTACATTGACCGCGAAGTCGAGCAGACCCGGCCCCGCCTCGGCGTCGCCGTGGTGGCGCAGGTCGGGGCCGCCTTCGGCGGCGGTGCGGTCGGGCGCCTCAGTGCCCATGGCCGTGCCCGTGGCCGTGGCCGTGGCCGTGCGCGGGGTCGTCGGGGTGGTGGTGGGGTGTCTGGGCGGCGCCGACCTTGTCCTCGAAGCCGGGCAGCGCGATGCGGTAGACGCAGGTGTCGCAGTTCATCCGGATGTCGCCCGCTCGGGCCTCGTCGTAGCGCTCGGCGATCACGTCGGCCAGCCCGTCGCAGTCGCCGACGACCTGCGCACAGCGAATGTCGAGGTCCGGGTGCCCGCCGGCGAACTCCGTGGTCTGGTCGGCCACGCGGTCGGGCAGCACGCCGGAGAACAGGAAGTAGGGCAGCACGACGATGCGCCGGGCGCCGAGCCGGCGGATGCGCTCCAGGCCCTCGGGGACGCTGGGCCGGGCAAGCGAGATGAACGCGGGCTCGACGAAGTCCACGCCCCGCGCGGCGGCGTGCCCCTCCTGCAGCAGGCGCGCGACCTTGCACACCTCGGCGTTGGCGTCGGGGTCGGTCGAGCCGCGGCCGACGAGGAGCACGGCGGTGGTCTGGGCTTCGGTGTCGTCGCCGTCGGCGCCGCCGTCGGACGGCGCGGTGTCGAGGACCTCCGCCAGGCGCTCGGCGAGCAGCCGCAGGACCGTCGGGTGGGGGCCGAGCGGGCGCCCGTAGGCGTAGTCGAAGCCGGAGTGGCGCTCCTTCTCGCGGGCGAGCGCGCCGGGGATGTCGCCCTTGGCATGGCCGGCGGCCACCAGCATGAGGGGCAGGGCGACCACCCGCTCGTGGCCCTTGGCGTAGAGGTCGCCGACGGCCTCGGTGAGCGGTGGCGGCGAGAGTTCGATGAAGCCCCCGGCGACCTCGCGGTCGGTGAAGCGGCGGCCCAGGCGCTCGACGAACGCCTCGAAGTCCGCTACGCCCTTGTCGTCGCGGGTTCCGTGTCCGACCAGCAGCAAAGGGGGTTGCATCCGATTCCTAACCGGTGAGTGGGGTGTTTCGGACACGCCTGCGGGCAGCGCTGTCCGACTTGTCGGTTCGGGGGGAGAGCCGCGTTGCGACGGCGGTGTGCTCGGAGGCGCAGGAGGCCGGACCCGCGGGGTCCGCCGCTGCGCGGCGCGGTCGGCTGGGCACCGTGCGGCGCCGACTGCCGCCGCCTGTTCGCGGTGGCCGGCTCCTCCTCTCTCACTCCTCGTTCAGCGGGCCGTGCCGGCGCGCGCTTCGGGGCGCGCCGCCGACGGCGGCCGGCTCACTCGGGTACGGGTACGGGACCGTACAGCAGAGCGTTCAGCGCCGCAGCGGCGACCGCCGATCCGCCCTTCTCCGAGACGTTGCTCACCTGCGGAAGCCCGCTCGCACGCAGTTCGGCTTTCGACTCCGCAGCGCCCACGAACCCCACGGGCAATCCGATGACCAGCGCGGGCTCGACCCGGCGGGCGACGATCTCGGCCAGCGCGGTGGGGGCGCAGCCCACCACCCAGACGGCCCCGGGTCCGACGTCGGAGAAGGCGCTGCGCACCGCCGCCGCAGACCGGGTGATCCCGGCCGTGCGCGCCAGGCGCTCGGCGCGCCGGTCACAGATGTGGCACACGCAGTCGCGGGCGGTGATGCCGGCGGCGACCATGGCGACGTCGGTCACCACCGGTGCACCCTCGTCCAGCAGCCGGGCGGCCTTCTCGACCGCGGAGTCGTCGATCACCAGGTCGGCGGCGTAGTCCAGGTCGGCGCTGGAGTGGATGACCCGCTCGGCCACGGCGCGGCTGAGCGGCGGCATGTGGCCCAGGTCGACGCGGGAGCGCAGGATGGCGAAGGACTCGGTCTCGATCGGGTGCACCCGCCGCTGCACGGTCGTCTCCTCCCCCTCGCTCCGGCTCGGCCGGCGCGGCCGGTCCTACAGGACGGCGATCGCGTCGGCCGGGCAGATCTCCACGCACTCCAGGCAGCCTGTGCATCTGTCGCCCAGTACGGCCAGGCGCCCGCCCTGCGGCCGGAGCGCGTGCTCCGGACAGGTCAGCAGGCAGGCTCCGCAGGCCGTGCACGACGATGTCACAGCCACCGGGACGGCGGGCTCGGCGGGGTCGGCCAAGGCGCTCCTTCCGTGCGGCGCCGGCGCTGAGACCAGTGCCACCGCGGCGGCGCGGCGGACCCCTCAAGCGCGGCGCAGGCCCAGCGTACACGGGGCTTAGGCGACACCCGAGGCGGCGCGGCCGGGATGTCCTCCCATTGCGGATCCGCCATTCGGGCCGTACGTTCGATGGGCCGTGGTGTTCGGGAAGTCCGGTACGAAACCGGCGCGGCCCTCGCCACTGTGAGCGGGAAGTCCGATGCCCCGCCCGCCGTTCGCGGCGGGTCGGCGCAGGCCACTGGAAGCACCAGCGACGCTGCTTCTGGGAAGGCCGGCGGAGGGCGGCGACCCGTCAGCCAGGAGACCGGCCACGGCGTGACGACCGTCCACGAGGTGCTGGAAGTTGGGTCCCCCGAGATGCATATCGCTGAAGGCTATTTGCCCTGGCAGCACGCTGCCGCCTGGACCGCCGCCGCGGCCCCGTTCGTTGCGCACGGTGTCCGGTCGCTCACGCAGGCCGTCCGCGCCGACCCCGACGCCAAGCTGCTCGTCGGCGCCGCCGGGGCGTTCTGCTTCGTGCTGTCGGCGCTCAAGATCCCCTCGGTCAGCGGAAGCTGCTCCCATCCCACGGGCACCGGTTTGGGCGCGTTGCTGTTCCGCCCGCCCGTCATGGCCGCGCTGGGCACGATAACCCTGCTGTTCCAGGCGCTGCTGCTGGCGCACGGCGGGCTGACGACCCTCGGCGCCAACGTCTTCTCCATGGCGGTGGTGGGACCGTGGGTCGCCTACGGCGCCTACCGGCTCGTGCGCGCGGCCACCGCCTCCGCCGGCGAGCAGACCTCGCTGGGCGCGGCCGTGTTCTGCGCCGCCGCGCTGGGCAGCCTGGCGACCTACACCATGACCAGCGTCCAGCTGGCGCTGGCGTTCCCCGACTCCGCCTCCGGGTTCCTCGGCTCCTTCACGAAGTTCGCCGGGATCTTCTCGGTGACACAGATCCCGCTGGCCGTCATCGAGGGCCTGGTCACCGTGGTGCTCGTGCGACTGCTGTGCCGGGTCAACCCGGACCAGTTGCGTCGGCTGGGAGTGCTTCCGCGGCGCACCGCCGAGGCCTCCTCCGCCGATGCGGCCGTGGCGACCGAGAACAAGGCGGGCTGAGAGATGCCGAGGACCGCGACCACTTGGCTGCTGATCGCCGCCGCCGCGCTGATCGCCGTACTGCCCCTGCTCATCGGTTCCGGCAGCCACCTGGAGGAGCCCTTCGCCGGTGCGGACGCGCAGGCCCGGGGCGCCGTGGCCGAGATCGACCGCGGTTACGAGCCGTGGTTCACCGCGGTCTACGAGCCGCCCTCCGGCGAGATCGAGTCAGGCATCTTCGCCCTGCAGGCCGCGATCGGCGCCGGGATCATCGGCTACTACTTCGGCGTCGTGCGCACGCGCAGCAGGCTGGCGCAGGAGGGGGCGGTCCCGCCTGAGGCCGCGCCCACCGAGACCGCCGAGGCGGACTCCGGCTCCACCGAGCGGTAGCCGCGCGTGCTGGCCATCGACGCAGCCGCCTATGCCAGTCCTTGGCGGCGGGTGCACCCCGCCGCCAAGGGGCTGTTCTTCGGCGGGCTGCTGGTGTGCGCGCTGGCGCTGCCCACCTGGCCCGCCGCGCCGCTGGTGGCCGCCGTCGCTCTGTCCGCAGCCTTCGGGCCGGCGCGGGTGTCGCCGCGGGCCTTCGCCCGCACGGCCTGGGGGCCGCTGCTGTTCATCGTGACCGGGTCGCTGACGCTGCTGGTGACCGTCGGCGGACCAGAGGGCGCTGTCGCTCTCGATCCCGAGGGCCCGGCCCGGGCCGGCGAGATCACCGGGCGCGCCGCCGCCGCGGTGTGCTGCCAATTGCTCTTCGCCTTCACGACCCCGCTGGCCGACCTGCTGCCGCGGCTGACGCGCATCGGGCTGCCCGCCGCGCTGGTGGAGGTGGTCGCGCTGATCTATCGCATGCTGTTCGTGACGCTGGACAGCGCCCGGCGCGTGCAGACCGCCCAGGCGGGCCGGCTGGGCTACGTCGACCGGCGCGCCTGGGTGCGCTCGGTCGGGTCGCTGGGTGCCGCACTGTTCGTGCGCACCTTCCACCGCGCGCAGCGCATGCAGCGCGGCCTGGAATGCCGCGGCTACACAGGAGAGCTGACGGTACTGGTCGACGAGCTGCCCCTGCGGCCCGCCGCGCTGGTCGCCGCCGCCCTTCCGCCGCTGCTGGTGGCCGCGGCGACCGCCGCTTACGTCTTCATTGGAGCACGCCCGTGACCACCGCTCCCGGCGGCGACGCAACCGCCGCCCCGCCCGCCGCGCTCGCCGGTCTGGGACTCTCCTTCGGCTACCCCGACTCCGCGCCGGTGTTCGCCGGACTCGACGTGCACATCGCTCCCGGCGAGGTCGTGGGCGTGCTCGGCCCCAACGGGGGCGGCAAGACGACTCTCCTGCGGCTCCTGTCGGGCAGCCTGACACCCGGCGAGGGCGAGATCCGCCTGAGCGGCGAGCCGGTGCGGCGCGGCCGCCGCGCACTCGCCGAGCTGCGGCGCAGCGTCCAGCTGGTCTTTCAGGACCCCGACGACCAGCTTTTCTCCGCCAGCGTGACCCAGGACGTGTCTTTTGGCCCGCTCAACCTGGGCCTGGACACCGACGCGGCACGCGAGCGGGTGGCCTGGGCGCTGGAGGCGCTGGAGATCACCGACCTGGCCGAGCAGCCCACGCACCTGCTCTCCTACGGGCAGCGCAAGCGCGTGGTGCTGGCGGGCGCCCTGGCGATGCGGCCTTCGGTGCTGGTGCTCGACGAGCCCACCGCGGGGCTGGACCCCGAAGGTGTGGAGTCGCTGGTGGAGACGCTGGAGGGGCTTCGTGCGGCGGGCACCACGCTGGTGGTCTCCACTCATGACGTGGACCTCGCCTGGCGTTGGGCCGACACCGTGCTGCTGCTCGACCGCGGGCGACTCGCCTCGGGACCGGCCCGCGAGATCCTGGCCGATCCCGCCCTGCTCGCGGCCGCCCGGCTGCGCCCGCCCTGGGCTCCCGCGACGGACCGAGCCCTGCGCGCGGCGGGCCTGCTGCCTCCCGGCGCCCCCGGCCCGGCCACCCCCGAGGAGGTCCAGCGGCTCCTCGACGAGGCCGACGGTGCACGCGGCTGATGCGCCCGGCCGGGTCGGGCCTCAGCCGCGCCAGGTGTAGCCGCGCGGGGTGACGAAGCGCCCCGCGACGGTGCGGCTGGCGGAGCTGCCCACCAGGACGACCGTGTACATGTCCACCTCCTCGGCCTCGCCGTCCAGCATCGCCGCCAGGGTCGTCACCGCGGCGTGCTCGTCGCCGCGGGCAGCGTTGCGCACGTAGCCCACGGGCGTGGCCGCGGGCCGGTGCCCGGCGAGGACGCGCAGCGCCTCCGGCAGCTGCCAGTCGCGGCGGCGGCTGCGCGGGTTGTAGAAGCAGACAGTGAAGTCGCCTTCGGCGGCCGCGCGCACGCGGCGCTCGATCGCCTCCCACGGCGTGTGCAGATCGGACAGCGAGATGTAGGCGTGGTCGTGGCCGAGAGGGGCGCCGAGCCGGTGCGCCGCGGCGACGGCGGCGGTGATTCCGGGCACACCCACGACGTCGATGTCCCTACCGGCGAAGTCCAGTGCGGGGCTGGCCATGGCGTAGACCCCGGCGTCGCCCGAACCGATGAGCGCGACGGCCGCCCCCGCCCGTGCCTCGGCCACCGCGGTGCGGGCCCGCTCCTCCTCTTGGCCGAGGCCGCTCGCCATTGTGCGCGTGCCCGGGCGCAGCAGGTCGCGCACCTGGTCCAGGTACTGGTCCAGCCCCACGACGACCGAGGCGCGGTGCAGCTCGGCGAGCGCGCGCGGCGCGGCCAGGTCGCGGGCGCCCGGCCCCAGTCCGACCAGGGCGAGGCGGCCGCGTGGCCGCAGCCGCGCGACGGCGGCGGTCGCGTTGGCCGACTTGTGCTTGGCCGCCACGAGCTCGGCGGCGGCCCCGTCCTCCCCGGCGGCGCGCAGCGCGGCGGCCTCGGCGACGCTGGGCGTACCGACCTCGGCGCGCACCACGTCGCTGGGGTTGGGAACGTCGACTCCGGCGAGCTCGTCGGCGGAGAAGATCCGCACCGGCCAGCCGCGTTCGGCGGCCGCGCGCAGGATCCCCTCCTCATCCGCCTTGACGTCGACGGTGGCCAGGGCGCGCACCGACTGCGCGGCCAGGCCCGCTTCAGCCAGCGTCCGGTCGACGAGCGCTCCGACCTCCTCGCCGGACGCGCCGCGCGCCGAGCCGACCCCCACCACCAGCGACGGCGGGCGGTAGGTGACGGTCGGCACCGCCGGTGCGGCCTCCGGAGCCGCGGCGCGGTCGGTGATGCGCAGCAGCGCCTCCGCCGATTCCGCCGGTGTGCCGGCCGAGGCGTTGGGGGGAAGAGGCGGCAGCGGCCAGGCCGGGGCGCCGCCGTACTCCAGGCGCACCGGCCGGCCCGAGAGCAGCGCGGCGCCGGCGGGCGCCAACGGCGCGGTGTCGGCGACGGTGAAGCCAAGGTCGGCGCCGTAGGAGTCGAGCGGTGCGGCCGAGGCGGCGTCGCTGGCGGTGGTGACAACCGGTCGGCACCCCAGCACTCCGGCGACCTCGCCGGCCAGGGCGTTGCCGCCGTGGTGGCCGCCCAGCACCGCGACCGCGTGCTGCAGCGCCTCGTCGACGCAGACCACCGGCGGGTCGGTGTGCTTGTCGCCGAGGACCGGCGCCAGGGCGCGCACTGCGGCGCCGACGGCCAGGAAGGCCACCACGGCGCCGCAGTCGGCGAAGGCGCTGCGCAGCTGCTCGCCCGCGCGGTCCTCGGTGAAGGTGCGGACCCGGTCGGGCCAGGCCGCCTGCAGGCGGCCGGCCGCGGTGCGGCCGCGCTCGGTCACGGCGATGACGCCGATGGCGCCGCTGTCGGTCATCTGGGCCCTTCCGGTCGGTGCGTCGGCGGAGCGGGGGTGGGGGCGCGTCTCAGGTCTCGTCCCGGCGGACGCCCCACAGGACGGTCACCGGGTTGGCGGCGGCCAGCCGCAGGGAACCGCTGGGCAGGCCCGCCAGGCCGGAGGCCTGGAGCTGGGTGCCCTCGGCGGTGTAGCCACCTGCGGCGAGCATGTCGTGCAGCGGGCGGATGCGGTCGAGCGAGGCCAGAGCGGCGACGACCCGCCGAGGGCGGTGGGCCAGGACCGCGGCCGCGACCGCGTCGTCTCCCCCGCCGACGAACGCCGCGTCGGGCGCCAGCCGTGCGGCGGCGCCGTGCAGGTTCGCGGCGGCCTCGCCGGGGTGCACCTCGACCCCGACCCCGTGGGCGAGCGCGTTGGCGCGGATGCGGTCGCAGTCGGCGGCGTTGCGCTCGAAGGCGACGGCGCGTGCCCCGAACCTGGCGCACTCCACGGCGACCGAACCGCTGCCCGCGCCGACGTCCCACACCACGGTGCCGGGCCGCGGAGCCAGCCGCGCCAGGGCGAGGGCCCGCACCTCGGGCTTGGTGATCAGCGAGGCGCGGTGCTCGAAGGCGTCGCAGGGCAGGGCCCACTGGGGCGGAGCGCCCTGGTGGCCGGGCAGCCAGGCCATGGCGGAGGCGAGCGCGCGCTCGGGGTCCACGGCCAGCACGAGGTTGGGCGCGGCCCAGTCGCGCTCGGGCACCGGATCGCCCGGGGCGATGCGCACGACCTCCTCGCCGGGCGATCCGAGGCGCTGGGCGACGTGGACCTCGCGGCCGGCGCGCAGCAGCTCGGGCAGGAACGCTTCGGGCCCCGCGCCGCCAGGGGCGGTGAGCACGGCGGCCTTGGGATGGGCGAGCGCGGCGGCGAGCGCCCGCCGCACGCCGCGTCCGGAGTCGGCGCGGCCGTGTGCCGAGACCACGACGGCGTCGTCCCAGGGCAGCCCGATGCGCGCGAACGCGGTGGCCACCGAGGACACAGCGGGCACCACCTCCGGGTCGGCGCCGCGGGAGCGCAGGCTGCGCAGGACGCCGAAGAAGCCGGGATCGCCCGAGGCCAGCACGGCGGCGGGACCGCGCGCGGCCAGCACCGCGTCCGTGGCCGCGCGCAGGTCGCCGATGGGCACCCGCTCGGCGCCGTCGCCGATGCCACCGGCGACGGCGTCCAGGTGGCGCGGGGCTCCGGCCACGCACACCGCCGACGCCAGCGCGTCGGCGGCCCGCGGCGGCAGGGGCCCGCCGTCCACTCCGATCACGGTGATCATGCGCGCGGGTCCTCCAGCGCCAGCTTGAAGCCGACGTGCGAGGCGGAGAATCCCAGCCGGGTGTAGAAGCGGTGCGCGTCGGCACGGGCCGCGTCCGAGGTCAGCTGCACCATGCGGCAGCCGTGGGAGCGCGCCTGCTCCACGGCCCAGGCGACCATGCGGCCGCCCAGCCCCCTGCCGCGCTCGCCCGCGGCCACCCGCACCGCCTCGATCTGCGCGCGGGTGCCGCCGCGGTGGGACAGGCCGGGCAGGTAGGTCAGCTGCAGGGTGCCGATCACGGTCCCGCCGCCCACGGCCACGGCCAGCAGCGTGCGCGGGTCGGCGTCGATGCGGGCGAAGGCCTCGCGGTAGGGAGCGAGGTCGCCTGGCGTCTCCCGCGCGGCGCCGCGGACGTCGTCGGCCAGCAGCCCGACCAGCGCTGCGAGGTCGTCGGGGCGCGCCCGCCGGATCGCGGCACCGCCGGTCGCGCCGGCCCCGACCGGCCCTCCCTCGGCCGCCCTGGCCCGCGCCGGGCGGGCGCCGTCGGCGTCCCGGCCGGTCACGGCGCCTCCGGGACGGCGGCGACCACGTGCTGTCCGGTGAAGTCGACCATGGCGACGTCCACCTCCACAGCTCCCTCGGTGAAGCGGGTGAGGACTTCGGCGACACGCCGGCACAGCTCGTTCCCGGCGGCTTCCAGCAGCCCGGCCCCCTCCCAGATCTCGTAGGCGTGGCGGCCGGTGTTGGCGGCGTCGACCTCGGCGGCGACGTCCTCTCCCCCACCGACGTGGCGGGTGACGGTCCCGAGCAGCTCGGTGGAGACCTTGGAGCGGGTGTAGTGGGTCATCAGCACGCCGGAGGCCAGCTTGGTGAGCTTGCCCGCCATCCCGACGAAGGACACGCGCTCAAGCCCGTACTCGACCGCGCGGCGCAGCGCGGCGCCGGTGAAGTCACCGACCTCGACGAAGCACACCTGCGGCAGGCCCGGGTGGCGCAGCATGGCGCCCTTCTCCGTGCGCCCGCCGGTGCAGAGCACGAGGGTGTCCTCCCCCTGCGCGGCCATCACCGACACCGCCTGCTCGACGCTGGCGCGCCAGGACGCGGTGGAGAACGGCCGCACGACGCCGGTGGTGCCCAGGATGGAGATCCCGCCGATGATGCCCAGCCGGGCGTTGGTGGTCTTGCGCGCCATCCTCTCGCCCTCGGGGACGCTGATGACCACGCGCAGACCCGCTGCGGCGGTGTCGCCGACCTCGCCCACGGCCTGCTCGATCATCTGCGCCGGCACCGGGTTGATGGCGGGACCGCCCAGCTCCAGCCCCAGACCGGGCCGGGTGACGACGCCGACCCCCACGCCGCCGTCCAGTTCGAGGCCGGGATCGCCGCGCCGGGTGACCGTCGCGGTGATGTGGGCGCCGTCGGTGGCGTCGGGGTCGTCGCCCGCGTCCTTGACCACCACGGCCTCGGCCCGGTCCGACGCGGTCAGCCCGCAGCGGTCGGTCGCGAAGGTCACGCGCCGCCCCGAGGGCAGCGCCACCTCGACGACCTCGACCGGCTCGCCGGTGGCCAGCGCCGACGCGGCCGCCTTGGCGGCCGCCGACGCGCACGTCCCCGTGGTCCAGCCGGTGCGCAGCGCCTTCTGCCGCACCTTCATGGTGCGCGGGAGGTCGGGTTCGCGCGGTTGCGGCTGCTCGTGGGCGCCGGGCGCGGGCCTCGCTTCGGCGTCGCGCCCGCGCCGCGGACTGTCGGTCACGTCTCTCTGCTCCCCGGTTCTATGCGCCTCGGCGCGCCTCGCGCAGTCGGCGGCGCGCCTCGCGGTCGGCCCGGCGGTGGGTGTGGAAGTGGCCCGGGTGGTACAGGTGCGACCGGGTCCCGCCGGCGTTGAGGGCGGGACCCACCAGCACCAGGGTGTGCTTCCACAGCCGGTGCTCCTTGACGGTTGCCTCCAACTCGCCCAGCTCGCAGTGCACCACCAGCTCTTCGGGCCAGGTGGCCTGGTAGGCGACGACACAGGGCGTCTCGGGCGGGTAGCCGCCCTCGACAAGCTCCTCCTGGAGCCGCCCCGAGCGCGCCGCCGAAAGGAACAGCGCCATCGTGGTGCCGTGCCGGGCGAACTCGCGGACCTCCTCGCCCTCGGGCATGGGGGTCTTGCCGCCGCCCAGGCGGGTCAGGATGACCGACTGGGCGACCTCCGGCACGGTCAGCTCGCGCTGTGCGATCGCGGCGACCGCGCTGAACGCGGACACGCCCGGGATCACCTCGACCTCCAGACCGAGCTCCGCGCAGGCCTCGACCTGCTCCTGCATGGCGCCCCACAGAGCCGGGTCGCCGGAGTGGATGCGGGCGATGCGCAGGCCCTCCTCGGCGGCGCGGCGGTAGTAGGGCAGCACGCCCTCCATCGGCAGCTTGGCCGAGTCGACGATCTCGGCGCCCGGACCGGCGTGCTCGAGCACGTCCTCATGCACCAGACTGGCAGCCCAGATCACCACGTCGGCCTCGCCGATGGCGCGCGCAGCGCGGACGGTGAGCAGGTCCGCGGCGCCGGGACCGGCACCGACGAACACGACGGTCCCGCTCGTCGCTCCGCCGCTGTGCTCACTGGTGTACTGGCTGGCCATGCCGTCGTTCACGCACCTTTCGTGGGTCGGGGCTCGGGCCGGGGGTCCGGGCTCACAGCTTCCCGCCGCGCCCGGATTCGCGGCGTGCGGGCGCGATGAGGGTGGACAGGTAGGGCAGGCCGTCGCTCTCCAGTTTGTCCAGAGGGGCGATCTCCTCATCGGGCAGGCCGAGCCGGGCGCCGTAGACCGCGTCTTCGCCGCGGCCCGCATCGCGCACGGCCTCGGCGACCTGCGGCGCGAACCGGCCGAACTTGTAGGCCACCACGGTGGCGTCGGAGTCCAGTGCCGAGCGCAGCCGCTCCGCGCCGCCGGTGAACGGCAGCAGAGTGAGGGGTTCGGAGCCTTCGACCAGCACCCGCCCGGACCGCGCGGCGAGGTCCTGCATGGCGGTGACGCCGGGTACGGTCTCCACCTCGGTGTCGGGCGCCGCCTCGCGCACCGTCTGCGCCAGGTAGGTGAAGGTGGAGTAGACGTTGGGGTCGCCGATGGTGGCGAAGGCCACGGTGGCCCTGCCCTCGCCGAAGTGCCGCAGGACCGTGCGGGCCGCCTCGTCCCAGGCGCGCACCCGCCGGTCGCTGAGGCCGTGCCGGTCGTTGAGCGCGAAGACGGCGCGTTCGATGCGGGAGGCGTCGACGTGGGCCCGCACGGTGGCCTCGGCGCGCCCGGGGTCGCCGCCGGCCAGCACCGGGACGATCACGGCGTCGGCCTCGCGCATGCGCCGCACCGCCTTGACCGTCACCAGCTCGGGGTCGCCCGGCCCCACTCCGACCCCGACCAGCCGTCCGCCCGTTCCCATACCGCCGCTTCCTCGTCGACTGCGCTGCGCGCCCTCCGCCGCGCGGGCGCGCTGCGCGCCGCTTCGCTGCGGCCGCTGCGCAGGCGGGGGCCGGGGCAAGCGTATCGGTGCGGCCCCCGCCGCCCCTCGTCCGGGACCGGTCTGCGCCGGAGCCGCGACCAGGGGAGGCGCGCCGGATGCGGCCGCCGACGGCCCTAGCATGGCCACACCGGTGCCTGGTCGGCGGCACCCCGGCGGTCCCGGAAACGAGGAGGAGGAAGCGCGTGCCCGTGCTACCGCGAGTGGTGATCGCGGCCCCGTCGTCGAGCAGCGGCAAGACCACCGTCGCCACCGGCCTCATGGCCGCGCTGGCGGCGCGCGGCGACCGGGTCTCCGGGCACAAGGTGGGCCCCGACTACATCGATCCCGGCTACCACGCGATCGCCACCGGGCGCCCCCCGCGCAACCTCGACCCGGTGCTGTGCGGCGAGGAGCGCGTCGCGCCGCTGCTCCTGCACGGTGCGGCGGGCGCCGACATCGCCGTGGTCGAGGGCGTGATGGGCCTGTTCGACGGCGCCGCCGACTCCGCGGGCTTCGCCGGGCCGGGGGACGCGGGCTCCACCGCCCACGTGGCCGCCCTGCTGGGCGCGCCGGTGGTCCTGGTGGTCGACGCCTCGCGCAGCGCGCGCTCCGTCGCAGCGCTGGTGCACGGGTTCTGTACCTACGACCCGCGGGTGCGCATCGCCGGAGTGATCCTCAACCGGGTGGGCTCCGAGCGCCACGAGCGCATCCTGCGCGCCGCGCTGGAGGACGCAGGCGCCGCTGTGCTGGGCGCGATCCGGCGCCGCGAGGAGGTGCACACTCCCTCGCGCCACCTCGGTCTGATCCCCGCCGCCGAGCGGGCCGGTGAGGCCCGGCGCGCCGTACGGGAGCTGGGCGAGCTGGTGTCCTCCTCCTGTGACCTGGAGGCGGTGCGCGCCGTCGCCAGCGCAGCTCCCGCGCTGCCGGACGAGCCGTGGGACCCGCAGGCGCAGCTGCGGCCGCCGCGGGAGGCGGCTCTGCAGCGCCCTCCGCGGATCGCCGTCTTCGGCGGTGCCGCCTTCACCTTCGGCTACAGCGAGCAGGCGGAACTGCTGCGCGCCGGGGGCGCCGAGGTGCACACCGTGGACCCGCTGCGTGAGGAGGCGCTGCCCGAGGGGGCCGATGCGCTCATCGTCGGCGGCGGGTTCCCGGAGGTGCACGCCGCCGAATTGTCGGCCAACGCCGCGCTGCGCGGCGCCGTGGCCGGCCTCGCCGCGCGCGGCGCGCCCGTGGCCGCCGAGTGCGCCGGACTGCTCTACCTCTCCCGCAGCCTCGACGGCGCGCCGATGTGCGGCGTGCTGCCCGCCGACGCCGCGATGACGGGCTCCCTCACCCTGGGCTACCGCTCGGCCGTGGCCGTGGCCGATACGGTGCTCGCGCACCGGGGCGCCCGCGTGCGCGGCCACGAGTTCCACCGCACGATGGTCGAACCGCGGTCCGGACCGCGGCCGGCCTGGCAGTGGGAATCCGGTGGCGGCGAGGGCTACGGCTCTGGCAGCATCAGCGCTTCCTACCTGCACGTGCATTGGGCCGGCCGACCCGCGATCGCCGAGCGGTTCCTGGCGGCCGCGCGTGCCTACAGCGAGGGGGTGGCCGAGTGACCGGCGCCGAAGAGACGCCGCTCATGCCGTCGGTGGTGCTGTGCACCGAAAGGCTCGTGCTGCGGGCGCACACCGGCGACGACGTCGACGCCGTCTTCCACGGCGCGGCCGACCCCGGGGTGCAGCGCTGGCTGCCCATGCCGCGCCCCGGAAAGGCCTACACCCGCGCCGACGCGGAGCACTGGTGCCTGGTGGCCGCGCCGCATGCCCGCGTGAGCGGCGACGGCCAGCAGTGGGCGGTCGTCGATGCCGAGACCGGCGCCTTCGCCGGCGCGGTGGGTCTGAACCGCACCATGTGGCGCGCCGGCTCCACCGAGGTCGGTTACTGGCTGGGCCCGGGGGCGCGGGGACGCGGGCTGGCGACCGAGGCGGTGGTGGCCGTGTCGCGGTGGGCTCTGGCCGACCAGCGGTTCGAGCGGGTGGAGCTGAAGGCCGCCGCAGGCAACACCGCGTCGCGGCGGGTGGCCGAGAAGGCGGGGTTCACCTACGAGGGGACCGAACGCAACGCGATGCCGCTGCACGAGGGCCGTGCCGACCTGGCGGTCTACAGCCTCATCCCGGCCGATCTCGGCCCGGGGGGCACCGCCTAGCCCAGCGGCGCCCCGGGCGACGGCCGCTCAGACCATCGGCGACCGGGCAGCCACACGTCTGCACGCGCCGCATCATCGTCGATCTTGTAGCCATCGCAAATGGCAATCGCTTTCCTTCACGATAGCTACAAGATCGACGGGGTTCGGACGGTTAGTCGGCAGTCTGTCAAGCGGGCGGCGGTTCGCCGGGGGCGCCCAGGACCGCAGCCATCAGCTCGGTGTCGGAGTACTCCTTGACCTGCACCGCCCGGCCCTTCTCCATCCGGAAGACCCAGCAGTACTCGTTCTCGTAGGCGCGGCCGGTCGCGGTCCTGTTGCCCGGGCCGGCGGCCTCGACGACGACACGGTCGCCCTCGGCGGTGAAGGCGCGCGGCGTGACCTTGGCGTCGGGCGCGAGTTGCGCCTGCAGGGGGCCGAGAAGCTCGGTCAGCACGGCCTGCCTGCCGTTGTAGGTACCCGACCACGGTGAGGTGCCGATGACCGTCCAGACCACGTCCTCGTGCAGACAGGCCGCCCACGGCCCGGTGTCCCCCTCGGCCAGGGCCGCATAGGCCTTCTCCAGCAGTTCCCTGTTTGCGGCCGCGTCCACGGCGCCTCCTCTGCGTTGCCGGCGGGTGGGACCGGTGTCCCGCCCCGGTCCGGCCGAGAATAGCCCGCGAGCAGGCGTGGGCCACCACCGGGTTCCCGGCACCTTGCGGCCGCCTCCGGGACGGCGCGCGGCAGGGCGGCGCGGCTCACCGCGGGGCGGCGGGTCTCACCACTCGATGCCGCGCTGCCCCTTCTGACCGGCGTCCATGGGGTGCTTGACCTTGGTCATCTCGGTGACGAGGTCGGCCGCCTCCCGCAGCCGGGGGTCGGCGTCGCGGCCGGTGACGACCACGTGCTGGTGGCCGCCGCGCTGCGCCAGGGTCTCGACCACGTCGTCCACGTCGACCCATCCCCACTTCATCGGGTAGGTGAACTCGTCGAGCACGTAGAGCCCGTAGGTCTCGGCGGCCAGGTCGCGCTTGATCTGGGCCCATCCCTCCGCGGCGTCAGCGGCGTGGTCCTCCTCGGTGCCGCGCCGCTGGATCCACGACCAGCCCTCGCCCATCTTGTTCCAGTCGACCCGGCCGCCTTCGCCCGACTCACCGAGGACACGCAGCGCGCGCTCCTCGCCGATGCGCCACTTGGCCGACTTGACGAACTGGAACACGCCGATGTCCCAGCCCTGCGACCAGCCGCGGGTGGCGAGCCCGAACGCGGCGGTCGACTTCCCCTTGCCGGGCCCGGTGTGCACGATGAGCAGCGGACGGTTGCGGCGCTGGCGCGTGGTCAGTCCGTCTTCGGGCACGTAAGCGGGTTTGCCCTGCGGCATGTCGGTCTCTTCTCCTCGGTTCTCGGGCTTCTTCTCGCGTTCTGCGGTGCGCCGGGTGTTGGTGCCGGGTGCCCCGGGCGTCGGCGGGAACGCGGCTGCGGACGGCCGGCCGCCCTCCGGTGCACTGCCTCGGGCGCCCTTCGCGCGCCGCGCGCCCGCCCGGCCGCCCTCAGGCGGCGCGGCGGGTGGACCGCACCAGGCCGCTCAGCGCGTCGGCGCCCAACTCCTCCAGGCGCACCGACTCTCCGCCCATCTCGGCGGCCAGCCGCTCGGCCAGGCCCAGGCGCACCGGCCCCGACTCGCAGTCGACGACGATGCCGTGCACTCCTCGGGCGCCGATCCGCGCGCCGGCGCGCAACGCCTCGTCGAGACCGCCGCGGGTGGCGCGCCCGTCGGTCACCACCACGAGCAGCGCCCGGCGGCCGGCGTCGCGCAGCCGCTCCACGCGCAGCACCTCGGCCGAGCGCGCCAGCCCCGCCGCGAGGGGAGTGCGGCCACCGGTGCGCAGCTCGCCCAGCCTGCGCGCACCCGCCTCCACGGACGAGGTCGGCGGCAGCTCCACCTGGGCGCCGGTGCCGCGGAAGGTGACCAGGCCGACCTTGTCGCGGCGCTGGTAGGCGTCCAGCAGCAGGCTCAGCACGGCGCCCTTGACGGCGCGCATCCGCTGCCGGGCGGCCATGGAACCGCTGGCGTCCACGCAGAACAGCACGAGATTGCCTTCGCGGCCTTCGCGCACGGTCTCGCGCAGGTCGCCGGGGCGCACGACCAGGCCCGGGCCGGTGCGGCCGCGGGCGCGCTGGTAAGGAGCCGCCGCGCGCAGGGTCGCGGTCAGGTGCAGGCCGCGCACCCCCGAGCGGGGCACGCGCGCCCCCGACGTGCGGCCGAAGGGCGTCTCGGCCCGGGAGCGGCGGCCGGGCGCGCCCTCGCCGACGCCGTCGAGGCTGAACAGGCGCGGCCGGTAGGTCTCGCCGGCCTCCGCCTGCGGTCCCCGGCCCGGGTCCTGCGGACGAGGCGGGGACTGCTCGTCGCCGGGGTCGTCTTCGGCGCCGCCGGAGCCCGCCGGCCGGGGGGCGGAGGGGGAGGGCCCGGCTTCGCCGCCGGGCGCCTCGCCGGAGTCGGGGCCGGAGTCCTGCCGGCCCGGGGCCTCGTCCTCGCCCGACGGTTCGGAGGAATCCTCCGCCGATGAATCGGAGTCCGGGGCCCGTGCCTCGGTGCCACCGCCTCCGCCGCCCGTCGCGTCGGAGGGGCCGCCGGACTCACCCGGGTCTTTTGGGTCCGCATCACCCGCCTGGTCCAGCGCCTCCTGCAGCCGGTCCTCGTCCAAGTCGGGGGCGTCGAAGGGGTCGCGCCTGCGCCGGTGCGGCAGCGCCAGGCGGGCGGCGTCGCGCACGTCCTCGGGGGTCACCTCGTTGTGGTCGCGCCAGGCGGCCAGCGCCATGGCGGCACGCGCGGTGACGATGTCGGCGCGCAGGCCGTCGACGTCGAAGGCCGCGCAGACCGCCGTCACCTGCCGCAGCGCGGCGTCGGTGAGCACGACTCCCGGCAGCCGCTTGCGGGCGGCCAGGATACGGCCCGCGAGCTCGGCCTCGTCCCGGGCATAGCCTGCGGCGAAGCCCTCGGGGTCGGCCTCGAACGCGAGCCTGCGGCGTACCACGTCCGCGCGCAGCTGCGGGTCGCGGGTGGCGGCGACCTCCACGGTCAGGCCGAAGCGGTCGAGCAGCTGCGGCCGCAGTTCCCCTTCTTCGGGGTTCATCGTGCCCACGAGGAGGAAGTGCGCGGCGTGGCGCACCGAGACGCCTTCGCGCTCGACGTGTGAGGTGCCCATGGCTGCGGCGTCCAGCAGCAGGTCGACGAGGTGGTCGTGCAGCAGGTTGACCTCGTCCACGTAGAGGACGCCGCGGTGCGCCTCGGCGAGCAGGCCGGGCTCGAAGGCTTTGACGCCTTCGGTCAGCGCCCGCTCGATGTCCAGCGAGCCCACCAGCCGGTCCTCGCTGGCGCCCACCGGAAGTTCGACGAGGCGGGCGGGACGCTCACCGGGCACCTCGGAGTCGGCGTGCGGGCCGTCGGGGCACTGGGGGTCGGGGGCGGCGGGGTCGCAGCCGAAGCGGCAGCCCTGCACGACGTCGAGGTCGGGCAGCAGCGCCGCGAGGGCGCGCACCACGGTCGACTTGGCGGTGCCTTTCTCACCGCGGACCAAGACGCCGCCCACGTCCGGGGACACGGCGTTGATCAGCAGCGCGAGCTTCAGGTCGTCCATGCCGACGACCGCGCTGAAGGGGTAGCGAGCAGGAGCGCTCACGCAGGCCAGTCCTTCCTCGGGAGTCCACGCCCATAGGGGTCTTGCCCGGTGCCGCGCAGTCTCCTGACTTCCAGATCACCGCTCGCCCGCCGCCTTCCCACCGGAGGGGGTTCCGGCAGTGGCGCTCGTTGCGGGGCCGCTCCCTGGTCACAGTGGCGGGACCGTCCCGGATTCACACCGGGTTCCTGCGCGCCGCGGCGCGGCCGGGACGCTCCCGGCCGGGTACGCCCGGCGTCGGCACCGCCAACAAGAGTCTCACACCGCCCCCGTCCGGCCTCCATCGCCTCCGCCGCCGCTCAGCGCAGCGGGTCTCGGCGAGATCCGCCCGCCCGAGGGGCGGCGCTCCGGCGACGATCACCCTTGCGGCGGCGCCCCGATCGGGATGGGATGGTCGCACCCGGACACCAGCGCCCGCCCGGCCCGGCCTGCGGGGCGGCACCAGACCACCCGGAGGGCCCCACCGCGATGCGCGACGACGAGACCGCCGACATCACCAGCCGACCGGCCCGCGAGCTCGCGCGGATGCTGCGCGCACGCGAGGTCTCCGCCCGGGAGGTGGTGGCCGCGCACCTGGAACGCGTCGAGGCGCTGAATCCGGCCGTCAACGCCGTGGTGACCCTGTGCGGCGAGCGCGCCATGGACGAGGCGCGCGCCGCCGACGAACTGCTGGCCGCGGGCGGCGAACCCCCGCCGCTGCACGGCCTGCCGGTGGCGCACAAGGACACCCACGAGGCCGCGGGCGTTCGCACCACCTTCGGCTCGCCGGTTTTCGCCGATCACGTGCCCGACCGCGACGAGCTGGTGGTGGCGCGCATGCGCGCGGCCGGGGCGATCACCATCGGCAAGACCAACGCCCCCGAGTTCGCCGCCGGGTCGCACACCTTCAACCCCGTGTTCGGGCTGACCCGCAACCCCTACGACACCGCGCGTTCGGCGGGCGGCAGCAGCGGCGGCGCGGCCGCGGCGCTCGCGGCGGGCATGCACGTGCTGGCCGACGGCTCGGACATGGGCGGGTCGCTGCGCAACCCCGCCTCGTTCAACAACGTGGTGGGGCTGCGGCCGTCGCCGGGTCGGGTGCCGCAGCACCCCGCACCGCTGGGCTGGTCGCAGTTGTCGGTGCAGGGCCCCATGGCCCGGGAGGTCGACGACGCCGCGCTGCTGCTGTCGGTGATCGCCGGCCCCGACCCGCGCAGTCCCGTCGCCCTCGACGAACCGGGATCGGCGCTGGCACCGCCGCTGGAGGCCGGCTTGCGCGGGCTGCGCCTGGCGTGGTCGCCGGACCTCGGCGGATCGGCGCCCTGCGAGCGGGCGGTGGCACAGGCGCTGGCGCCCGCGCTGGAGGCCTTCTCCGGCTTGGGCTGCGAGATCGCCGAGGACGCCCCCGACCTCTCCGGCGCCGACGACGTCTTCCGCACGCTGCGGGCCTGGCAGTTCGAGGCGACGCTGGGGCCGCTGCTGGACCGCGAGCGCTCGCGGATCAAGCCCAGCCTGGCCTGGAACATCGACGAGGGCCGCAAGCTCTCGGGCGCCGACGTGGCGCGCGCCGAGCTGGAGCGCACCCGCATCTACCACCGGGTGCGCGGGTTCTTCGAGCGCTACGACGCACTGCTACTGCCGGTGAGCCAGGTGACGCCCTTCGACGCGGACCTGGAGTACCCGACCGACATCGACGGCGCCGAGCAGCGGACCTACCTCGACTGGATGCGCTCCTGCTACCACATCACCGTCACCGGATGCCCGGCACTGGCCGTGCCCGGCGGGTTCACGCCGGGCGGGCTGCCGGTGGGCCTGCAGATCGTCGGGCCTCACCGGGCCGACCGGCGCGTGCTGGAGATCGGCCGCGCCTTCGAGCGCGCCACCGGCCACGGCCGACGCCGACCGCACCTGTAGGCCGGGAGGCCGCGTCAACCGCCGCCGGATGCGGCCAGGCGCGGGCTCAGTCCCAGACGCGCGCCAGCAGCCACCGGTCCGTGGCGGAGTCGTGCCGCAGCTCGTAGACGCCCAGGGCGCCGGAGGAGCCGGCTTCGACCCGCCAGTGGACGCGCTGGGGCAGATGCTCCTGCACCTCGGGCGACCAGTCGGCGCGCAGGGTGACCCAGTGGTCGACGATGTGGCGGACGTTGTAGACCCGGTGCTCCCATACGAAGCGCACCGGCCGCCCCTCGTGCTCGGTGACCGCGACCGGCACACCGTAGACGTGACCCACTGGCGACACTCCCCTCTAACGGCGGCGCCCTCGATCGGGCGGCCTCGGCCTGCGGGGAAGGACAGGCGAATTCGAACGTATGTACTAAGACTAGCCGATCCTGCACGCCCTCGGAACCACGACGCGCCGCGCCCTGTCTAAGATCAGGAACACTTGCCCCAACTCGGCGAAGTCGCGCGATCTCCGCCCCGACACGCCCTGTCCGGGGCATCTGTACGCTGAGACCCCCGAATCGCCTGCCGGCCTAAGGAATGCAGCACTGTGACGGACAACGGGCACGAGCGCGCCAAACCCCTCCGCACCGGCGACCCCCACCAGCTCGGCGACTACCGGATCGAGGGCAGGCTGGGGCGCGGCGGCATGGGCACCGTCTACCTCGCCCGCGACACCGCCGAACGGCTGGTGGCCGTCAAACTGATCCACCCCGACCTCACCGACGCCCCGGACTTCCGCCGCCGCTTCGCGCGCGAGGTCGAGTCCGCCCGCAAGGTTGCGCGGTTCTCCACCGCCGGTGTGCTCGACGCCCGCCTGGACGGCGACCCCCTGTTCATCGTCTCCGAGTACGTGCCCGGCCCCAACCTCGCCCAGGCCGTCAGCGCCGACGGCCCCATGAACGGCGGCACGCTGGAGAGCCTGGCCCTGGGCGTCGCGGCGGCGCTGACCGCCATCCACCGCGCCGGCGTCATCCACCGCGACCTCAAGCCGGGCAACGTACTGCTGTCGGCAGTGGGGCCCAAGGTCATCGACTTCGGCATCGCCCGCGCGATGGACGACGAGAGCGCGGTCACCCGTTCCAGCCAGCTGATGGGCACGCCGTCCTACCTGGCTCCCGAGCTGATCGCCGGCGGCCGGATCACGCCCGCATCCGACATCTTCTCGTGGGGCTGCCTGGTGGCCTACGCCGGTATCGGCAAGGCCCCCTTCGACGCCCAGACGGTGCCGGCCGTGCTGCACCTGATCAGCTCCGGCGAGGCCGACCTGGAGGGGCTCGACCCGCGCCTGTGCGACCTGGTCCGCAGCGCGTTGGACAAGGACCCCGGCAACCGCCCCACCGCCCAGCATCTGCTGAGCATGCTCGTGGGCCAGGACGACCCGGCCGAGGCCATCGTCGACAGCACCGTCGTCGAGTGCTGGACCCCGCCCTCCGTCGTGGGGGCCGCCGGAACGGCGGGCGCCGGGGCCGCGGCCGGATCCGCCGAGGCCCCGACCGAGCCGTCGACGCGGGCATTCGCGCCAGAGTCCCCCGCCCGACCGCCGAGCACTCAGCCCTATACCGGAACCGCGCCGCCGCCACCGGGGCGGCCCGCGTCGGGCCCCCAAACCTCCTACGGCCAGGGCGCCCCGGGACACGCGCCTCCGGGCGGCCATCCCCCGCCCGGCCCGCCGGAGCAGCCCTACGGCCACCCCTCCGGCCCGCAGCCGCCGTACGGACCGGGATCGGGCCCGCAGCAGCCCGACGCTCCCACGCGCGGCAAGGGCCGCACCGGACTGCTCATCGGCGCCATCGCGGGCGTGCTGCTGCTGGTCGCCGGCGGCGCGGTCGGCTCTGTGCTCCTGCTGGGCGGCGGACCTCCCGAGGGCACCCTGATATACCAGGACGACTTCGCGAGCAGCGCCTGGGAGTCCGACGACTACGACCCCGAGGACGAGTTCCTCGAGTACGCCTACCACGCCGAACACGGCCTGATCCTGCGCGTATCGGAGTACAACGACGACAACGGCAGTGTCGGCTCCTTCGCTCCCTACACCGGCACCTACCCCGAGGCCGTCCTGGTCGAGGCCGAGGCCGAGGCGCTGGCCGGCCCCGCCTACAGCGAGCACGGCGTCCGGTGCTTCCACCGCAGCACCGAGGACGACGAGGTGGTGACCCACTATGAGGGCCTGGTGCGGTTCGACGGCGGCAGCGCGCAGATCCGACGCGTCGGCGGCGACTCCGGAGAGGCGGCGATGGCCACCACGGACGACGTCGACGGCTTCGCCCAGCCCCCGAACAAGCTGCCCATGCGCAACGGCACCGACGGCGGCGGCGGCGAGACCGTGACCAACACGCTGGCCATGGCGTGCGAGTACGACGCGGACGCGGGAACTCTGGCGGTCGACCTGTGGGTCAACGGCGCGCACGTCCTGGAGGCGACCGACGACCAGCCGCTCGCGGGCGGAAAGCCGGGCGGAACGGGAGTCACCGTCAAGCGGCGCGGCAGCGAGACCGACACGCCGATGGCCGGGTTCCACCGCTTCGAGGTGGAGCGGCTGAATTCGGCCGGCTCCGGCGGCGACGCCTAGGTCCTGTTCAAAAAGCCCGGGTTGATCGGGGCTGCCCGGCATGTCGGGACTGCGCACAAGCGAGGTCTCCGGTAAATGGGACAACGACCAAGCAGCCCACATACACGGAGACCTCGGTGGCCAGGGTACCGATCGGAGGACGCAAAGACCTCACCGACAAGCAGTGGCGGGTCCTGCAACCGCTGCTGCCCCCGCGTCCCGGAGGCGGGAGGCCGCCGACATGGACACGGCGCCAACTGCTGGACGGCATCCGCTGGCGCACCCGCGCCGGTGTGCCCTGGCGCGACGTTCCCGAACGCTACGGCCACTGGCAGTCGGTCTACCACCTGCTGCGGAGCTGGCAGCGCGCCGGGATCTGGGCGCTGATCGCGGCCAAGCTGCGGGGCTGGTCCGATGCCGCCGGGCTCATCGGCTGGACGGTGGCAGTCGACTCCACGACCTGTCGTGCCCACCCGCACGCCGCCGGGGCGCGCCGCAGTCCCGGCCGCCAGGCCGAGCCGCCCGGCGACGAACCCGGCGACCACGCTCTGGGGCGTTCGCGCGGTGGGTTCTCCACCAAGCTCCACCTGGCCGGCGAGCAGCACCGCAAACCGCTGTCGGTGGTCCTGACAGCCGGCCAGCGCGGCGACAGCCCGCAGTTCGCGCGGGTTCTGGAGCGCATCCGTGTGGCCCGCACCGGGCCGGGGCGCCCGCGTATCCGGCCTGAGCGGGTGTTGGCCGACAAGGCCTACTCCTCGCGGGCCAACCGGGCCTACCTGCGGCGGCGGAAGATCTCGGCGACCATCGCCGAGCCCCGCGATCAGGGGTGCCATCGCAAGGCGAAGGGGTCGGCGGGCGGCCGGCCGCCGAGGGTGGACCGGGAGGCCTATAAGCAGCGCCATGCCGTGGAGTGCGGGATCGGGCGGCTCAAGCAGTTCCGCGCGGCGGCCACCCGCTTCGACAAGCTTGCCCTGCGCTACGAGGCCACGATCCAGGTCGCAGTGATCGACATATGGTTGCGGGACCTCGCAGCGACACCTTCTTAAACAGGGCCTAGGTCCGGCCGCCCGGCATCGGCGGCGGTACGACGCGGCTCGGCTCGGCTGCGGGGGTCAGCGCGTCGTGCCGGTGCGCAGGTGCGCGGACGGCGCCCGGTCGCGGCGGCGCGGCGCCGTCGCCCAGGAGGGGAGCCAGGCGCCGTCCGGGATCGGCGCCAGGCCTTCGAGGTGGTCGATGACCGCCCCAAGGCCCGGGTGCGGATCCGCTGCGGGCAGCATGAGGGAAAGCGGATAAGCGGGCACCGGGTCCACGAGCGGGATGCGGCGCAGGTCGTAGCTGGTCGGCCAGATGTACCGGTCGCGCGCGCCGACGAAGGTGGCCACGTCCGCGGAATCGGCGAGTGTATCGAGCAGCACCTCGTTGCCGAAGTTCGGGCCGGCCGCGTCGATGCGGAGACCGAATGCTGCGGCGAGCTGATCGTAGAACTCCGCCCATTCGCTGCGGGGCACGATGCCCGGCATCCAGACGCGGTGCCCGCGCAACCGGTGGGGGGTCAGTGTGCGTGCGGAGGCGAGCGGATGCCGCGGGCCGACGAGGAGCTGCAGCGGTGAGTCGAAGGCGTGGATCATCCGGACGCCGCGCGGCAGGGTGGCCGGGTCGGTGACGGTGCGGAACGCGGCGTCGACATCGCCCGCTTGGACGGCGGAGGCCGCGGTGTGGGGGTCGTCGACCCTGAGGGTCACCACGTCGAGGTCGGTCTCGGGATGCGAGCGCCAGTAGTCGTGCAGTACGACGGCCTGCGCGCTTCGCAGACCGAGGACGTCGATCCGAAGGGCCCGCGAGCCCGGCCCGACCGCGGTGACCGCGCGGTCGACGCCCGCGACGATGCTCCGCGCATGCGGGAGGAACGCCTGGCCGTCGAGCGTCGGTTCGACCCCGCGCGGAGTCCGGATGAACAGGCGGACGCCGAGCTCGCGCTCCACGGCGGCGATCCGCTTCGAGACCGCCTGCTGTGTCACGCCCTGCTCGTCGGCCGCGTGCTGCAGTTGTCCGAGCTCGGCCGCCCGGACGAAGGATCGCACGGCCTCGGTATCCACCGGTCCAGCCTAAGTCGCCGACGGGGGCGCCCCGTCGTGCGGGCCCGGCGGTGCATCGGCCGGGTGAACCGCCATCACGACGCTTGGGGCCACAACCGATCGTTGTGGACCACCGGAAGGAGGTTGTTTGATCCCGCTGCCGTGGATCCGATGTGATTCAGGGACTCGAACAGCGGTTGTGGCGAGGGAGTCGTGTGCGGGTGGAAGCGGGGGCAGGCCTCGGCCGGCTGTGGTCGGCTTACGCCGTCAGCACGTACGGCACGTGGATCGCATTCGGCGCGTTCCCGCTCATCGCGGTGCGTGTGCTGGACTCGTCGCCGTTCGAGGTGTCGCTGCTGGAGGCGTCCGGACTCGCCGTCGCGGCGGTCGCCGCCTTCCCGCTCGGACCGTGGGTCGACCGCCGGCCCAAGCGTCCGGTGATGGTCGCCATGGACCTGGCGCGGTTCCTCGCGATGGCGAGTGTCCCCGTCGCCTATGTCCTCGGTGTGCTGTCCTACCCCCACCTGGTCGTCGTCGCGGTACTCAGCGGCACAGCGGGCATCGCCTTCACCGCCGCGTCGGGCGCGTACCTGAAGCACCTCGTCCGCGGTGACCGCCTCCTCGCCGCGAACGGGAGGTTCGAGGGCACGCGGTGGATGGCGACCGCAGTCGGACCTCCCCTCGGCGGCGCGCTCATCGCCCTGTTCGGCCCGGTCGTCACGGTCACGGCCGCCGCCGGGGGCTTCCTGCTGTCCGCCCTGGGGATCCTGCGAATCCGCGGAGGCGACGTCGCGGCACCCCGCGATCCGGCCACCGGACTGCGCAGGGCCGAGGTCCTCGGCGGCTGGCGGCTCATCCTCGGAGACCCCGCACTGCGGCGCCTGTTCCTCAACTCGATCCTGGTCGGCGGGCTGATCACGGCCGCCTCCCCGCTCCTGGCCGTCCTCCTGCTGGGCGAGTACCGCATGCCGGCCTGGCAGTACGGTCTCGCCTTCGGCATCCCGGCGCTCGGCGGATTCGCGGGCGCGCGCCTGTCCGCACGCCTCGTGCAGCGCTACGGCCGGTACCGGGTCATGGCCGTCTCCGGGTGGCTGCGATCGCTCTTCCCGCTCGGTCTCGCGTTCGTCCATCCAGGCCTTACCGGGCTCCTCACAGTGATCCTCGTCGAGAGCCTGCTGATCACGTCCATGGGAGTCTTCACCCCGATCTGCGCCGCGGAACGCCTGCACCGCACTCCCGCGGACCGTGCCGCCCGGGTCCTCAGCGCATGGACGGTCAGCAGCAGGCTCCTCCAGGCCGCCCTCATGGTGACCTGGGGCGTCCTCGCCACGCTCACCAGCCCGCTCGCCGCGATCACCGCCTCCGGCGTCCTCCTGCTCGCCACACCGCTCCTGCTGCCCGCACGGGCCAACCTGTCCGCCCCCGCACCCGTCGCGCCCGCCGACGAAGCCTCGGCCGCATGAACCGCCGCAGCGCGCCCTCCCCCGCGCGCACGCCCGGACGCGGAATCGGCCGGCCTCCCGCGACGCCGGCCTCCCGGCCCTCCGAACCGGCGGACCGCCCGCTGCCCGCACCCCGGCACCGGCGTCGGACCGGCCGACCTCCGGCACCTAGGGTGGGGGCGCGGGCGGCCCTCGTCGCCGCCCGGAGGACACCCGCACCACAGGCGACCGGGAGAGGTCAGGCATGCGCGCCATCGTCATCGAAGAGCAGGGCGGCCCCGAGGTCATGCGCCTCACCGAGACCCCCGAACCCGAGCCGGCCTCCGGCGAGGTGCTGATCGACGTCGAGGCCCGCGGGGTCAACTTCATCGACGTCTACCAGCGCAGCGGCGCCTACTCGGTCTCCACGCCCTTCACCCCCGGCGTCGAGGCGGCCGGCCGTGTCGCGGCGGTGGGCGCCGGCGTCACCGGGTTCGCCCCCGGCGACCGGGTGGCCTGGGCGATGCTGCCGGGCGGCTACGCCGACCGCGCGGCGGTCCCGGCCCAGCGGGTCGTGCCCGTTCCCGACGGCGTCAGCGCCGAGCAGGCCGCAGCGACACTGCTGCAGGGCATGACCGCCCACTACCTGACCCACTCCACCTACGCCGTGCAGCCGGGCGACACGGTGCTCGTGCACGCCGCCGCGGGCGGCACCGGGCTGCTGCTCGTCCAGATGGCCAAAGCGCGCGGCGCGACCGTGATCGGCACCGCATCGACCGAGGCCAAGCAGGCGCTCGCCCGCGAGGCCGGCGCCGACGAGGTCGTCGACTACACCCGCCGCGAGGTGGCGCCCGCGGTCCGCGAGCTGACGGGCGACCGCGGAGTCGCGGCCGTCTACGACGGGGTCGGCGCCGACACCTTCGACGCGAGCCTGGAGTCGCTGCGCCACCGCGGTGTACTCGCGCTGTTCGGCCAGGCCAGCGGCGCCGTGGCGCCCGTGGACCCGCAGCGGCTGAACACCGCCGGCTCGGTCTTTCTGACCCGGCCGAGCCTCGCGCACTACGTGGCCTCGCGCGAGGAACTTCTGGAGCGCGCCTCGGACGTGTACGGGCTCGTCGCCTCCGGGCGGCTGGACGTGCGCGTCGGCGGGCGCTACGCGCTGGAGGAGGCGGCACGCGCGCACGAGGACCTCGCGGCCCGGCGCACCACCGGCAAGCTGCTGCTGGTCTGATCCGCTGGGGGCCACCCGGTGCGGGCGGTCCCCAGCTGGGACTACTCCTGGTCGCGCGGGCGCGGTTCGGGCACGGGGCCGGCGGCACCCGCTGCAGCCGCGGCCTCCTCGCGCGCGCTCGCCACCGCCTGAGCGGCGATCTCGGCGGCGTGGCCGGCGGCCTCGGTCGGGGTCTCGCGGCGCTGCCCGGTGGTCAGCTCGCCGGGCGCCTCGCCGCCCTGGACGCCTTCGGCCTCCGAGTCCTCCTCGGCGGAGCCGGTCGGCGCGGCAGCGCCGGCGTCGGCGGAGAAGGCCTTGGAGACGTTCTGCACCGCCTGGCTGAGCTCGCCGGGAATGACCCAGAAGGTGTTGCCCTCACCGTTGGCCAGGTGCGGCAGAGTCTCCAGGTACTTGTAGGCGAGCAGCTTGGGGTCGGCGTTGTTGGCGTGCACGGCCTTGAAGACGAGCTCGATCGACTGGGCCTCGCCGTCGGCCCGCAGGATACGCGCCTGCTGGTCGCCCTGGGCCTCCAGGATGGCCTGCTGGCGCGCGCCCTCGGCGGTGAGGATGCGCGACTGGCGCTCACCCTCGGCGTGCAGCACGACGGCGCGCTTGTCGCGCTCGGCGCGCATCTGCTTCTCCATCGCCTCCTTGATGGAGGGCGGCGGGTCGATGGCCTTGATTTCGACCCGGTTGACCCGGATGCCCCACTTGCCGGTCGCGTCGTCGAGGACGCCTCGCAGCATGGAGTTGATCTCCTCGCGCGAGGTCAGCGTCCGCTCCAGGTCCATGCCGCCGATGACGTTGCGCAGCGTGGTCACGGTGAGCTGGTCGATGGCGGCCAGGTAGTTGGCGACCTCGTAGGCGGCGGCCCGCGGATCGGTGATCTGGTAGTAGAGGACCGTGTCGATGTTGACGACGAGGTTGTCCTCGGTGATCACCGGCTGCGGCTTGGAGGAGAAGACCTGTTCACGCAGGTCGTACTTGGTGTTGACGCGGTCGACGACCGGGATGATGAAGTTCAGGCCCGGCTGCAGGGTGCGCTGGTAGCGGCCGAACCGCTCGATGTTGTAGGCGCGCGCCTGCGGGACGATCCGCACGGTCGAAATTACGGCGAGTACGACCAGGACGGCGATGACGATGAAGAGGATGTCGATCCCCATGGCGACCTCCCGGGTGCCTGTGTGGACGGAGCCGAGCGGGCAGTGAGGCACGGCGCGCTGCCCGGCGCGTTCACGGCAGCGCTTCTCTGGGGTAGACGACCGCCGTCGCGCCGTCGATCTCCATGACGTCGACCCGCGTTCCGGGCGGGATCACGGTGTCCTCGTCGATGCAGCGGGCCGACCACTCCTCACCGGAGAGCTTGACGCGGCCGTGCTCGCCGGTGACCTCGTCGACCACCACGGCCGACTGGCCCACCAGGCGGGCGGTACCCGAACGCAGCGGGGGCGGCTGCCGCAGGTGGCGCTTGGCGATGGGCCGGACCACCAGCAGTCCGGCGGCCGAAGCGATGATGAAGGCCGCGACCTGCGTCGCGAACCCCATGCCGATGGCGCCCACGACTCCGGCGATCAGCGCGGCGACCGCCAGCAGGCCCAGCGCCAGAGTGAGGGTGAAGACCTCAGCCACGCCCAAGGCGGCGGCCGCGATCAGCCAGAGGACCCAAAACGGCATCGGTACCGACCTCCCGTCCGAGCGCGGCTTGGTCTCAACGTACCCCCTCGACGTGAGCAACCACACAGCAGCGGGCCGCATTCCGGACCCGGATCGGGGGCGGACACAGGGGCGGGGCCGTCCCCGCACGCGCGCACCTCCGCGGACCGCCGCGGGCGGGCACGGGTGCGATCAGACGATCAGTCCTCGTCCTCCAGGTCGCCTTCAAGGGCGAGGTAGGTCTCGCGCAGCCGGTCGAGCGTCTCGGGGTCGGGCTCCTCCCACAGCTTGCGTTCGGCCGCCTCCAGCAGGCGCTCGGTCATGCCGCGCAGCGCCCAGGGGTTGGACCGCTCCAGGAACTCGCGGTTCTCGGGGTCGAACACGTAGGTCTCGGCGAGCTTGGCGTACATCCAGTCGTCGACCACGCCGGCGGTGGCGTCGTAACCGAACAGGTAGTCGACGGTGGCGGCGAGCTCGAACGCGCCCTTGTAGCCGTGTCGGCGCATGGCCGCCACCCACCGGGGGTTGACCACGCGGGCACGGAAGACCCGCCGGGTCTCCTCACCCAGCGTCCGGGTCTTGACCTGGTCGGGCACGGCCGAGTCGCCGACGTAGGCGGCAGGGTTGCCGCCGGTGAGCCGGCGCACCATGGCGACCATCCCGCCGTGGTACTGGAAGTAGTCGTCGGAGTCGACGATGTCGTGTTCGCGGGTGTCCTGGTTCTTCGCGGCCACGGAGATCCGGCGGAACGAGGCCTCCATGTCCGAGCGCGCCTCGCGGCCGTCGAGCCCGCGGCCGTAGGCATAGCCGCCCCAGACCGCGTAGACCTCCGCGAGGTCGGCGTCGTCGCGCCAGTTGCGCGCGTCGATCAGCGGCAGCAGGCCGGCGCCGTAGGCGCCCGGGCGGGAGCCGAAGATGCGGGTGGTGGCGCGCCGCCAGTCGCCGTGGTCGGCGTGGTCGGCCAGCGCGTGGGCGCGCGGAAAGTTCTGCTCGGCCGGTTCGTCGAGGTCGGCGACCACCTTGATCGCGTCGTCGACCATGCCGATGACGTGCGGGAACGCGTCGCGGAAGAACCCGGAGATGCGCAGCGTGACGTCGATGCGCGGCCGACCCAGCTCATCGAGGGGCACAACCTCGAACCCGGTGACGCGGCGCGAGGCGTCGTCCCAGGTGGGGCGCACGCCCAGGAGCGCCAGCACCTCGGCGATGTCGTCGCCCTGCGTGCGCATGGCGGCGGTGCCCCACACGGTCAGCCCCACCGACCGCGGGTACTCGCCGCTGTCGTCGAGATGGCGGCGCACCAGCGAGTCGGCGAGGGCCTGGCCCACGTCCCAGGAGTTGCGGGAGGGCACGGCCTTGGGGTCGACCGAGTAGAAGTTGCGGCCGGTGGGCAGCACGTTGACCAGGCCGCGGGTAGGCGAGCCGGAGGGGCCGGCGGGTACGTGCCCGCCGTCCAGCGCGTGCAGGACGGCGCCGATCTCGTCGCTGGTGGCGGCCAGTCGCGGCACGACCTCCTCGGCGGCGAAGCGCAGTACCCGCACCGCCCGGCGGGCGTGGTCGGCCTCGGCGGAGGAGGCTGCGAGCGCGCGGGACACCACCGGCTCGGCCTCATCGGCGGTCCAGCCGCTCTCCTCCATCGCCTCGACGAGGCGGCGGGCCAGCGCGTCGACCAGGTCGAGGGCGTCGGAGGCGGTGCGTGCGGGCCCGTCGGCCACGGCGGTCAGGCCCTCGGGCACCTCGACGCGCGCACCCGGCTCGGCGAGCAGCTGCTTCTCGTCCAGACCGAAGGCGCCGGCCAGCACCGCGCGCAGGCCCGGCAGCGCTCCGGCCTGGCCGGCCCAGACCTGCGAAGCGCGCAGCACGGCCATGACCAGGTTGACGCGGGCCTCGCCCTCGGGGGCGTCGCCCAGGATGTGCAGGCCGTCGCGGATCTGCACGTCCTTGATCTCGCACAGGTAGCCGTCGACGTGCATGACGAAGTCGTCGAACTCGTCCTCGCCGGGCATCTCGTCGCGGTGCAGGTCGTGGTGGAGCTCGGCGGCCTTGATCAGCGTCCAGATCTGGGCGCGCAGCGCGGGCGCCTTGTCCGGGTCGAGGTCGTTGACCATGGCGTACTCGTCGAGCAGCTGTTCCAGCTTGGCGATGTCGCCGTAGGTGTCGGCGCGCGCCATCGGCGGCACCAGGTGGTCGACGACGGTGGCGTGGGCGCGCCGCTTGGCCTGGGTGCCCTCGCCGGGGTCGTTGACGATGAACGGATAGATCAGCGGGAGGTCGCCCAGCACGGCGTCGGGCGCGTCCTCGGCGGCCAGGCCCAGACCCTTGCCCGGCAGCCATTCGAGGGTGCCGTGCTTGCCCAGGTGGATCACCGCGTCGGCGCCGAATCCTGCGGCGCGCCCTGCGCCCGCGGGCTCGGCGGGGGCCTCCAGCCACCGGTAGGCGGCCAGATAGTGGTGCGACGGCGGCAGGTCGGGGTCGTGGTAGATGGCGATGGGGTTCTCGCCGAATCCGCGCGGCGGCTGGATCATCAGCACCACGTTGCCGAACCGCAGCGAGGCCAGGACGATCTCGGGCGTGCCGCGGGACTCGTCGACGTAGAGGTCGCCGGGCGGCGGCCCCCAGTGCTCGGTGACGGCGTCGCGCAGCTGCCGCGGCTGCGCCTCGAACCACCGGCGGTAGTCCTCCAGCGGGACGCGGTTGGTCGCCGCGGCGAGCTGCTCCTCGCTGAGCCACTCGACATCGTGGCCGCCGGCGCGGATGAGGGTGTGGATGAGCGGGTCTCCGTCGTCCTCGCGCCGATCCTCATCGCGGCCGGGCACCCGCCACAGCGCGTCGTCGTCGCCCAGGTCGTATCCGCGCTCGGCGAGCAGGCGGAACAGGCGCACCGCCGAGGCGGGGGTGTCCAGGCCCACCGCGTTGCCCACACGGGAGTGCTTGGTCGGGTAGGAGGACAGCACCACGCCCAGGCGGCGCCGGGCCGGCGGCACCGCGTGCAGGCGGGCGTGGCGCACCGCGGTTCCGGCGATGCGGGCGGCGCGCTCGGGGTCGGCGGCGTAGACCGGGATGCCGCTGTCGTCGGCGATCTCTTTGAAGGAGAACGGCACGGTGATCAACCGGCCGTCGAACTCGGGGATGGCCACCTGCATTCCGGCGTCCATGGGCGTCAGCGCGGCGTCGGAGGCCTGCCAGCGCTCGCGCTCGGAGGTCAGCACGAGGCCCTGCAGGATGGGGACGTCCAGGGCGGCCAGCGCGCCGGCGTCCCAGGCGTCCTCGTCGCCGCCGCCGCTGGCGTCGGCGGCCACCGCGCCGCCCGCGGCGAGCACCGTGGTGATCACGGCGTCGGCGCGGTCGAGGATCTCGAACAGCCCGGGGTGGCTGTCGCGGGTCAGGCCGCGCAGGGAGCCGGAGAACACCGCCAGCGGGCTGCCGCCTGCGTCCTCGACGGCGTGGCAGAGGGTGTCGACGAAGGCCGTGTTGCCGGACAGCTCGTGGGCGCGGTAGAAGACCACGGCGACGGTGGGGCGGGGGTCGGCGGCCCCCTGCTCCGGCCGCCCGGTCGGGCGCGGGGCGACCTCGTGGACCCCGTACTCGGGCATGGCCAGCGGCGGCTCGAAGCCCTCGCCGGTCAGCAGCACGGTGTCGGACAGGAAGCGGGCCAGCTCGCGCATGTTGGCGATGCCGCCCTCGCGCAGGTACGCGTGGGCATCGGTGGCCACGCCGGAGGGCACCGTGGAGTGCGCGATCATCTCGGCGTCGGGCGCCGCCTCGCCGCCCAGGGCCACCAGGGGCACGCCGGCTGCGCGCAGCCGCTCCAGCCCGGCGGGCCAGGCCTCGCTGCCGCCGAGCAGGCGCACGACGACGACGTCGGCGCCGTCGAGCAGGCCGCCCACGTCCTCTGGACCGGTGCGGGCCGGGTTGGCGGTGCGGTAGCCGGCATCGGCGGCCCGGGCCGCCAGCAACTCGGTGTCGGCTGTGGACAGCAGCAGAATGGTAGCCACGCGTGGACGTCCTTCTAGGCAGTGCCGGGGTCCTCGCCCCGTGACCGGACATGGGCGCGACGGTCGAAGTTCCTGGCTCGGGCGGCGCCGGGCGGGGCGCAAGGAGCAGACCCTGACAGTTGCGGGACAGCCGCGGACTCGCACCGCGTTCCTTCGTGCCGTCGCCGCCCATCCTGGCAGACGGCCCGGGCGCCGCCCCGAGCGGTGGCGGCCCGGGGCGGCGATCGCGGCCGATGCCGGGGATTCGCCGCCGACGCGGTCCGCCGATACGGTTCCGGCGGTGCTCCGGTTTTGCAAGAATCGACGACTATGAGCTACCCCCAGCCCCCGCCGGATCCGGGCGACCCCTACAACCAGCGACCACAGGGCGACCCGTACAACCCGTACGCACAACCGGGGACGCCCTCGGGCGGCTATCCGGCCGCCGACCCCTCCGCCGGATCCCTGGTTCCCTACGGGCAGGGCCCGCAGACGGGAGGCTGGCAGGCTCCCTACGCACCGGTTCCGGAGAACGACACGGTCTTGACCACGATCGGCGACATCGCCATCACCCAGACCACGGTGATCACCCCCGCGGGCCGGATCCCGATCAAGGGCAGCACCTGGACCGTCACCGACCTCACCCACACCACGCAGGGCATCGCGACGACGGGCATCGTGCTCGCGGTGGTGTCCTTCCTCCTGTTCGCCTGGGCGTGCGGGCTCGGACTACTGGGCCTGCTCTTCCTGCTGATGAAGGAGGAGAAGATCACGGGCAATGTGCAGGTGACCGTCCAGGGCTCGAACGTCTACCACTCCACCATGATCCCGGCGAAGGGCATGGAGACGATCACGCAGGTGACGCAGTCGGTGAACTACGCCCGCTCCCTCGGCTCCGCCTGACGAGAGCGCAGACGGCGACGGCGCCCGGCCCGGCCCCGATGCGTGCGGTCGCACGCCGGTCCGGCAACCGCCCCGGGGGCCGCCCGGGGCGGTCCGCCGGCACCCGCGCCGGCGGACCGATACGCGGCCGCCGCTACCCCGGCTGCCCGCCCTCTCCCGTGCCCGGTCCCGCGGGAGCGGCGCCCTGAGCCGGGCACAGAAGCCCGGCCAGCAGCTCGCGTAGGTAGTCCGCCACCGGGCGGCCGTCGGCGGCGTCGCTGAGTGCGCCGAACTCGGCGTCGCTGAAGCCGACGGAGACCGAGCGGGCGGAGTCCTTGCGGCGTGGCAGGCCCAGCATCCGGCGGTGGACGCGCTCCAGCGCCTCGGGCGGCAGCGGCCCGTAGGCGGCCTCCAGCTGCGAGAGCCAGTCCCGCAGCTCGTTCCAGCGCGCGTAGCGCCCGGCGAGCACATAGAGGTAGGAGGCGACGTCCCGGTGGCCGGCGGCGCGCTGCAGCTCCTCGTGGGTGACGGGGTCGAGGGCGAGGGTCACCCGCCGCGCAAGGGGGCCCGCGGTGTCGTCGGTGGAGCAGGGGTCGCGGAGTGCGGGGCTTTCCGGGCTTTCGGGTGCGGTCGGGGACGCGGGCATCGTGGCGGTGTTCACCTGAACCTCCAGGTCGAGAGCGAAAGCGGACTCGGCCGCGCCCTGCGCGGCCCGCGGCCGCCTCCGCGACGGGACCCGCCGGATATCCGGCGCCCATGACCACCTGGCCGCTGCAACACACCCAAGGTAACGCGCCGCGCCCCGGCTCGGACGGTTGTCCACAGCCTTCTCCCCCGCCAGGCCGAGCAGAGTCGCAGCAGCCCCGGCCGGGCAGGACGCCGTCGAGCTGATCGGCCCCCGGACGGCGACCGGACGCCGCGGCCTCGGCGCGCACCCCTCCAGGAAGAAAGCCGCACCGAAGCGGTATTCGACGCCTTGGGAGCGGATTTCGGCCGATGCCGGCGGGGTCGCTCCGCTACCGCTCGCGCAGGGAAGCGGAACTCCGCCAAGTCTCCGAGGTCGGGCGATGCACCGACCCTTGTCGCTGATTGGTCGATCAGTTAGTATGCTGATCATGCGATCAGCATCGGAGAACAACCCGGACGACCTCACCGCGCGCGCACGGATCCGGGACGCCGCCGTCTCCCTCTTCGCCGAGCGCGGCATGCGGGGGACGAGCATGAAGCAGGTCGCCGCGGACGCGGGGGTCTCGCAGGCCCTCGTGTCCCACCACTTCGGCTCCAAGGAGGGGCTGCGCACCGCCTGCGACGAGTATGTGGCGGCGATCATCGAGGAAGGCAAGCGCGCCGCCTTCAGCAAGGGGCCGCGCATCAACGTGCTGGATGCGCTGCGCGAGCAGTCCGACTCCCGCCCGCTGATGCGCTACCTGGCCCGCATGCTCATCGAAGGCTCCGAGCACGCCGACGCCCTCGTGGACGGGATCGTGGCGGCCACCTCGGCGTCCATGGAGGAGGCCGAGCGCACCGGCATCTTCAAGCCCTCCGACCGCCCCCGGGACCTCACCACCGTGCTGGTGCTGTGGTCGCTGGGACTGCTGGTGCTGCACGACCAGGCCGAACGGCTCCTCGACATGTCCCTGGACGGTCCCGCTGAGCACCAGGTCCGCTACGTGCGGGCCGCCATGGAGGCCTTGAGCGGCCTGTTCACCGACGAGGCCCGCGAGCAGATGCTTGCCGCGTTCCCCGCGGACGGGGAAGAGGAAGAAGGCAGTGATGAGTGAACAGGCGCCCGTGATCGACATCCGAGGGCTGCACAAGTCTTTCGGGGCCGTCACCGCCCTGGACGGGCTGGACCTGGGCGTCGACGGGGGCGAGGTGCACGGCTTTCTCGGACCCAACGGGGCCGGCAAGACCACCACCCTGCGGGTACTGCTGGGACTGCTGCGCGCCGACTCCGGCCACGCAGCGATGCTGGGCGGCGACCCGTGGAAGGACGCGGTCGAACTGCACCGCAGACTTGCCTTCGTGCCCGGCGACGTGGAGCTGTGGCCCAACCTCACCGGCGGCGAGGCGATCGACCTGTTCGCCCGGCTGCGCGGGTCGTTCGACCGCAAGCGCCGCGACGAGCTGTGCCGGCGCTTCGACCTCGACCCCGCCAAGAAGGGCCGCACCTACTCCAAAGGCAACCGGCAGAAGGTCGCGCTGATCTCCGCCCTGGCCTCTGACGTCGAACTGCTGCTGCTCGACGAGCCGACGGCAGGGCTGGACCCGCTGATGGAGGCGGTTTTCCAGGAGTGCATCCGGGAGGCGAAGGCCGCCGGCCGCACGGTGCTGCTCTCCAGCCACATCCTCGGCCAGGTGGAGGCCCTCGCCGACCGGATCTCCATCATCCGGCAGGGCTCGATCGTGGAGACCGGGACCCTGGCCGAACTGCGCCACCTCACCCGGACCACCGTGGTCGCCGAGACGGCCCGGCCGTCCGACTCCCTGGCCGCCCTTCCGGGGGTGCACGGCCTGGAGCGCGCCGACGGGCAGGTCCGCTTCGAGGTCGACGGCGACCGCCTCGACGAGGTCGTCGCAGCACTGGGCCCCCTCGGCGTGCGCTCCCTGGTCGCCCACCCGCCCACGCTGGAGCAGCTGCTGCTGCGCCACTACGGCGGCGCGCCGGGCGAGGGCGCAGCGACCCCGGCGGGGGCGGCGACATGACCCCCGCAGCAGCGGCTCCCCCGAGGACGGTGCGCGCCGGCGGCGGCTTCACGGGCACCTGGCCGCTGACCCGCTTCCTGCTGCGCCGCGACCGGGTGCGGCTCCCCGCCTGGACCGCGGGCTTCGCCCTGTTCATGGGCTACCTCACCGCGGCGCTGCCCGCCGCCTACGGGGACCCGGGCCAGTTGCGGGCCATCGGGCAGATGTTCCGGGACCCCGTCGGCAGGCTCATGGTCGGCCCCGGGTACGGCTTCGAGGACCCGACCCTGGAGCGATTCGTCGCCAACGGGTACGGGCTGTACTTCCTGGTCCTCGCGGCGCTGATGAGCATATTGCTGGTCAGCCGGCACACCCGGGTGGAGGAGCAGAACGGCCGCGCCGAACTGGTGCGCGCCAACGTGGTCGGCCGCTATGCCGCCCTGACCGCGACGATGGTCGTCGCCGCGGCCACCAACGCGGCGGCGGCTGCGGCGGTCTTCGTGATGATGGCGGCCGTCGGCGGCTACGGCTCGTATGGCTCCCTTGTGTTCTCGGCCGGGATCGCCGCAACGGGTCTCGCATTCGCCGGGGTGGCCGCGGTCGCGGTCCAGGTGACCGAGTACTCCCGCGCCGCCTCCGGCATGGCCGGGGCGGTGCTCGGCGCTGCGTTCGTGGTCCGCTCCGGCGGGGACATGGCCGAGCAGGGCGGAGCGCCGCTCTCCTGGTTCTCTCCCCTGGCCTGGGGGCAGCAGACCGCGCCGTTCGTGCTCGACCGCTGGTGGCCGCTGCTTCTCCCCCTGGGGACGGCCGCAGCCGGCTTCGCGGTCGGCTACGCCCTGCTGAGCCGCCGCGACCTGGGCTCCGGCCTCCTCGCCGTGCGGGCGGGCCGTTCCCGGGCCCCGGCCTCGCTCGGTACCCCACTGGGGCTGGCCCTGCGTCTGGATCGGGCGGGCATCATCGGCTGGTCCGCCGCATTGGCGATCGGTTCGCTGGCTTTCGGTGCCTACGCCCAGACTCTGCTGGACGCCGCCGACGACATGCCGACCGCGTTCGTCGAGCTTTTCGGCGGCGCCGACCGGATGCTCGCCGGATACCTCGCCTACATGGCCGGGTTCATGTCCTACATCGTCGCCGCGTACGCCGTTCTGGCCGTGCAGGGCCTGCGCACCGAGGAGACCGGGGGCCGCGGCGAGCCGGTACTGGCCACCCCGGTCAGCCGCTGGGCCTGGCTCGGCAGCAACCTCGCGGTCATCGCGGCCGCGGTCGTGGTGCTGATGGCGGCGGCCGGTGCGGCCATCGGCGCGGGCGCAGCGTTGGTCACCGGAGACGCCGGGCACGTCGGCGACCTCACCCTGGCGCACCTGAACCACGTACCGGCGGTGCTGGTCGTGCTCGGGGCGGCCGTCCTGCTCTTCGGGGCGGCGCCGCGGACGATACCGGCGGTCTGGGCCGTCGTCGGCTACGGCGCGGTGATGGGCACCTTCGGCCCGCTGATGGACCTTCCTGACGCGGCCATGGACGCCTCCCCGTTCCACCACACCGCCCAGATGCCGGTGGAGTCCTTCGAGGCCGGCCCCTTCGCCGCCCTCGTCGTGCTCGCCGCCGCGCTCGCGGCGCTGGGGTTGGCTGCCTTCCGCAGGCGCGGCATCAACGTCTGACGAACCGGCCACGACCCCGGCCCCACCTCGCCCCGTGCCCCGACCAGGCGCGGCGGCGAGGCCGTCGATGTCCGCCCAGGGCCCGCGCTGACACGGCCGAGGAGCGGCGCATCGCCGACCGTATAATCTGGCCCGACCCCGCTGGTGCCAAGTCGAGGAGGGCGCTCGCCGTGCGACTCCTGCCTCGGGAAGGCGGCGGACGCAAGCGGGCGCGAAACACCGGCTCACGACCCGCGCGCGGCCCAGGCACCGACCCGGCCGAGCCCGGGATCGGCGCCATCGCCACCGACGCGGCGGTCGCCTGCGGCTATGCGATCGTCTTCGTCTCCCCCGGGCAGATCGGCGGCGACCAGCGGGGATGGCTGCTCGCGCTCGTCGTGTCGGCCGTGGCGCTGCCGCTGGCATTCCGGCGGCTCCGGCCGGTACCGGTCTTCCTCGTCGTGCTGGCGGCGAACGCCGCTGCGCTGGCCGCGGGGGCGGTACGCGATCCCATGCTCGCCGCCGCGTTCGCGCTGTACCCTGTGGCGCTCCAGGCCCCTCCCGCCCCCCGCGACCGAACCCGGTGGTCGGTGCTCGCCTGGGCGGCGCTGGTGCTCGCGGCCGTCGCCGCGGGCGGCGCCAATCTCTCGGCGCTGCCGACGGTCGCCGTCAGCGCCGTCGCGCTCGGCGGGTCCTGGGTCCTGGGGCGTGCCGTTGCCGAACGACGGGAGCAGGCGGCCCGAGCGGTGCGGGAAAGCGTGCTCCGGGCGGTGGCCGAGGAGCGCCTGCACCTCGCCCGGGAGCTGCACGATGTCGTTTCGGGCACGCTCAACGCCGTGCTGGTGCAGGCTTCTGTGGGAAATCACGTCGCCCGGCACCAGCCCGGTCGCGCCGAGCAGGCGCTGCAGTCGATCGAGTCGGCCAGCCGGGAGGGGGTCGGTGAGATGCGGCGCCTGCTGGACGCCCTCACCGGCGACGGCCGCGAACCGACCGGCGCGCAGGCGGCCCGGCCGCTCGCGGACCGGTTGGCGCGCGCCGCCGAGCGGGCTCGCGGGGCCGGCGTCGACGTGTCCTTCGCGCCGGAGCGGGTGCCGGACGGTCTCGGCGCCGAGACCGAACTGGTCGTGGAGCGCGTCGTGCAGGAGGCGCTGACCAACGTCGTACGCCACGCCGCTCCCACCGCCTGCCACGTATGCGTCGAACAACGGGGCGAGGCGGGAGTGCGTATGGAGATCGCCGACACCGGACCGGCAATGCCCGGCCCGCCCGGCGGCTCCGGCGCGCCGCGCTCGGCCGGGCTCGGACTGCGCGGGATGCGCGCACGTGTCGCGGCCGCAGGCGGTGCGCTGAGCGCCGGCCCCGAACCCGGGGGCGGGTTCCGGGTGGAGGCGTCCCTGCCGATCTGCCCGCAGAACCGGAACGTGTCCCCCGACGCGCCCCCCGATCGCCCGGAGCCTTCCACGTGACAGACGCGCCTTCCCCCGCCCGCGGCGACCGCACCGGCCGGGGCCCGTACCGCGTGGTCGTCGCCGATGACCACGACCTCATCCGGTCCGGGTTCGCCATGCTGATCGACTCCGCCGAGGATCTGGCGGCCGTCGGCGAGGCCGGAACCGGGCGAGACGCGGTCGCCGCGGTCGAAGGCGAGCACCCCGATGTGGTGCTGATGGACGTCCGGATGCCGGACGTGGACGGCATCGAGGCGACCCGGCGCATCTGCGGCGACCCGCGGACTTCGGGCACGCGCGTACTGATCCTGACGACCTACGACAGTGACGAGCACGTCTTCGGCGCGCTGCGGGCCGGCGCCAGCGGGTTCCTCCTGAAGACGGCAAGGCCGCCGGAGCTGCTGGCCGCCATCCGGGTCGTCGCCCGCGGCGAGGCCCTGCTCGCCCCCAGCGTGACCCGCCGGCTCGTCGCGACGTTCGCCGCTCTGCCCGGGACGGCCGCCGCCGCCCTTGCCGGCGAGTGCCCGGCCGGGTTGACCGAACGCGAGCGCGAGGTGCTGGTCCTCGTCGCCCGAGGGCTGTCCAACGACGAGATCGCCGCACACCTGCGCGTCGGCGCGGCGACGGTGAAGACCCACATCAGCCGCCTCCTGGCGAAGACCGGGTCGCGCGACCGCGCCCAGCTCGTCATCGCGGCGTACGAGGCGGGGCTGGTCACGCCGCGCCTCGGAGCCGGCGGCGACGCGCGGGGCATCCGCCCGCAGGGGGAGCGCAGGCCTCCGCCCACGGGCTGACGACATCTCCGGGCCCTGTTGGCAGCCTGTCGGCATGATCGAAGTGGAAGACCTCGTCAAGCGCTACGGGACGGCGACCGCGGTCGACGGCGTCGGGTTCTCGGCGCCCGCGGGCACGGTGACCGGCCTGCTCGGCCCCAACGGCGCCGGTAAGACGACAACCGTCAAGATCCTGCTCGGGCTCGTCCGCCCCGACCGGGGCCGGGCCCTGGTCGACGGCCGCCCCTACACGTCACTGGCCCGTCCCTTGCGCATCGTCGGCACACTGCTGGAGGCCGACTCGCTCCACCGCGGCCGCACCGCCCGCCAGCACCTGCTCTGGCTGGCCCGCAGCAACCGGATACCGCCCGAGCGGATCGACCGGCGGCTGGAACAGGTGGGGCTGGCCGACCAGGCGCGCACCAGGATCTCCGCGTTCTCGCTGGGGATGCGCCAGCGCCTGGGACTGGCGGGCGCCCTGCTGGGCGATCCGAAGATCCTGCTGCTCGACGAGCCCGTCAACGGCCTGGACGCCGAAGGCATCGTGTGGATGCGCTCCTTCCTGCGCGACCTGGCGGCCCGGGGCACGGCCGTGCTCGTCTCCAGCCACCACATGACGGAAGTCGCACGCACCGCCGACCACGTCGTCGTCATCGGCTCCGGACGGGTCCTGGCCGACCTGCCCACAGGCGAGCTGATCAGCCGCTACACGCAGCCGAAGGTGCGCGTGACCAGCGCGGAGCGGGAGCGGTTGAGCGCAGTCCTCGAGGACGCCGGGTACGCGGTGCGCACGTCGCCCGGCGGCGGGCTCGACGTCGCTGGGGCCGGCACCGCCGAGATCGGGGCGCTGGCGGGCGAACACCGCATCGTTCTGGAGGGCCTCACGCAGGAGTCGGGGTCGCTGGAGGAGGCCTACCTCGACCTCATCGGCGCGCCCGGCGGGGGGCGCGCGCACGGCACCGAGCCGTTGGCGGCGGACGGACGGAGGAACCGGCGATGAACCTCGCGGCGATCGCGTCGGAAGCGAGCAAGATCCGCACTCTGCGCTCGGCCGCGGCCGCCCTCGCCACACTGTTCGCGCTGAGCGCGGGCCTCGGCGCGGTGAGCGGATGGTCGGTCCGGCGCGCCCTCGACGAAGGCACGGGCGTCGTGCGGGACGGGTTCGACCCGGTCTCCACGGGCGTCGCGATCACCGGATACGGACAGTTCGCCCTCATCGTGTTCGGGGTCGTGATCGTGGGCCACGAGTACACCTCCGGGATGATCCGCCAAGCGCTGACGGCGGTGCCGCGCCGGGGCGCCTTCTACTCCGCGAAACTGGTGGCGGGCGGCGCGGCCGCGCTGGCGGTCGCGGTCCCGTCGGTGCTGGCGGGCTACCTGGCGACCCAATGGGGCCTGGGGGCCCACGGGACCGGGTTCGACGAGCCCGAGGCGGCCCGGGCGCTTGCAGGCGCGGTCGCCTACCTGGTTCTGACGACGGTGTTCTGCATCGGGGTGGGGACGGCTCTGCGCAGCCCGGTGGCGGCGCTCGCGGTGCTGGCGCCCCTCTACTTCTTCGTGTCCCAACTCCTCACCACGCTCGAGGGCACGGCGTGGTTCGCCAAGTACCTGCCGGACCAGGCGGGAATCCGGATGTTCGCCGTCGGCTCCGGAGAGGCGGCGTTCGTCCAGGCACAGGACCCGCTCAGCCCGGCCGAGGGCGGGACGGTCCTGGCGGCCTGGGCATGCGGGGCGGCGCTCCTGGGGTATCTGCGGCTGCGGCGCTTGCAGCTGTGAGAGCGGCGTCCGGGCCGCCGGGGCGGCCCGGACGCCGCGTGGCGACCTCAGGCGTCCGGCACCCCGGCGGGCGGAACGGCCGGAAGCCCCTCGGGGGCGCCGTCCTCCAGCAGCCGCAGCAGTGCGCCCGTGTCCATGTGCTGCTCCACCAGGTCGCCCAGCGCGTCCAGGCGGGCGGACCGTTCCGCGGCGAAGTCGGTGTCGGGGGCGGGCACGAAGTCGCGGCCGGCGCGGCGGGCCACATCGGCGAGGAACGCTCGGCGGAACCCGTCGTTCTCCAGAGCGCCGTGCCAGGTCGTGCCCCACACTGCGCCCCGGCGCCAGCCGTCCAGGAACGGTTCGGCGTCGCCGTCGGCGCCCGCGTCGAGCACGCTGTGGCCGTGGTGGATCTCGTAGCCCTCGACCGGGTGCCCGTAGGCCTCACCCACCGGGCGGCCCAGGGTCTTGTCGGCGGCGAAGGTGACCGCGGTGGGCAGCAGGCCCAGCCCGGGCACCGCGCCCGCCCCGGACTCCACGTCGTCGTGGATGCGCCGTGCCAGCATCTGGTAGCCCCCGCAGATGCCCAGCAGCGGGCGGCCCTCGCGGGCGCGCGCGAGCACGGCGTCGTCGAGGCCTCGCTCGCGCAGCCAAGCCAGGTCGGCGACCGTGGCGCGGGTGCCGGGCAGCACCACGAGGTCGGCGTCATCCGCCTCCTGCGGCGAGGTGACGAAGCGCAGATCGACCCCCGGTTCCACGGACAGGGCGTCGATGTCGGTGAAGTTGCTGATGCGCGGTGTCCGCACCACGGCCACGCGCAGAGTGCGGCCCTGAACCGGCGCCCGCGCCGGAGCGCGCTCGGCGCTCAGCGCCAGCGAGTCCTCCACGTCGATCCACTGGCCGTCGAGCCAGGGCAGGACGCCGTGCACCGGGCGTCCGGTGAGGCGGCGCAGCATGTCCAGACCCGGCTCCAGCAGTTCTGGGGCGCCGCGGAACTTGTTGACGACGAAGCCCGCGACCAGCGCCTGGTCGGCGGGCTCCAGCAGGGCGAGGGTGCCGTGCATGGCGGCGAAGACGCCGCCGCGGTCGATGTCGCCGACGACGAGCACGGGCAGCCCGGCCGCACGCGCCAGGCCCATGTTGGCGATGTCGCCGGCGCGCAGGTTGATCTCGGCGGGGCTGCCCGCGCCCTCGCAGATGACCGCGTCGTACTCGGCGCGCAGTTCGGCGAGGCTTTCGGCCGCGACCGTGCGCAGCCTGTCCTTGAACCCGCGGTAGCCCAGGGCATCGGTCTCTCCGACCGGGCGGCCGCGGACGACGACCTGGCTGCTGCGGTCGCTGCCCGGTTTGAGCAGCACCGGGTTCATCGCGGCGGTCGGCTCGACCCCGGCGGCCGCGGCCTGGGCAGCCTGCGCCCGCCCGATCTCGGCGCCGTCGGCGGTGACGACCGAGTTGAGCGACATGTTCTGCGCCTTGAACGGCGCGACCTTGACGCCTTGGCGGGCCAGCCAGCGGCAGATTCCGGTCACCAGGACGCTCTTGCCCGCGTCCGAGGTGGTCCCGGCCACCAGCAGCGCCGGGGCGCCCGCGGGTCCGCGGCGCATCACGACCGCCTGCCCGTTGCGGTGCACGCGAGCGACCGGGCGCCGGTGCGGCGCGAGCTGCGGGCGAGGGCGCGCACGTCTGCGCTCCGCACCCCCGGAGCCGGGCGCGGACGCCGACGCGATGCGCCGTCGCCCCGGCCCGCGGTGCCCCGCCCGGCGAGGGCGACGGCCGAAACGGCCGCGACGACTGCGGCGGCTCCGTTGACCGCGCGCGCCAAGCACACCGCGCGGCGGACGTCGGCGACCTCGGGGCGGCGCCCTTCTCCCAGTTCCGGACGGTCCTCGACCCGGGATCCGTACACGTTCCTCCCTCCCAGGCGCACGTCCAGCGCGCCTGCGAACGCCGCCTCGCAATGCCCGGCGTTGGGGCTCGGATGGCGGCGGCCGTAGCGCGCCCCCACGCGCAGCGCGCGAGCGGGCGATCCGCCCACCACCGGCGCTGCCGCGGCGGCCAGCACCGCGGTCAGCCGCGCCGGCGCCCAGTTGGCCACGTCGTCGAGCCGCGCGGCGGCCCACCCGAAGCGCTCGTAGCGGGCGGAGCGGTGGCCCACCATCGCGTCGAGGGTGTTGACGGCGCGGTAGCCGAACAGGCCGGGCACTCCCGTGAGGCCTCCCCACAGCAGCGGGGCCACCACGGCGTCAGAGGTGTTCTCGGCCACAGACTCCACCGCGGCGCGTGCGATCCCCTTCTCGTCCATGGACTCCGGGTCCCGCCCGCACAGCCCCGGTAGACGGCGCCGGGCCTCCGCGAGGTCGCCGGCCTCCAGGGCGTCGGCGACGGCCTCGGCTTCGCGGCCCAGCATCGCTCCGCCCACGACGGCCCACGTCGCCGCGCAGACCGCCAGCGCACGGCCGGCGCCGGTCGTCCGCGCCTGCACCAAACCGCCGGCGGCGGCCGCCGGAGCCGCGGCGAGCACCGCGAACGCGGCGCCCCGCGCGCGGGAGGACCGGTAGAGCGCCCGCTCCAGCAATGCGGCCGCCTCGCCGTAGGCGGCCACGGGGTGCCCGCGCCGGGGATCGGGCAGCACACGGTCCAGGCCGGCGCCGCACAGCATCCCAACACCGACCGGCCAGGCCGAGCGTCGATCGAGCTTCTTCATCCGCTCAACGGTAGTGCGCGGGCCGCACGCGCTCTCACCGTCCCCCGCGACACACGACGAATGATCACTATCCGTGCATGACAACTACTTAAAGTGATAATCATGCAGCCCTGAGAGCCCTTGAGGACTCGGGGAGAGCGGTCCGCCGACCCGTGAGGAGCCCACCCGATGACGACCCTCGCGATTTCGGCACTCCTGCTGGCCCACGGCGGCTGGTGAGCGTTCTAGCCGTCTGGCCTGCCGACTCGCCGCGCCCTCGCTCCCCCCGGTTGGCGAAACACCGGTAACAGGCACCCCACCTGCGGTTAATCGCGGGTAACGTGTTCCAAGAGGCCGGTAGGGACCGATTTGGTGGAGCGCGTGTGCTAACGAGACGCAACTACGAATGTCCGTAGTTGTTATTGTTTTGCCCGACGATGGGTGACATCTTCCGAATACCCTAGAATGTCACCGCAGCCAGCACCGCCCCGGCCACCACCCCGCCGCTCGAGACTCCCGGCCGCTCGGGCAGGCCGTAACTACGCCAGCGCGACGCGCTCCGCCAACACGCAGGTCACGATGTCGTTACAGCCAGGGCATACAAGCCACAATTGAACCCAAGCACCTGTAGCTCAGTGGAGAGAGCACCGGACTTCTAATCCGTAGGTCGCAGGTTCGAATCCTGCCAGGTGCGCCCATCATCGCAGGTGAGCGGCTTGAACGCAGCCACTCACCTCCGAGATTCGGGCCGCGTGTGCTCCACGTGTGCTCTTATTGCGGCACCGTGTCGAAGCCGCAGGTCAGCGAGACAACGGCCCCCGGACTCTTGCGCGGGGGTTCACCGCACGATCCCGACCGACCGGGCGCTGGCCGATCCGGCACGCCGGATTCGGCCGCCGCAGCGGCACGTAGCGCCGCACACGCGCGCTCAGGCGACCAGGCGCCCAGCCCGTCACCGACCCGCCCGGCCGCTCACGCCCCACAGGAGCGCTTGCCGGTGGCCCCGGATCGCAGCTTCTGCGATCGGCCGGACCCCTGCACCTGAGCGGCGAGCTCATCGGGGTGGGAGGTGACCTGTCCCACCTATCACACAGGACCGACACGTACGCCTCCGCAAAGACCGGCCGTGACCGCATCGGCCGCCCTTCTCTTAGAGGGTGTTTTGTGGGTTGACGCCCGAGGTGTCCTGCTGCGGTGAGAGGGATTTGTAGCGATACCCCTGCCCGGCGGGCTTGGACGTGCTGGGATAGCCGGGTGACCCAGCGCAAGCCCTACCCCAGCGACCTATCCGACGAGCGATGGGCCCTGATCAAACCGGTCATCGCGGCCTGGAAGGCCGCCCACCCCTCGGTCAGCGGCCACCAGGGCGCCTACGACATGCGCGAGATCGTCAACGCGATCCTCTACCAGGGCCGAACCGGCTGCCAGTGGGCCTTCCTGCCTCACGACCTGCCGCCCTCCAGCGCGGTTTACTACTACTTCGCCGCCTGGCGCGACGAGGGCACCGACCAGACCATCCACGACCTGCTGCGCTGGCACACGCGCGAGAAGCGGGGACATTATCCGACCCGAGCCTGCTCGTGCTGGACACCCAGAGCATCCGCGCGGCGGCCGGCGTCCCCGCGGCCACGACCGGCAACGACGCGGGCAAGCGTGTGCGCGGGCGTAAGCGGGGCTTGGCCGTGGACGTGCTTGGCCTGGTCGTGGCGGTAGTGGTGCTGGCCGCCTCCGCCCACGACAACACCGCCGGCACCGCGCTACTGGACCGGGCGGCCGCCCAGACCGGCACCGTCACCACGGCGCTGGTCGACCAGGGCTTCAAGAACGCCGTCGTGGACCACGGCGCCGCGCTGGGCATCGGTGTGGACATCGTTCAACGCAACCCGGCCGATCGGGGGTTCGTCCCCCAGCCCAAGCGGTGGGTGGTCGAGCAGACGTACGGCACTCTGGCCCTGCACCGGCGGCTGGTCCGCGACTACGAGCACCGCCCGACCAGTTCCGAGTCGCGGGTGTACTGGGCGATGAGCGATGTGATGGCCCGGCGGCTGACCGGCACCTCCGCTCCCACGTGGCGCGGAGCATGACCGGCGGCCAGGCGCAACCGCTGCTGGAGGCCATCGATGCGCGCGAGCGGGCGCTGTGCCGCGAGGCCGAGCAGGCCCGGGCGCGCATCGGCGAGCTCACCGCGGCGCTGGCAGAACTCGACGAGGCGATCGCGCATCTGCAGATCACCCGCACGACCCTGCTCTCCCTGGCCGAGGATGACGGCGCCGATCCGGTAGCACCGCCTGCCGTGCTGCCCGACCATCCCGCCTACCAACAGATCATGGACGCCTTCGCCGACCTCGCCCGGCCGCTGCGCGCGCGGGACCTGTGCCAGAGCCTGGACCTGCCCATCGTTTCCAAGAACGTCGAGAACACGCGCTCCAAGCTCAAACGCCTGGTCAGCCGCGGCCTCCTCGTGGAGACCGAGCCGGGCTTGTTCACCCAGCCGCGCCCATAACCCCCCAGCGGCCCCTGACCAGCGCGCCTCATCCAGCCCCTGCGAGGAAGGGGACATCAACCCACGAAACGCCCTCTGAGCGCGTTGATCCGGTGGGTCTGGTTCGGACCGTCCGGCGTGAGGCCGAGTATGTCGACCAGTCGTTTGGTCAATACCTCCGCGAACAGGCGGGCCTTGTACATGGCGACGTTGGGATCGGAGTGGACATAGGACTCCGCCTGCGCGCCGAGCAGGACAAGCTCGGGCTCGTGCTCCAGCAGGTGCCCGAAGTTCTTGGACTTCCGGGCGATCTCGGTGATCCGGGGGTCATTGGGGGGTTCGGCCATCGCGGGGGGGACTCCTTCTCGCGCCGCCCGTACGGACAAAAGCCTTTCAGGGTAACGCGAATCAAGAGCGGTGTCACCCGGATCCACCATGAGACCTACGATTATGACCACACCACCGGCGGTTACGCGAAAAGAGGGCATGGCTCCAGAAATTACCGCGGTGTCGACTCATCCACGCGGGAGAACTCGGCTCTGGGGGCGGACACCACCGCCTGCAGCGCAAGTGCAGTTGACCACCCGGCTGCAGCCGGTCTGATCATCGGGCCTGGAGGACGCGCTGCGCCCAATCCGACGGGCACCGGCGTGGGCACGTGTTTTTCGACCTTACGCTCATCGCCTGCGACCGCGTGGCCGCCGATCAGCACGTCTACTCCCGAAGCACCGCCACCATGGCGTGGACACGCAGGTCGTCGCCGATCCCAAGGGCGACCGGTGTGGGTCTCCGCCGTCCTCCCGGGAGCAGTGCACGGCACTTGCGCCGCGCGTGTGGCGCGTGGCGAAGCGCATCGTAGCCGCCGGCCTACTCGGACTGAGCGAAAAGGGATACGCCGGGTACTCGCCGACGGTGCTCACCCCGTCCAAGGTGGGAGGGGCAAGCCAGGGTGGAAGAAGGAGGCCAACCGCACCCACGCCCGCCTGCGCGGTCCGGGCGAGCAGGCGATGGCCCAGCTCAAAGAGCTGGCGCCACCTGCGGTGCTGCCCGCACCGGGCCACCGACATCTCCCGTGCGGCGCTGGCAATTCAGCTCCGCGAAGCACGATGAAAAAGGTCTCCATCCATCAAAACAGTACTGCCTTGCTACTAGTATGCGATGCCGTGACGGCACATGAGGGGTCGGAAGACGCGCAGGCCACAGAGCCCACACCTCCATCATTGCGACCGCTGAGTCCTCAGTTCAACGAGGCTCACCACGGCCCGCATGCCACTCTTCTGGTACAAGCGCTGCTCAAGCCACCTGACCAGGGGCCACGGAACATCGCCGTCACCGGACACTACGGGAGCGGGAAAAGCAGTGTCCTCGGGGAGGTGGAACGGCGCTTCAAACTGAGCGAATACTCTCCAGGTAAACGGAAGTTTTGGACCAAGTCGCGCCTTTGGCAGAAGTGGCGACTCTGGAGGAAGCGCCACCGAGTCGTCAACGTGTCCGTGCCAAGTCTTGGGCTAGGCTGCCAGGGATCACAGAGCGGAGACCGGGATGCGACGACGAACACGATCCAGAAGGAGATCGTAAAGCAGCTCCTGTACCGCAAGGCACCGTCGTCCATGCCGGCGTCGCGCTATCGCCGCCTAACCTCCGTGCGCTGGCGCACAGTCGTGAGCGAAGGTGCAGGCGTCGCGCTCCTCGCAGGGGTAATTGGCTTCCTCGCCGATGTCCCTTCCAGGATCGGCTCGTTGCTGCCTGCCGCACTCGGGCAAGACTTGGCCTGGCCCAGGTGGAGTGGACTCGCGATTCTGGCACTGATGGCCGGTGCGATCTGGATGATCGGCCGATGGCGCATTCGCCATTCGCGAGTCTCGGAGGTAGTGGCTGGACCGACCAAGGTCACATTGGAGAACCAGAACAATTCCTACTTCGATGAATACCTTGATGAAATCGTCGAGTTCGATGGCGGCCCGGTCGGGGATGAAGCAGCCGGGGGCGCCGCCTCCGGCGCCCGGCGCGCAGATGACGAGCAGTCACGCCCGATGGCGAGGTCGCCTGTCCGGCCTTCCCGGACGGTATTCCACCGGAGATCCTCCGCAACCGCCACGACCACCGCGAGCCCTAACCGGGCGATAGCGGGTATCGGTGGGAATCGCGTCGCGCGCTGATCGCCGACACAGACTCAAACGCACTCGCGAGACAAACTCCGGACTCCGGGACGCATTCATCCACCCGGGACCGGTTCCATAGAGGGGCGACCGCGAGAGATGGGTCCGGCCCAGATCTCGCCCTCTGCACCCGAGATGTGCGGGGAGAATCTCCGCCTTTATCTTGGACGCTAATTAACAGACCAGCAGAGGGAGGAAGGAGCCGCCGAAAGTGCACCGACGAGGCGGCGCCGGTTCATTTCACCCGAAAAGAAAGGCGCATATAGTCTCGAAGAATAGAAATACTGAGCATAACGGGACTAAAAACTCCGCAAACAAAACTTGACGCCCACTCGGTGAAACCGAGCCCCTCCCTTGCCCCCCAATAATTGTTAATATAAATAAGCAAAACAAAAGATAGGAAGAACAAGGCAACACACAAGAATGAAACCACACTAAACAACATCAGGCACTTCAACCCAGAAACATCGACACCCCCCGATTGCTTTAAATATGCGAGATGAACAAGAAAGAATAGGCCAAATAGCGTAACCCCAACACCGATCCCCAATGATACTATAATCAACGGAGTTGATCGAAAATACAGATAAACGGAAAAGGCAAGCGATGCACCTCCACTCACCAAGAAGGAAAACATAAATAGAGCCACAGCGACTTGCCCTCGATGTCTAGTGCCATCGCCTTCCATTGGCCCTCCAATCGCACTAGGTCCGTCTACTACTCTTGAATGACCTCTTTTTGATGGTTTCGAGCCACACCTTCTTCAACACTCCGCGAGCCGCGGCGGGCCTCCCTGATTTCGTAGTTTCCTTCCACCGCCCAGGCCAGCGGATAACTATTTATGTGCCCTTTTAAGCAGTATAGATTGGAATAGAGGGGCCGGGTCGGTCTTCGATTGCCGGAACAAAGGATGGACCCAGCGGGTCACCGCCATCCATGGATTCGCTACCGGAACGCCCAATTCGGTGCAGTTGCCTCATGAAATAGCGATACCCGTATTTGGGGAGAATGATATTGAGAGCAATCGCAGCACCAACGATGCCGAAAATGATCCCTAGCCCGAGCGCTCCGGAAACTGTACCAATTCCGGGGAGAACCAGAGTTCCAACTCCAGCGCCTATAGTTGCACCTAGGGACGCAGCACTAAAAGTTACAATAAAGAACAACGCTACATCAGACGCAACGGTTCCCCAATCGAGCACGAGATCGAGCAGGTCTCTCAAGTCACTTTCGCCAGTGGAGCACCCATCGTAGGGGGGAAATCCGCAACCATGCATTCCGCCGCCGACTGAAGTTGTACCTTCGGCCCCTGTTGGTTGCATCGACTTGGCGTCGTCCTGGGCCACATCCACCGGATCAGGCTTATAAGACTCGTTGTCGTAGGGATCGACGTAGACGGGACCGGATCCGCCACCACCGCCTCCTCCCGTGGGACCGTCGTAATAGCCGCCGCCGGTGGAACCGCCGCCGCCCCAGTAGCCGCCGCCACCACCGCCGCCCCAGCCCGGCGTGGTGATCACACCGGTGAACCCACCGCCACCGCCGCCGGAGCCAGAGCCGCCGTGGTGACCAGAGCGGCCACCACCACTACCTCCGCTGCCCCCGTGATTGCTTCCCTTGCACCCCCGGTCATCCTTGCACGGCGCCGTTCCCGCCGGATCCGACATACTCACCGGACTGTTGTTGGCATAGGCATAACCGTGCATCATCTGCGAATCCGAGTGGTCCATCAGCGGATCCACCGAAATGAAACGGCCCAACTCCGCGTCATAGGAGCGCGCCCCCAACCGGGTCAGACCGATCGCATCATCCACAGTCCCGCCCACGAACCCCTTCTCACCCGGCCACGCCTCGGTGCTGCTGCGCGCCTGGCCGAACGCGGTGAAACGGCGCTGCTGCACCGAGCCCCACTCCGCATCCACCGCGATCTGCGACGTGCCGTTGTGGTCGGCGAACAACCAATGCAGCGTGGAGTCGTCCTCGCGCACCGCCACCGTCCCCCCGGCGTGGGAATAGTAGCGGGTCGCCGCCGTCCCCTCCCCCGCCGTCCAGGTGACCTCCTGGCCCGGCAGATACAGCGTCCACTCACCGCCCTGGCGGCGGATCAGCCGCTGGCCGTCGGCCCCGTAGACGAAACTCGCACTACCGGCCGAACCCTGCACCGAGGCCAGGTTGCCCTCGGCATCCCAGACCATCTCCTGGTCGCGGTCGCCAGTGCTGCGCGAGACCATGTTCCCGGCCGCGTCGTAGTCGTAGGTCGAGGTGGACGCCGCGCCCCCGGAGTTGCCGGAGTCCCCGGCTCCTTCAGCCGTCGTGCTCACCTCGGCCACCCCGTGGGCCGGCCCCTCCCCCTCCGCCGGCGGGGTGTAGGTCGACAGCGTCGTGCCCGAGGCGGCGTGGTCGGTCTCGCTCACCCGGTTGCCGGAGGCGTCGTAGGTACAGGAGGTCCAGTACGGGGCCGCACCGCCCAGGCCGTCGGCGGCGGGCTCGGCCGCGCACGCGTTCTCGCCGGTGGCATCGGGGGTCCACACGTCGGTCAGGCGGCGCAGGTAGTCGTAGTCGAAGCACTGCACGTCCGAGGTCCGCGCCTCGTCGGTGGGCTCGTCGCGGATGGAGAGGATGTTGCCGGTGTCGTCGTAGCTGTAGTGCTGGGTGGTCAGCGACCCCTCGCCGTTCTGGTGGACCAGGCTGGTCATCGACAGCCGGTCGGTTGCCTCGTCGTAGTCGCGGGTCAGCCACGTCTTCTCCGCACCGAAGGTGCCGCGGCTGAACTCGCGCTGGACCAGGTCACCGGTCTTGGAGTAGAGGGTCTGGTTGACGACGGTCTCCCACCCGGTGATGGCGGTGGGTTGGCCGAGGTCGTCGTAGGTGTGGGAGACGGTTTCGCTGTTGAGGCCGCCGGCGGCGGGGAATCCGCTGGCCTGGGTGCTGCCGTCGGGGTTGTAGGTGGTGCGGTAGAGGTAGCTTCCGGCCAGCCCTTCCTCCGACTGGGGGATGGTGATCCGCTTGCCGCGCACCCGGTAGACCTCGTCGTAGGCGACCACGCTCGTGGTGTAGGCGTCGCCGTCGGCGTAGCGGGTCGAGGAGGTGAGCTGGCCCTTCTCCAGAGTGTCGTAGACCCATTCGGCGCGCAGGATGCCATTGGCCGAGTCGTCTCGCAGCTCCCTCTTGCGGCCCAGATCGTCGTAGGTGGTGTGCACCGTCTGCCCGCGGGCGTCGGTGGTGGCCACGAGCCGGTCGGCGGCGTCGTAGGTGAAGGTGGAGGTGCCGGTGTCGGGGGGTCCTCCACCCGAGTCTTGCGCCCGCGCAGGTCGTAGGTGTACTCCCACCTCGCGCCCTCGGGGTCGGTGAGCGTGGCGATCTGGTCGTTCTTGGCGTAGGTGTAGGTGGTGGCGCCGTAGTCGCCCTGGGGCTGGGTGCCGTGGTGCTTGCGCAGCTCGGTGGTGCGTCCGCGGGCGTCGGTGAGGGTGGTGGTGCCGGTTCCGCCTTCGGGCTTGGTGACCTTGGTGCGGTCGCCCAGAGGAGGAACTGGTCCCGGCCTTCACCCGGGGCACCACGCGCCGCAAGAACCGGGAACACGGCAACGTCACCGCGGCGATCGGCTACTGGAGACGCAAAGGGGACCGCACCAAGGTGCGGTCCCTGCGCCGAACCCAGCACTCGATCCCGAGTATCGACGTCAACGACCCCGGCTACCGGCGGCTGCGCTATATCCGGTACGCCGACGATCACCTGCTCGGGTTCGTCGGCCCGAAGGCCGAAGCCGAGGAGATCAAGGAACGGCTCGCCGTGTTCCTGCGCGATGAGCTGAAACTCCGGCTCTCCACCGAGAAGACCTTGATCACACACGCCCGCACCCACAAGGCGCGGTTCCTCGGCTACGACATCTGGACCAGACACGACGACACCTGGCACACCGCAGGGCGGCGGGTCCTCAACGGATCCATCGCTCTCGGGGTGCCGCCGGAGGTCGTCAACACCCGATGCCGGACCTATCAGCGCGGACAGGGCAAACCCCTGATCCGCAATGACATCATCCGCACCAGCGACTACAACATCGTCGCCACATACGGAACCGAGTACCGCGGCTACGTCCAGTACTTCCAGATGGCCGGGAACATCGACTGGCTGAACAAGCTCCGCCAGTACATGGAACGGTCGCTGTTCTCGACCCTGGCGGCAAAGCACCGCCGCCCGCCCTGGACCATGCGGGAGCGCCACAAGAGCACCGTCGAGACCCCGTTCGGGAAACGCCGGTGCTTCGAAGCGGTCCAGCGCACCCCGGCGGGCAAGGTGTTCACCGCCAGGTTCGGCGGCGTCCCCCTCCGCCGGCGCAAACACGCCCGACCGATCATCGACGGAGCGTGGCCGACCAGGAAGGGGCGCCAACTCACGGCCCGGTTGACCGCCGGAATCTGCGAACTATGCGAGTCCCACGACGGGATCACCGTCCACCACGTCACGCGACTCGCCGACCTCGACCGATACAGCACCACGGCTGCTCCCCGATGGGTCGAGGCCATGCGCAGCAGGCGACGGAAAACCCTGATCGTCTGCGACCGCTGCCACGCCGATATCCATCAGCAGCCGACCGCTCAGTAGCACCGCTGGAGAGCCGGATGCGGGGAAACTCGCATGTCCGGTTCGGGGAGGAGCCGCGCGGAAACGACCTTCAGGTACCGCGCCGCGCGGCTTACTCCACACCCACACTGTTCGAGCAGGTCACACGATTGCCGTGGGCACAGGCCCCCACGGGCGACACCGACCGGCACCGCGCACACGGCCGGGCCGAGACCCGCACCGTCAAGGCGCTGAGCATCGAGGGCCTCGGATTCCCCCACGCGGTTCAAGCGGTGCGCATCCGCCGCCACGTCACCGACCTGCGTACCGGCAAGGCGTCGTGGACCTTGGCTTATGCGGTCACCAGCCTCCCGGGCGAGCAGGCTGGAGCCGGCCGCTTGGGCGCGCTGGTACGCGGCCATTGGGCGATCGAGGTACTGCACCACGTCCGCGACACCACCTTCGCCGAGGACGCCTGCAAGGTCCGCACGGGCCACGGGCCGGTCAATCTCGCCGCGCTGCGCAGCCTGGCCGCACTACTACTCACCGAGCTCAAGTGCCCGACCACTCCCGATGCGATCCGGTGGGTCTCCCACGGGTGCTTCACCCGCCCGCTCGATCTCATCGGGATCGCCTGACCAGCGAGAACCGGAACGATCACCGACTTTGAATCAGCCCTGGTGCGCTTCCGGCGGGGCCTTGACCGAATGATGACCGCTACCACCGCCACGCGCCGGTGTTGTTCCCGCAGAGCAGGGCAAGAGAACGTCGAGAACTTCGGGCAGGAAGGTTTTAGGGGCATCACCGGCCGCCAGTACCCTCGGACGTGTGGAGGGGAAGCATCTTCTTCGATCTTCATGACCCGTTCCTCCTCTCGTCGCTGCTGTTCGACGGGCGCGATGAGGACGAGATCCTTCGGCTGGCACTGGGGGCAGTCGACGCGTTCGCTTCGCTCCAGCCACTTGCCGGCTACAGGATGTACGCCGGTTCCCTCCGACCGCTCGATGATGAGCGCTGGGCGCCCGCTGCCGGGCTGGACGCCGAAGTAGCCGAGCTGGACGGGCAGGACGAAACCGTTTCCAGCGTGGGCGTCCCGTGGGTACGGGCCTTCGCTCTGAGGCACTCCGACGACGTGCGCGGGTATCTCGTGGTCGGTTCGACGGCGGAACCCACCGAGGGCCAGTTGCTTCCGTTGAGGTTCCTTGTCCAGCAGACGGCGGCGGCCATGGCCAATACCGAGACCCACCGCCGCGAGCAGGCCGTCACCGCTCGGCTCCGCCGCCTCAACGAGGAGAACGAGAGAGCCAACGCGCGATTGAGCGCCCACAACGCAGAACTGGAGTTTCGCGAGAGGCTCTATGAGGCGTTGGTCGACACGGCGGCGGCCGGCGAGGGAGCCGGCGGGATCGCACGGACGCTGGGCAGCTTCACTGGATTCCCTGTCGTGATCGAGAACCGCTTCGGCGATCCGATCGCCTGGTCCGACGAGGACTCCCCCTGGGTTGCCGAGGCGGCGACGCCGCAGCGGAGAGAGGCGGCGATCGAGGAGGCTGAGCGCCTGCGCCGCCCGGTCAGGGACGGCAGTTCGCTGATCGCCCTGGCGCAGCCGCGCCACGAAGTCCTGGGGGTCATCGTTCTTGTCGATTCGGCCCATCTGAGCGGGGGGCGGGAGATCGCCGCTCTGGAACGGGGCTCCCTCGTACTCGCCACCGAACTCACGCACCTCCGCAGCTTCGCCGAGGTGGAGTTGCGGTTGCGCCGCGATCTTGTCGAGGACCTCATCAGCGGCTCCGACGAGGTGAGCGCATACTCTCGCGCCGAAGCCATCGGCCACGACCTGCGCGTCCCGCATCGAGTAGTGGTGATCGACCGATTGCGCGGTGACGACGATGCGGCGCTGGCCGCGGCTGTCGCCCGGGTCGCCGACGAACAGGAGTTGGCCCCGCTCCTCGCCAAACGTGGGCCCAACGTGGTCATGCTGGTAGGGGCCGGGATCGACGGCGCGAAGTTCCATGACGCGCTCGACCGCCAGATCGGCGGCGTCGCCGTCGGAGTCGGAGCGCCCTGCGCGGAGCCGGAATCCTTCCCCCGGTCGTTCTGGGAGGCCGAGCATGCCCTGGATGTCCGGCGAAACTCGCGGCACTCGAGCGGGATCACCACCTACGAGACATTGGGCCTGTACCGCATCCTGGGCGCACGGGACGCCGTCGGTGACGTCAACGCCTTCGTCGATGAATGGCTGGGCACCCTTGCGCGCTACGACGGAGCGCACAGCACCGAACTGGTACGCACCCTCGCCCATTACCTGGACTGCGGCGGCAACTACACCCTCAGCTCCAAAGGCCTGCGAATCCATCGCAGCACCCTCAGATACCGGCTGCGCCGGATCCGCGAGGTCTCAGGCTTCGACCTCGGCGACGCCGAGCACCGGCTCAACCTGCACGTGGCCACACGCATCTGGCGCCTCCACTCCGACGGAGCCCAGTGACGTCGGCACGCGGTCCCCGCACCCGCTCCAGGCGTGGCGGGGCCGGGTGAGCAGGCCCCGCAACCGGTCGCGGTCGCGGGTGGCGCCGGCGGCCGAGTAGTCGTCGTGGCCGGCCCGTGCGCGTCCGCTTGATACCCGCCGCTGCACCGCGTGGACCGCCCCCCGATGGCACCGCGTTGCCCTCGCGGGGGGAACCGGACGTCCGGATTCGTCTTCTCGTGCGGAGGCGTTCCACACGGCGGTTTGCGACGCTGCAGAGGAGCGTCGCCGTTCCGTGAAGCCGCGGATGGGACGAGTGGCCCGAAGGGGGCCGTAGTCGCGATGTGTTCTGCGCGCAGTGCTCGCCGGGACCGGTGCGTGCCTGCGCCGCAGGTTTTCGAACTGAACGTCATCGACGCGAGGTGACGGCGCGGACCACAGGCGTGTCCGCGCGGTTCGCGCCAGAATTCTATGGGAGGCAGGCAATGACTTTGATGCGCTTCGAACCGCTGCGGGAGATGGACCGCCTCAGCGAGCAGTTGATGGGCGGCCCCCGCGTTTCGCGGACGATGCCGATGGAGGCGTTGCGGCGTGGAGACGAGTTCATAGTCTCCCTCGACGTACCCGGAATCCATTCCGATGACATTGACGTGACCGTCGAGAACAATGTGGTCACCGTAACCGCGCAGCGTCGTCCGATGCGTGAGGACGGCGACCAGGCAGTCGTGGACGAACGTCCGAGCGGAGTGTTCACTCGTCAGCTCTTCCTCAGCGACAACCTCGACGCCAGCGGGCTCACCGCCAACGCGGAGAACGGTGTCCTGACGCTGCGAATCCCGGTGGCGGAGTCGAGCAAGCCCCGCAAGGTCGAGGTCGGTTCCCAGGCGGAGCCGCAGAGGATTCCGACGCAGCAGCACGCCGCGACGTGAAGCTCCTGAGGTGATTGCGGCAACCAGGATGCGCTGCGGCGGGGTGTGACCCCGCTCCTGCGAGCGCCAGGCCTGCCACCGCGTGCGATCCAGCAGGCCGCAGGGCATCGGAGCCGATCCGTGGATCGCAGTGAAGTCGACGAGAAGGCGGCCGGCGATGCCGATCGGGTGCCGGTCAACAGCGGACAGCACACGCGCGAGAGCGATGACGAGGAGGTTGTAGCCGCCCGGCGACTGAGGGGGTACGCCCGCGTTCCGCGGTACGGCCTGTGGTGGCGCGCTTCCTGCGGAGTCCGGAAGGAGCAGGCCATGGCTAAAGCAGTCGGTATCGACCTGGGAACGACGAACTCGGTGATCGCCGCATGGGAGGGGAGCGAGGCCGACGTACTGCCCAACGCCGAGGGCGCGCGGACCACCCCCTCGGTGGTCGCGTTCACTGAGGAGGGCGAGCGCCTCGTCGGGCAGCTTGCGCGGCGTCAAGCGATCTTGAACCCGAAGGGGACCATCTACTCCGCGAAGCGATTCATCGGCCGCCATTACGACGAGGTGCCCGAGGAGTCCAAGGCCGTGGCCTTCGACATCGCGGAGGGGCCCAACGGGGAGGCGCGTTTCGAGGTGCGCGGCAAGCAGTACTCACCCGAGGAGATCAGCGCGCTCGTCCTGCGCAAGCTCGCCGAGGACGCGGGCAAGTCGATCGGCGAACGCGTGACAGAGGCCGTCGTCACGGTTCCGGCCTATTTCAACGACGCCCAGCGCACCGCCACGAAGGACGCCGGCCAGATCGCGGGCCTCGACGTGCTGCGGATCATCAACGAGCCGACGGCCGCGGCCCTGGCCTACGGGTTGGACAAGCGCGAGCACGAGAGCGTGCTCGTCTTCGACCTCGGGGGAGGGACCTTCGACGTCAGCCTGCTCGACGTCGGTGAGGGGGTCGTCGAGGTGCGCGCCACTGCGGGCGACTCCCATCTGGGCGGCGACGATTTCGATCGGAGGGTGGTCGACCACCTCGCCGCCGAGTTCCGCCAGGCCAGCGGGATCGACCTGCGCGAAGACCCCCAAGCACTGCAGCGGCTCTTCGAGGCTGCGGAGAAGGCGAAGGTGGAGCTGAGCTCGGTGACCCAGACGCAGGTGAACCTGCCGTTTATCACAGCGGACGCATCGGGCCCCAAGCACATCACCACCACGCTGATGCGTTCGACGTTCGAGCAGCTCACTGAGGATCTGGTGGAGCGCTGCAGGGGACCCGTCCAGCAGGCGATGAGCGACGCCAAGGCCTCCAACAACGACATCGACGAGGTCGTCCTGGTCGGCGGCTCCACTCGCATCCCGGCGGTCCAAAGCCTGGTGCGCAAACTCACCAACGGCAAGGATCCGAACATGAGCGTCAATCCGGACGAGGTGGTGGCCGTCGGCGCCGCTATCCAGGCGGGCGTGCTCAAGGGCGAGGTCGAGGACGTCGTGCTGCTCGACGTCACCCCGCTGTCGCTCGGTGTCGAGACGCAGGGCGGCGTGATGACCAAGATCGTCGAGCGCAACACCACCATCCCGGTGCGTCGCAGCGAAGTGTTCTCCACCGCCGACGACAACCAGCCCGCGGTCGACGTGGTCGTCCTCCAAGGCGAACGCGAGCGCGCCGCCGACAACCGCGTCCTGGGCCGGTTCCGGCTCGAGAGCATCAGGTCGGCACCGCGCGGGGAGCCCCAGATCGAAGTCACCTTCGACATCGACGCCAACGGCATCCTCAACGTCACCGCGAAGGACAAGGACACCGGACGCGAGCAGAGCATCACCATCAGCGAGAGCTCCAATCTGGACCGTTCCGAAATCGAGCGGATGGTCCAAGAAGCAGAGCGCAACCGCGATGAGGATCGGGCGCTGCGCGAGGCTGTGGACGCCCGCAACACCCTGGACAGCGCCGCCCACCAGGTGGAGCGCAGGCTCGGCGAGCTGGGCGAGGCGGCTCCGCAGCATGAGAGGGCGCGGGCGGAGATCCTCGTCGGAGAGGCCCGCGAAGCCGTCGAGGAGCAGGCGCCGGCGGAGCGAGCGCGTGGGCTGACTTCGGACCTGCAGCAGGTCCTTCAGTCGTTGACGAGCCAGCAGCCCGGCGGCCAGGGGCCCGAGGTTCCCAGGAGCAGGGACGGCTCCGCCGACACGACATCAGACGATGACGTGATCGACGCCGAGTTCGACCGGGGGTGAGGAGCGCGCATGGCGAACGAACAGCCGGATCCCGGCTGGGGGCCCGAGGTCCGCTCCGCGGAGCAGACCTCCGCGGAACCGGAACCGGAAGCGGAACCGGGGCCGCCCCGGCCTGAGGAGGGCAACGAGGCCGAAGCTCGCGCGCAGGAAATGGAGGAGCGGTGGCACCGCGCACTGGCCGACCGGGAGAACCTGCGCAAGCGGCACGTGACGGAGCTCGCAAGGGCGGTGGCGGCCGAACGGGGCCGCGTCGCCGAGGCATGGCTGCCCGTCGTCGACAACCTCGATCTGGCGCTCGGCCACGCCGACTCACAGGAGGGGGCCTTCGTCGAGGGAGTGCGGGCCGTCCGCGAGCAAGCGGTAGGGATACTGGCGCGCCTGGGCTACCCGCGCTACGGGGAAGCGGGTGTGCCCTTCGATCCCCTGTGGCACGAGGTCGTCGAGGTGCGCGGGGTCTCCGAGGTGCCGGCTGGGCGCGTGCTGGAAGTGCTGCGGCCCGGCTATGGCACAGCCGACCAGCAGCTGCGCCCCGCGGCGGTGGCCGTCTCAGGCGAAACCGCCGAGGGAGCTGCGGAAGCCGAGGAACGGGTGTGAGCCGCTCATGGCACGCGACTACTACGAGGTCTTGGGGGTCGGCCGGAACGCAAGCGCCGAGGAGATCCAGCAGGCCTACCGCAGGCTGGCCCGCCGCCACCACCCCGACGTCAACTCCGACCCCTCGGCCGAGGAGCGGTTCAAGGAGGTCAACGAGGCCTACCAGGTGCTATCGGACCCGCAGACCCGCTCGCGCTACGACGCCTTCGGCCCGGACTTTCAGCGGGTGCCCGAAGATGTCGACCCCGGCGTATACGCGCGGGCCGGAGGGGACGCAGGGCAGCAGCGCCGGTGGTGGAACCGAGCGGAGACGCGGCCGGATTTCGACGAGGCCGGGTTCGACTTCGAGGACCTGTTCGGCAGCCTGTTCGGTGGCAGGCGGGCCGGCGGTCCCCTACGCGGCGCCGACCAACAGGCCGATCTGGAGCTGAGCGTCGAGGAAGCTTACCGGGGCGGGACCCGCCACATAACCCTGTCGGGTCCGCAAGGGCCGCGCGAGTACGACGTCACCATCCCAGCGGGGGTGGTGGAGGACCAGCGCATCCGGCTGGCCGGACAGGGCGCGCAGGGCGAAGGAGGAGGGCCACCCGGCGACCTGTACTTCACCGTGCGAATCGCGCCGCACCCTCGCTATCGGCTGGTCGGCCGCGACATCCATGTGGACCTGCGCGTCGCGCCCTGGGAGGCGGCGCTCGGCGCCACCGTGCCGCTCACCACCCCGGGTGGGGAGACCAAGGTGCGGGTGGTGCCGGGCACCTCCAGCGGGCAGCGCCTGCGGCTGCGCGGCGAAGGAATGCTCAACCCGAAGGGGACTCCGGGCGACCTCTACGCGAAGGTCCGGATCATGGTGCCGCCCACGCTCGCTCCCCGTGAGCGCGCGCTGTTCGAGGAGTTGGCGGCGGCCTCGGACTTCGACCCGAGGAGGTGAGGGGAATGGCTGCAGCACCCGGCCCGATTCCGAAGACCTACCCGCTGGCCCGGCCGCGCGGGCTCAGTCTCGACGACGCCGCGCGGCTGTGCGGTCTGCACCCGCAGACCCTGCGCCGATTCGTGGTGCTGAGCCTGGTCGACGCCGACCGCGACCAAGCGGGCGAACTCCGGTTCGGCACCGACGTGCCACTGAGGGTCGCCCGCATCCTGCGCCTGCGCCGCGACCTGTCGCTCAACTACGCGGCGCTCGGACTTGTACTGGACCTACTAGAGCGCATCGACCTGCTCGAAGCCGAGTTGCACCACGCGCGGGAAGGTAGAGGGCCATGGATGTGAACCGCCTGACCCAGAAGTCCCAGGAGGCCCTGCAGCAGGCCCAGACGCGCGCGGAGCGCTCCGGGCACGTCCAAGCCGACGGGGAGCACCTGCTGCTCGCCCTCCTGGACCAGACCGATGGGCTGGTGCCGCGATTGCTTGAGTCCTCCGGCGTCGATGTCGCGGCGCTGCGCTCCGGCGTCGAGGCCGATCTGGCCCGGCTGCCGCGCTCCACCGGGCCCGGGGCCGAGCCAGGCCAGGTTTCGGTAACGCGGCGGCTGGCACGGCTGCTAGAGGCGGCGGAGCGCGAGGCCGCCCGCCTCAAGGACGAGTACGTCTCCGTCGAGCACCTGGTGCTCGCCCTGCTGGAAGAGGGCTCGTCCTCGCCGGCGGGTCGGCGGCTCAACGAGCACGGCGCCGGACGAGAGGGGTTCCTCGCGGCGCTGACCCAGGTCCGAGGCAGCCAGCGGGTGACCTCGGCCACTCCCGAGTCCGCCTATGAGGCCCTGGAGAAGTACGGCCGCGACCTGGTCGAGGAGGCTCGCGGCGGTGCGCTGGACCCCGTGATCGGCCGGGATGCCGAGATCCGGCGGGTCGTCCAGATCCTGAGTCGCAAGTCCAAGAACAACCCGGTCCTCATCGGCGATCCCGGTGTCGGCAAGACGGCGATCGCCGAAGGGCTGGCCCAGCGGATCGTCCGTGGCGACGTTCCCGAAGGTCTGCGCGACCGCACGATATTCGCACTGGACATAGCTTCGCTGGTGGCCGGGGCCAAGTACCGGGGCGAGTTCGAGGAGCGGCTCAACGCGGTCCTGTCCGAGGTGAAGGCCGCCGAGGGAAGGATTCTGCTCTTCGTCGACGAGCTGCACAACGTCGTGGGCGCCGGCGCCGCCGAAGGCGCGATGGACGCCGGCAACATGCTCAAGCCGATGCTTGCGCGCGGCGAGCTGCACATGATCGGCGCGACGACCCTCGACGAGTACCGCAAGCGCATCGAGACCGACGCCGCCCTGGAGCGGCGCTTCCAGATCGTCCTGGTCGACGAGCCCAGCGTCGAGGACACCGTGTCGATCCTGCGCGGGCTGCGCGAGCGCTTCGAGGTCTACCACGGCGTGAAGATCCAGGACAACGCGCTTGTCGCCGCCGCGACACTGAGCCACCGCTACATCTCCGACCGGTTCCTGCCGGACAAGGCGATCGACCTGGTCGACGAGGCGTGCGCGCGGATGCGCACCGAGATCGACTCCATGCCGGCCGAACTCGACGAGATGACCCGCCGGCTGACCCGGCTGGAGATCGAGGAGGCGGCGCTGTCGAAGGAGACCGACCCCGGCAGCCGCACCCGCCTGGACGAGCTGCGGCGAGAGATGGCCGACCTGCGCGCCGAGGTCGACGCCGCCCACGCTCAGTGGGAGGCCGAGCGCCGGGCCATCCGACGCGTCCAAGAGCTCCGCGGAGAGCTCGAACAGGTCCGCCACGAGGCGGAGGAGGCCGAGCGATCCTACGACCTTAACCGCGCCGCGGAGCTGCGCTACGGTCGGCTGGGCGAACTCGAGCGGCGCCTGGCCGGCGAGGAGGAGCAGCTTACGGCCAAGCAGGGGCAGAGCCCCCTGCTGCGGGAGCTCGTCACCGAGGGCGAAATCGCCGACATCGTCGCCCAGTGGACCGGAATCCCGGTGGCCCGGATCCAGGAGGGCGAACGCGAGAAGCTGCTCCGCCTCGATGAGATCCTGCGTCAGCGGGTTGTAGGACAAGACGAGGCCGTTCAACTTGTGGCCGACGCCATCATCCGGTCTCGCTCGGGTATCCGCGACCCGCGGCGACCGATCGGTTCCTTCGTCTTCCTCGGCCCCACCGGAGTCGGGAAGACGGAACTGGCCAAGACGCTCGCTGCGGCCCTGTTCGACACCGAGGACAACATGATCCGGCTGGACATGAGCGAGTACCAGGAGCGCCACGCCGTGAGCCGGATGCTCGGCGCCCCACCCGGCTACGTCGGCTTCGAGGAGGGCGGACAGCTCACCGAAGCCGTGCGCCGCAAGCCCTACTCCGTGCTGCTGTTCGACGAGATCGAGAAAGCGCACAACGACGTGTTCAACACGTTGCTCCAGGTGCTGGACGACGGCCGGATCACCGACGCCCAAGGCCGCACTGTCGACTTCCGCAACACCGTGATCATCATGACCTCGAACATCGGCTCCGTGCACCTGCTCGACGGGGTCACTCCCGACGGGCGTATCACACCGGAGGCGCACGAACTGGTCATGGCCGATCTGCGGGCGCATTTCCGGCCCGAGTTCCTGAACCGGATCGATGACGTCGTGCTCTTCGCCCCACTGGGTATGGAACAGATCGAGCGCATCGTCGGCCTGCAGTTCGACGGGCTGCGCGAGCGCCTCGCCGAGCGCCGAATAGCGCTCGAACTGACCGAGGAGGCCGCCAGGCTGGTGGCCCGCGAAGGGTTCGACCCGGTCTACGGGGCGCGGCCGCTGCGCCGGTTCATCGCCCACGAAGTCGAGACCCGGATCGGTCGGGCGCTGGTGGCGGGAGAGGTCAGCGACGGGGACACCCTGCGGATCGGGGTGCGCGACGGCGCCGTCGCGGTTGAGCCCGCCGGTACGCGCGCGCCGCGGGAGGCCGCGGCCTAAGTCCCCGCGCCGAGGACGGCGCAGGGACGAAGGAAAGGGGGCGATGACGACGCCGCCGACGACATGCCCGCAATGCGGGACGAAGAACCGGATTCCCCCGGATGAGCAGGGAACACCCCGCTGTGGGGCGTGCCACAGCCCGCTCCCGTGGGTGGTGGAGGCCGGAGACGCCGACTTCGCCGAGATCGCCGACCAGGCGTCGATGTATGTCCTGGTGGACCTGTGGGCGCCCTGGTGTGGGCCGTGCCGGCAGGTCAGTCCCGCGCTGGAGGAGGTGGCCGCGGAACAGGCCGGCCACCTCAAACTGGTCAAGGTCAATGTAGACGCGGCGCGCGGTGTGGCCGAGCGCTTCGACGCCTATTCCATCCCGACCCTGGTGCTGCTGAAGAGCGGGCGAGAGGCGTCGCGCCAGGTCGGAGCGTTGCCCAAGCGGGCCCTGCGCGAGTGGGTCGCCAACGCGACCGCCTCCCAGTGAGCGGCGGATCGCGGCCTTCGGACGGGCCGTTCGGCCGACCCGTCACCGCGTTGGCCGCTTTGCAGTCGTCGGTGTAGAGCGTTGCCATCCTGCAACATCGAGCTCAATCGCCTGGAAGGCACCTGCTCATTCTCGTTCAATACAAAAGGCCGCCATATCAACTGGAAATCCATTAGCAAGCGCGCGTGTGCTCCATCGTCGCTCGGCGGTCACGGGCGCGGACAGTACACGGCGTCACATTGCGGCATTGACGGCGGAGATCCGGTCGATTAAATGGCAGGTAGCGGCACTATTCGGGAGCGGTCGGAACCAAATCAGATAACTTCTAATCCGTAGGTCGCAGGTTCGAATCCTGCCAGGTGCGCCCATCATCGCAGGTGAGCGGCTTGAACGCAGCCACTCACCTCCGAGATTCGGGCCGCGTGTGCTCCACGTGTGCTCTTATTGCGGCACCGTGTCGAAGCCGCAGGTCAGCGAGACAACGGCTCCCGGACTCTTGCGCGGAGGTTCACGGCACGATCCCGAACCGACCGGGCGCTGGCTGATCCGGCACGCCGGATTCGGCCGCCGCAGCGGCACGTAGCGCCGCACACGCGCGCACAGGGCACGTGCCACCGAGCCCGGCAACGACGAACCAGGCCGTGCCCGATCTCAACTCCGCTCCGGCACGTCGGCCGGACCCAGCCAATCAAGGCCCATGCCGCCCTTCTGCACCGTAGACGCCTTCGCCGACGCCCCCTTAGCCGGCAACCCGCACTCATCACCCCCTTGGACGAGGACTACACCGACACCCGGTCGAAGCGGATCGGGACGAGCCGTGATCACGCGAGGACGTCCGGTCGCGCCTGCACGATGGTGCGCCGGCTGACGGCCCAGATGAGGAGTCCGCAGAGGGCAAAGGCGCCCCCGAGAACGGCGGATCCCGTCCACCCCGCAGCGGAGTACACCGCGGTGGTGGCGGTTGCCCCGAGGGAGGAACCAAGCGAATAGAACAGCATATAGCCGCCGATGGCGCTGCTCGTCTGGTGCGGGTAGGCCTCGGTGAGCAAGTGCTGATTGCTGACGTGCACCGCCTGGACAGCGAAGTCGAGGGCTAGGACACCGACGGCGACCAACCAGAGCGACCAGGTCGCCTGTCCGGATGCCAGCCAGGACGCGGCTAGCAGTACGAGTGCGCCTACCGTGACGAGTTGGGCGTGACCGGCGTCAGCCCATCGCCCCGCTCGTGCAGCCCCCAGGGCGCCGGCGAGTCCGGCGACTCCGAAGAGGCCGATCTGCGCTGTGCTCAGGTGCCACGGTTCGGCTGCAAGCGGAAGCGCCAGCCCGCTCCAGAGCGCGCCGAAGGAAGCGAACAGGAAGAACGCGATCAGCCCGCGCGAAACGAACAGAGGCTCGCGGAAGAGACGCCCGAGTGAGCCCAGCACCTGGCCGTATGTCGCCTGAACGCTGCGATGCTCCGCCGACAGCAGCCTCAGGACGAGGAGGCTGAGCACGATGAGGAGCACGGCCAGCGCTAGGTAGACGCTTCGCCATCCCCAGAGCGCAGCGAGACCTCCCGCGAACACGCGCGCTCCGAGAATGCCGATGATGACCCCGGAGGTGACGGCTCCGAGCGTGCGGCCCCGATCCGCTGCTGTCGCGAGGTCGGCGGCGAACGCGACAGCGGTCTGGACTACGACCGCGAACAGGCCAGCGACGGCGAGTCCGGCAAGCAGGAGCCAGAGCCGGGTCGCGGCCGCCGCCACCATCATGGCGGCTGCGGCGAGGAGCAGTTGGCCAGCGATGAGCTTGCGCCGATCGAGCATGTCTCCCAGAGGCACGAGCAAGGCCAGGCCGATCAGATAGCCGACCTGCCCGGTTGCCACGATCCATCCCAGGTCGGCTTCCGGCACCCCGAGGTCGCGACCAATCTGAACGAGTACGGGCTGCGCCACGTAGATCGTCGCAACGGCGACCGAGCAGATCGTTGCGAGCAGCATCCTCCGGCCGAACGTGAGACTCACGACCCCTCCAATCAGTAGCAGATTGCAACCGATTGACGGTAAGGCAGAATGGTTTCAATCCGCAACTCACCAGGAGGCGCGATGACCCACACCGCCCGTTGCGGCGACATGGACTGGACCGACCCTCCATGCCCGGTCGCGCGCACGCTCGACCTAGTCGGAGAACGGTGGAGCCTGCTGATCGTGCGCGACGCGATGGACGGCGCGCGATCGTTCGGTGACTTTCAGCACCGCACCGGAATCGCACGCAACATCCTCAGCGACCGCCTCCGGCGCTTGGTCGAGCGCGGCATCCTCAAACGACAGACGGCGCCCTCGGGACGTCGACAGCTCTACGTACTTACCGACGCTGGACGCGACCTCTTCACCCTCATCGTGGCGATGCGCCAGTGGGGTGAGCGACATGCGTTCGCCCCAGGTGAGGCCCACTCTGTCCTCGTCGGCGACAGCGGGCTCCCGATGGCCGAGCTACGCCCCACCGACAGCCACGGCTCCACCGCGAATGTCAATACGACCGCTGTCCTGCGGGAGGACTGAACGCCCGACACTGCACTTCGCTTCCAAGGGGACCACGTCAATACCCACGCGGCTCGGCCAGCCTCGAGCCGGTGCCACTTTCAACACTCCTGCCGCCCAATACCCAGCAGCACGATCTCACTCGCGGTTCTTCCGGGCATGAGCAGCAAGAAATCGTCGAAGCTGTGGCTGATGAGCCGCTCCAACTCGTCCACGCTGGGCCCGTCGCGGTGGCCGTAGTGCCCGATCAAGGCCGCGTAGCGCGGGATCCAGGTGTAGCCGGGTCCGAGACGGTCGTTGACGGGCCGGAAATGAAGCAGAGCTGACGTCTTGCTGGCGCCCTCAATCCTCATATCCGTGGAGGCCGCGGTCACCGAGGGATAGTGCGCTCACGGACCGAGGGTGGCCGCGGCTGCCGAGCGGAGTATCAGGAGCAGGTCCGGCCCTCCAGGGGGCGGCGCGGCCGCCCCCTGGAGGGCCGGAAAGCGTCCATCCGGGCCGTTGCACCGCCATTGAGGGCGATCAACGGCCTCGTCCACTCCCCTGAGGTGTGAGGGCGTGCTTGTGCTCGACCGCAACGCAGTCGGCTGCGGCCATTTCAGCGAGGTCGGCGACACGGGCGGAAGCCCGGCCGTCGCCGAACGGGCTAGCGCATCGCGCAGGCTGAGCGGTGGTCAGGGTGGCGATGACGCCACCCGCCGACGGAGGCTCGAGAACGGCATCGGGTACACACGCCTTCGCCAGCGTTCGCACCGGCGGCGTCAGCGCAATCGCGCGGGATCCCAACCGGGCTGTGGCAGACGGCAGCCGACACCTTAGCCCTGACATCACCCGGCAACCACCGTCTACCCTGCTCCCGCCCTCCGGCAGATCCTCACTGCTCGTCGGTGGGTTGCGATGCCTCGACGCTCTCGGCCAGCGCACGGGTCCGGCGCGCCGAACGCACCGTCCACGGCAGCACGCACAGAAACCCCCCGAAGACGACGATGCCGACCATGTTGATCCACCTCAGGCCGTGCGGGGCCATCAGGAGGGCGGCGATGTTGGAGCCCAGCCCGAGGCTGAAGACCACACCGCAGACCCAGGCCAGCCACCGCGGATCCGACCAGCGCTTGACCGCCCTCATCTGCCCAAGCAGGTGGACGACGAGCCCGTCGACCTCCGGATCCTGCGAACGCCGGCCCTGGCGCAGCTTCCGGCGCGCGGCAATGAGCGCGTCGGGGTCGGTCTCCGGCGGCAGCGGTGCGGGATTGACTCGGCGGGCGAACCGCCAGAAGAACACACCGCCGACCCCACCCGCGGCCCACGCCAGCCACGCGGGCATGTCCTGCCCGGTGCGCGACCCGATCTGCCCAGTCGCCGTGAGAAGACCCGTCATCGCGCCGAACAGGACGCCGGCGAGCACACCGGCGACCAGGGCGGCACGCTGCGGCCGGCTCTGCACTCGGAGCTGCATCCGCACCAGACTGCGGTGCCACCCGCGAAGGACCCGCTCGTCCACGGACGCACCCTCTCCTTCCGAACCCGATCACACGCGGCCCCACCACCGAACACCGTATCCCCGCGGCGCACCCCCACGGAGAACGACGACTGGCCGCGCAACGCAGCCCGACGCCGCGAGACCGCGCCCGCCCGACTCCCTCCCCCGGAGGCAGAGGCAGCCTCCGGGGGAAGGCAGGGCGGGGCTACGCGCTACTCGGGCAGGCCACGGCCGAACTCGGCGCTACTGCCGTCCAAATGAGGGTGGCGCCGCCGAATGTCAGCGACCCCTGCGCGGCGAGCCCCTCAGGGCGGCGTAGAGCACGGTGATGGCGCCGTTGCCGCCGTTCTTCCGGGTACGCCCGCGACCAGGTCGAGGTGGTCATAGCCGGTGAGGTAGCCGTCGCCGTCGACATCGGCCGTGCGCACAACCTCCCCGAACCGGTCGCCCGCGGAAGCACCGCACCCAGCAGCAACGCAGCGTGACCGAAGTGCCCGCCTGACGGTGTCGCGGGGTCTCCACCGGTCACGGTGGGGTAGCCGGATGCGGACGATCGGCTCACGCCGCAGCACCCCGTCCGGTGGGTGCGGGCGGGACACTCAGGCGTCGTGATCTTGCTGTGCCCCGTCTCCGGGACGCGTGCTGCACGGCCGCGCTGAGCCCGCCCCGCGCCCGAATACCGGCTCGGTCCGCCAACCGCGTGTGGCCGTTTCCGCCAGGAACGGGAACGCCGCGGACACGCAGCGCCATCACCCGGCGGGCTCCAGTTTCCCCACGCCCACCGGGTGATCCGCATCATCCGCACGACCACCGAGATCGCCTCCGGCAGGCCCCGGCGCACGACGGCCTACGTCATTACTGACCTCGACACCGCCCGCGTCGGCCCCGAACCGCTGGAGCACCTCATCCGGCGCCACTGGGGAATCGAAGCCCTGCACTATCTGCGCGATACCGCCTTCGGCGAGGACGCCTCGCGGGTGCGGTGCGGGCCGCACCGCAGAACATGGCGATGCAGCGCAACCTGGCCATCCCCGTTCTGGCCGCGGTGGGAAACTGCCGGTGGATCACCGAGGCCATCCGCTGGGTGTCCTCCGACGCGTTCAATCGGCCGCTCGACCTCATCGGACTTCCCTGACCAGCACGGACCTCACAACAACCCGACTTTGCGTTGCCCGTGCTACGCGGGGGGCAGGGCGACGTGGCAGGCGGGGTTGAGGTGGATGGGGATGTCGGGTCCGGACAGGGTCCGGTCTCGGCCAGGATCGCGGCGATGAGATCCCGGCCGCCGGCCCAGCTTGAATGCGTTCACCTCAACTACCGCCCGGACGAAGGAGCAAAACCGCCGCGCAACCCGATCAGTACGGGAATTCCGGAGCAAATAGTACAAAAAACCCCCAAGAAAACCCCACACCCCCAATAAACAAGCGTGGAAAATCCACCACCCTGGACATCGCCGCGAAGCCTGTGTCAATGAAGTAATCCAGCGCATCCCTCGCCCCCTCTTCCAACAATGAGCAACCATTATAGGGGGACATCCACACTTTTCAGCCGGGGGAGGAAGCAAGGCCAGTGCCGACTGGCTGCAGCGCCTTGGCGTCGTCCTGGGCCACATCCACCGGGTCGGGTTTGTAGGACTCGTTGTCGTAGGGATCGACGTAGACGGGACCGCCTCCTCGCGTTGGGCCGTCGTAATAGCCGCCGCCGGTGGACCCGCCGCCCCAGTAGCCGCCGCCACCGCCGCCGCCCCAGCCCGGCGTGGTGATCACGCCGGTGAACCCACCGCCACCGCCGCGGGAGCAGTTGGCGGCCCACTGGCCGATCGCGGCCAGGCAGCGGGCGCCGGCCAGCACCGCGCACAGGCTGGTGAGGATCACGCAGCTCAGCGGGTGGCGGGGTGCTGTTGTCTACGGCGGTGGATTTGAGATGCACTCGTTCACGCTCGCTCAGTATGATATCCGTGGTGGGGACTTTAGTTTTCCGATTTTCACCCCGAAGGGCTGGCCGCCAGACATAGGTTTATTTCTGACGAAAGGTGATCAATGGACGGTATGCAATATGTTGCCATATTGACAGTTGCCATAATCTTTCTAGGTGCTTCGTTCGCGAATTTTAGATACTGGCACCATTTGCAAATGTTTTCAGTGTCGAGGGTGCCCATTTTACGGCGCAGGTACGAGGAAATTAGAGATTCTCAGTATGACGCCTTTAATCGGGTGTTCACGACCGGTTTCCTCCTTTTTGTTTCAATGACATTGTTCGTCAGTTCGAGTATGCACTACTTCAGTTGATGGCGTTCCGTGCACGCACTCGTAGTTGCGGACGGTGGCGTCGCGCAGGCCGAAGCGGGTGGCCAGCCAGTCCTCCAGTCATTCTCCGATAGTCAGTCCGCCGCTGCGCGACTCCGGGGCGTCGGTGGCGATCAGTTCGTCGGCCGACCGGCGAAACCGGCTACCCGCCGGTTTTTCGTTCGCGGCGTCACGGCATCCGAACCGCTTTCTGCTCAGGGCGGTTTCAAAGTCGGGTGTGGATGATGGCAGGGCTGGTCACAGCCCCGTAGCGATCCAGACGAAGCCCGCACACATAACAACGGAGCCCGCTAGAAGAGCAGGGACTCTCACATCTCTGACTTCCAAGGGACTCCGTTGCGCCTCCAGTCTGCCATGCCCTCCTCCGCCCTTACCGCGCCCGCGGCTGCCCCTATTCTGCCCACCGAGGACGCTGACCCCCGCCACGGCCCCGAAGTTCTCGCGATAGGTCCGGAGTGTGCCAGCAAGCACAAATGACCGGAGTGGGGCGGTATGAGCGGATCGCGGCATGAGAAAACGGGCACGGCGCCGTTGGATCATGGAGTTGCTGAGACAACACGATCCATGAAAGCGCCATGCCCGCCCTCACATCCTCCCGCACACGGGCCCAGGCTGCGACCGATGCCGCAGAAGAACCCCTCGCCGGCCTGCTGGACCACCTCGCCCACATCCCCGACCCTCGCCGGCCCCAAGGCATCCGCTACCCGCTGCCCGCGATCCTGGCCATGGTGGTCTGCGCGATGAGCGGCTCCGGCCACGACACCGCGACCGCGGCCGTCGAATGGGCCCACCGCGCCGATGACGCCCTGCTGATGCGGCTCGGCCTGCGCTTCGATCCCCTCACCGGCCGGGTGCCCGTGCCCGCCGAACGCACCGTCGCCGAGGTCCTCAAACACCTCGATGCCCACGCCATCGCGGCGGCCGGGGCCGCCCACGCCGAAGCCGTCGCCGCTCGTTCCGCAGACACGCCCGCCGGGCGCACTCCCGACGGCGTACCCGAACGCGAGCACCACCGCCGGCACAGCGCTCCCGCGAGTCGGCCGCGCCAGGCGTGCCTGGCCGCCGACGGCAAAGCCATGCGCGGATCGCGCCGAGCCGACAACACCCGCGCCGGGGTGTTCCACCTGGCCCGCCACAGCGACGCGGTGGTCACCACCGCCCAGCCGATCGGGGCCAAGCACACCGAGACCGCGGCCTTCACCGGCGCCCTGGACCGCCTAGCCGACGAGGAGCTGGCCGGGCGTGTGACCACGGCCGACGCGCTGCACACCGTGAAGGCCCACGCCTGCTACCTGCACCGGCGCGGGGCCCACTACCTCTTCTACGTCAAGACCAACCGGGCCGCGCTGCACGCGCGCCTGGCCGGCCTGCCCTGGAAGCAGGTGGGCTGGGCCCACGACGAGGGGTGGCGGCGCAACCGCGACCGCTTCGAGCGGCGCCGCATCAAGGTCCTGGCCGCCGACGGCCTGGGCATCGCCTTCCCCCACGCCGCCCAGGTACTGCTCATCGAGCGCCGCACCCGCCGCATCGGCACGGCCCGTACCGCGAAGAAGACGGTTCTGGCCGTCACCGACCTGTCGGCTCACCAAGCGCGGCCCGCCGACCTGGCGGAGTGCCTGCGTCGGCATTGGTCCATCGAGGCCGTTCACCACATCCGGGACGTGACCTGGAGGGAAGATGCGCGCCGGGCCCGCACCGGGGCGCTTCCGGTGGTGCTCGGGTGCCTGGCCGACATCGCCCGCCAGGCCCTTCAGGCTGCGGGGTGGGCCAACCTCGCCTCCGGACGCCGCGCACACACCGATCCGGACAAAGCTCTGCGACTACACCGGATACCGCAGATCAGCGCACCACCGCCATAACGCGAGAACTTCGGGGCCGTGGACCCCCGCGACCGGCGGGGGCGCCGCCACCCGCTGAGCTGCGTGATCCTCACCAGCCTGTGCGCGGTGCTGGCCGGCGCCCGCTGCCTGGCCGCGATCGGCCAGTGGGCCGCCAACGCTCCCCAGCACACCCTCACCCGGCTCGGCGCCCGCATCGCCGACCCCGCCTCGGGCACCCGCCAGGCGCCCAGCCCCGCCACGATCCGCCGGGTGATCACCGCCCTCGACCCGCGGATGCTCACCGCAAGCCCTGCAGCCGAGGACATCGCGGTGCTGGTCCTGGACGGCAAGAGCCTGCGCGGCTCGGCCACCCGGACCACACCGGCCACCCACCTGCTCTCGGCGATGACGCAGACCGGCCACACGGCTGCTCACGTCCGCGTCGAGGACAAGGCCAGCGAGATCGACGCCGTGGCCGGCCTGCTGGCCGGCATCGACATCACCGGGTGCGTGATCAGCGCCGATGCACTGCACACCCAGCGGGCCACAGCCCAGCACCTGGTCGGGCGCGGCGCGGACTACCTGCTGACCGTCAAGGCCAACCAACCCACACTGTTCGCCCAGGTCAAAGCACTTCCATGGGCGCAGGCCCCGGTGCTGGAGGCCGCCCGCGAGCACGCCCACGGGCGCACGGAGGTGCGCACCACCACGGTGCTCACTCCGCTGCGCCCGGCGTTTCCGCACACCGCTCAGGTGGTGCGCGTTCACCGGTGGGTGCGCGAGGCCTGCACGGGCCGAGTCCGGCGCAGCTATGCCTACCTGGTCACAAGCCTGCCGGCCGAACGCGCCACGGCCGCGGAACTCGCGCGCCTGGTGCGCGGGCACTGGAGCATCGAGGCCCGCCACCACATCCGCGACGTCAGCTTCGGCGAGGACGCCTCGCGGGTGCGCGCGGGCAACGCTCCGCAGAACATGGCGCTGCTGCGCGATCTGGCGATCGGTCTGCTGAGCGGGCTGGGGCTCACGAGTATCCCCGCGGCCTACCGGTGGGTGGGATACGACTGCTTCACTCGCCCGCTCGACCTTCTCGGGATCGCGTGACCAGCGGTTACGCCACCGGACTCAGAGAATGAAATCGCCCTGACCGCCACCCCAGTAGCCGCCTCCACCGCCGCCGCCCCAACCCGGCGTGGTGATCACGCCGGAGAACCCTCCGCCACCGCCGCCGGAGCTGGAACCACCGTGGTGGCCGGAACGGCCACCGCCCCCACCGTGGTGACCGCTCCTGTCGCCGCACCCGCCCCTGCGGTAATCCACCAAGGTCGAACCCGAACACGGCGCCGTTCCCGCCGGGTCCGACATGCTCACCGGACTGTTGTTGAAGCGGCGCTGCTGCACCGTGCCCCATTCGGCATCCACCGCGATCTGCGACGTGCCGTTGTGGTCGGCGAACAGCCAATGCAGCGTGGAATCGTCCTCGCGCACCGCCACCGTCTCCCCGGCGTGGGAATAGTAGCGGGTCGCCGCCGTGCCCTCCCCCGCCGTCCAGGTGACCTCCTGGCCCGGCAGATACAGCGTCCACTCACCGCCCTGGCGGCGGATCAGCCGCTGGCCGTCGGCCCCGTAGACGAAACTCGCACTACCGGCCGAACCCTGCACCGAGACGAGATTTCCCTCGGCATCCCAGACCATCTCCTGGTCGCGGTCGCCGGTGCTGCGCGAGACCATGTTCCCGGCCGCGTCGTAGTCGTAGGTCGAGGTGGACGCCGCGCCCCCGGAGTTGCCGGAGTCCCCGGCTCCTTCAACCGTCGTGCTGACCTCGGCCACCCCGTGGGCCGGCCCCTCCCCCTCCGCCCACGGCCCCGAAGTTCTCGCGATAGGTCTGGAGTGTGCCAGCAAGCCTGCAACGACCGGAGTGGGGCGGAATGAGCGGATCGCGGCATGAGAAAACGGGCACGGCGCCGTTGGATCATGGAGTTGCTGAGACAACACGATCCATGAAAGCGCCATGCCCGCCCCCACATCCTCTCGCACGCGTGCCCGCGCCGCGGACGAGACCGCAGAAGACCCCCTCACCAGCCTGCTGGACCATCTCCACGGTCGGCGACCCCCGCCGGCCCCAAGGTGTCCACTACCCCTTGGCCGCGGTCCTGGCCATGGTCGTCTGCGCGATGAGCGGCTCCGGACACGACACCGCGACCGCCGCGGTGGAGTGGGCCCACCGCGCCGATGACGCCCTGCTGATGCGGCTGGGCCTACGCTTCGATCCCGTCACCGGCCGGGTGCCCGTGCCCACCGAACGCACCGTCGCCGACGTGCTCAAACACCTCGACACCCACACCATCGCGGCGGCCGGGGCCGCCCACGCCGAGGCGATCGCCGCTTGCGCCCGGCCCGCACCCGCGCGCCAGACCCCCGACGACGTGCCCGAACGCGAGCACCGCAGAACACTGCGGCGCCCGGCCGCGGCCGAGGGGTCCCGCTGGATCCGCCTGGCCGCCGACGGCAAGGCCATGCGCGGCTCCCGCCGCAGTAACGGCACCCGAACCGGGGTGTTCCACCTGTGCCGCCACAGCGACGGTGTCATCACCGCCGCCGAACCCATCGGGGCCAAGCACACCGAGACCGCGGCCTTCATCCGGGCCCTGGACCGCCTGGAGGCCGCCGACTGCCTGATCACGGCCGACGCGCTGCACACCGTCAAAGCCCACGCCTCCTACCTGCACCGACGCGGGGCCCATTACCTGTTCTACGTCAAGGCCAACCGCGCCCGCCTGCACGAGCGCTTGGCCCGCCTGCCCTGGCGGCAGGTCGCGTGGGCCCACGACGAGGGGTGGCAGCGCAATCGCGACCGCTTCGAGCGGCGCCGGGTGAAGGTCCTGGCCGCCGACGGGCTGGGCCTCGCTTTCCCGCACGCGGCCCAGGTGCTGCTCATCGAGCGCCGCACCCGCCGCATCGGCGCGGCCCGCACCGCCAAGACGACGGTCTTCGCCGTCACCGACCTGCCCGCTCACAAGGCGCGGCCCGCCGAGCTCGCGGACTGTCTGCGCGGGCATTGGCGGGTCGAGGCCGTTCACCATATTCGGGACGTGACCTGGAGGGAGGATGCGCGCCGGGCCCGAACCGGGATGTTGCCGGCGGTGCTGGGGTGCCTGGCCGACATCGCCCGCCAGGCCCTTACCGCCGCGGGGTGGGCCAACCTCGCATCCGGGCGCCGCGCGCACACCGATCCGGACAAAGCTTTGCAACTCCACCGCATACCCCGGATCAGCACATCACCGCCATAGCGCGAGAACTTCGGGGCCGTGCCCTCCGCCGGCGGGGTGTAGGTCGACAGCGTCGTGCCCGAGGCGGCGTGGTCGGTCTCGCTCACCCGGTTGCCGGAGGCGTCGTAGGTACAAGAGGTCCAGTACGCGGCCGCCCCGCCCAGGCCGTCGGCGGCGGGCTCGGCCGCGCACGCGTTCTCCCCGGTGGCCTCAGGGGTCCACACGTCGGTCAGGCGGCGCAGGTAGTCGCAATCGACCCGCCCCGGCCCTCGGACTGATCCCGCCGAGGGTCCGAGCCCGCACCAGAGCCGGGGCGCACCACTCAGTCGTTGGCGGGCGCCCCCGGTCCCGTCGTGGCGTACCGGGCGGTGATGGTGCGGACGGCCTCGTCGACTACTTGGGCGACGCGTTCGGCACTCACCTCCCAGCCCGGCACGAGGAGTGTCGGCCAGAAGACGTAGTTGGAGATCATGCCCAGAAACTGGGTGGCCGCGAGGTCCACGTCCTCGACCCGCACCGTTCCCGCGTCGCGCTCAGCCAGAAGGTAGTCGCGCACGGACTCGAAGTAGGGCATCTTCCCGTGCGAGAACTGCGCGTCAGCCAGCTCAGGGAACCGCGGCAGCTCGGCGATGACGATCCTGAACAGGTCGGTCATCTGGGCACGGCCCAGCAGTTCGGCGTAACGGCGACCGATGATGCTGAGCCCGTCGACGACGTTGCCGGCAGGCGGAGGCTCCTCCTCGTCAGCGGTCGACCAGGACTCGGTCACGATGGCGTCGAACAGGGCGGCTTTGCTCGGGAACTGCTTGAACAAGGTGGCCCGCGAGACGCCCGAGCGCTCTGCAATCCGCGCCAGCGACGTCCGGTCGTAGCCCAACTCGAGAAACAGTGCGGTCGCGGCCGTCACGATCAGCGCGCGCTTCTCCTGGGCGACGCGCTGGTGATACGTCGTCACGACCCTGCTCATGCGGCGAGTATACGAGGTGAGTGGCTTGACTCGCTACTGCCGCCGACCTAGTGTCGAGGGGATGGTGAGTCACTCGGCTCACCACTGGCCGCCGTTCACAACTGGTGATCCCGGTCATTCACCCACGCACTGAAGGAACATCTGATGCCCCGCTACGACAACCAGACCGTGCTCGTGACCGGTGGGACCGGCGGCCAGGGCTCGAGCCACGTGCGCGCCTTCCACGCGGAGGGAGCGAACGTGGTGATCGGCGACATCGACGCGGAGCGCGGCGCCGCTCTCGCCGACGAGCTCGGGACCCGCGCTCGCTTCACCCGCCTTGACGTTACCGACGAGAGCTCGTGGTACTCCGCTGTGCTGGCCGCCGAGAGCTCCTTCGGCGCCCTGAACGTGCTCGTCAACAACGCGGGCGTGCAGAATCCGCCGGCAACGATCGAGAACACCGACCCGGCCACGTGGTCGCGCATCCTCGACGTCAACCTCACCGGGACCTTCCTCGGCATCAAGGTCGCAGCCCCCGCTCTGCGCCGCGCAGCAGGGGGAGCCATCGTCAACGTCGCCTCCACCATGAGCCTGGGCGGCACGGGTCACTACGCGCCGTACGTCGCCGGCAAGTGGGCCGTGCGAGGCCTCACCCGAACGGCGGCACTCGAGCTCGGCCGCGACAACATCCGCGTGAACACCATCCACCCCGGCGTGATCGCGACCCCCTTCATCCACGAACCGGCGGCTGGCGCAACCGCGGCAATCGCCGACTTCTACTCACCCGAGCCGTTCGCCATCCCCCGGCTCGGGGAGCCGACCGACGTCAGCCGTCTCCTCCTGTTCCTCACCTCATCAGACGCGTCGTTCATCACGGGGTCGGAGTACGTCATCGACGGTGGACTCCTCCTCGGCCCCGCCCTTCAGGCCGAGGCCGCATGAGCATTCCAGACACGACCGGTTCGAACGGCTCCGCAGGAGACGCGTCTTTGTCACACCTGCCCAACCGCATCCGAGGAGCCATCGAGATCACCCCTGCCGCAGGCACCCGAGAACGGATCATCGACATCACGACGCTGGGGCGCCGCACCGGCCGAGCACGCCGCATCGAGATCTTCTTCTACCGAGCTGCGGGCACCACCTACCTGTGCAGCGGCGCCGGCGGCGCCGCAACCGACTGGCATGCGAACCTTCTCGCCAATCCCGACTTCACCTTCCACCTCAAGAACGGGATCCGTGCAGATCTGCCTGCGCGGGCCACGCCTGTCATCGACCCAGCCGAACGTCAGGCCGTGCTGGCGGAGATCGTCGCGGATCTCAATCAGCCCCACGATCCCGGCACCATCCGGCCGACTCGGCTCGAAGACTGGGCTGACAGCCGGCTGATGCGCATCACCTTCCGCCACCGGCCGTGATCGCGGATCCCTCGACAGACGACCTGCTCCCAGGGAGCAGGTCGCGCCGCGGGATGCGGGGGCGCCAGTGCTGTGACCGGAAACGTTGACCGGGTCGCATCAGGCGGACACTGACCGATCCGGCGCGCCGGATCGGCCGCCGCCCCGGCACGTAGCGCCGCACAAGCTCGCTCGGGCGAACCGGACACCCAGCCCGTCAACCCGGGTGCCGCTGTGTCGGAGCACCCCTGGGCCTTCGGGCGACACCCCGCCCGGTCCGTGGGGCGCGCGACCTCATCGGACCGGGCGGGGGTCGGCGGGTTCCGGCGTGCTGCCGGGGCGGTGGTCCGCGGGCGGGCGTGTGCAGCGGCAGTGGTGGTGGATGTGGACTTCGCCGACGCTCGCGGCCTGCACCGCCGTCCCCGTCACCGCGCCGTTCACCGTATTGAGGGCGGCCGCACGGGCCTCAGCACGCCGAAGGCGGGCGGCGCGGCCCCGAAGCAGATCCACCAGGGCGCCTGCCAGCGCCCAGCCGAGTCGGGCCAAGAACGCGGCGACCGCGACGGCCAGGCACGGTAAGAGGAGGTCGGCGAGGTGGGGTTCCCGATTCTGGGCAGGGGCGGCTACCAGCAGGGCGCTGCATAAAACGAGCTAAGGACTCCTGGCGCCATGGTCTGCTCTCGCTTCGTCCCTTTCGCGTCCCCGGTCGAGACGGACTCCCGCCTCGATGTGTCCGGGCTCAAGATTGTAGCAACCGGCCTCCTGCGGGCCCCGGGAGGCGCCGCGGCGCCTTTTCCGTTGCCGCGCCTACGCCGTCGGATGGCACCTCGCCTGGGATCCCGCCTTGCAGACTTGCCGGCACCGGCAAGGCTGCTCGCCGACACGGCCAGAACAGCCGGGCGCCACCCCGCCGGCATCCAACACCCGATCGCCTCAACGACCTACCTCGCGGCTGCTGCGGTGGACCTCGTCGCGGTCGTGCCCGCGGCGCAATGGTTCCGGAACCGGTCGGAGTACGCGTACGTCCGTTCCCCTGGAAACCAGTGTCACGCCCCGGACACCGACAAGGGACGGAGACCTCCGTGGACGAGTTCATGAGCGGACTGACCGATCCGCTGATCATCTTCGCGCTGTTCTACATCGCCTGCGCGATCGCGTTGATGTTCACGCCGACGTGGCGCCTCCTTCGGTCCAGCATCTACAGCGGGAGTGAACCCTCATCCGGGGCCATGTGGGTCCTGCGCCTCGCCCTGCTGTCGACCATCCTGATGGTCGCCGTGTTCGCGGTGCTGTACCGCTGATGTCGGGGATCATCGACGCCCTGGTCGACCCGATGCATCTGTTCGTTCTGGTCGGCGTGGTCGCGCAGATCGCGGTGCTGGTCAATCCGACGATCGTCTGGCGGCAGCGAGGCCGCAATCGCCTCGACGCCCTGCCTCCCCGCCTTGCCGCGGTGTTCGTGTGGACGACACGTGGGGCGGCTCTCGCGGCCATCGTGGTGCTGGTCGCCTTCCTGTTCGCCTGATGCCGGGGGTGCGGGGGCGCGCGTCGGGCGCTCTCCGCACCCCGACGCGCGTGGGGGTGCGGGCGGGTGGAAAGAAACCGGAGGAACTGAACTCCTGGCGCGGAGGATTCATATAGTCGGGCTCGCATCGCATCGCCGCGCACCACGTGATCCACAGCAGCAAACCGGCGCTACGCGCGTCGTAGAACAACAGGTCGCCGACCTGGAGGGAGTCGAATGGGTCGGCAGCGCCCTCTCCACCTTGTCTGAGGAGCGACCGTCACGAACTCTGCGGCAGAGTGGCAGATCGAACCGGCGATCGACACCTGATCAGCCTTTCGCTTCGCGGACGTCCTTCCCCTCTTCCGCGAACGCCTTGAAGTCCTGCATGTGCTGTTGCGACTGCTTGCGGAAGGCGCCGGGCATCAGGCGCCCCACCAGACGCATCATCAAACCGCTGAAGCGGTATTCGCTCTCGCTCACCCAGAGCGTTTTCTGCGGACCGCCTTCGGTCAGCGTTTCGCGCACTGCGCTCCACATTCCCTCGCCGACGATCTCGCGATCGAAGTGGACGGCGTGCCCTTTCGGGATCCCGCGCAGGTCTGCCGGTTCCCGACGGGTGATGGTCTCGGTGCACTCCATCCTCTGCTTCCCCATCTGCATCACGACCCGCGATTCGGTACCGACCTGCCCGTGCACCCCACTCAGCGGTTCGTGCAGTACCAGACCCCGCAGCCATTTCGGCATGTGTGCCGGGTCGGCGAGCAGCTGGACTACCCGCTCCCGCGGTAGGGCGATCTCGATCGAGACGGTGTACTTCATGGGGAGTGCTCCGGTGCCGAGTGATAGGGCATGCACATGCAGCCTCACCTCATGCTATTCAGTTACGCCATGTAACCGATTCGCCCGTTCGGCGTGGTCGTGGCGCCTGTCGGTCCGGCACTGCACGCCCCCTGCGGCCCGGACGTCGAGGATGGCGTGAGTGGGGCCGCCCCGAATGTCGTGGATCGCGCCCGGCAGTGCTGGCGAGGGGGCCGCACGCGCGTACGCCTCTTCTGCACCGTGGACAGCCACCTCCCCCGGGCAGCACCGGCAGCAGGCGCAATGGGCGTCCCGGTGAACGGTGAGAGCTCGAAAACGACGGCGAAGAGGGGCGGGGCGGCTCCCGGGCCACCGGGGCCAGCGATTGCGCGCTGCCACGGCCCCGTCCGGCGCAGTCGTGTCCCACGCCCGCGAGGGAGGTCTCAACCGAGGCAGGACCGGACGGCCTTGCCCAGGTTCGACGCCTGCGGGTCGTCGGGCCGGAAGTTCCAGAGGTTCGTGACGTAGCCGAAGCCGACACCGCTATCGGGGTCGCCGAGGGCGATCGAACCGCCAGGGCCCGGGTGGCCGAACGACCCGGGCCGACATGCATTGTCAAGAAACGGAATCAGGTTTCGACCGGTGAAGCCACTAGTGAGCCAGTGGCCCAGCACCGGCCTCGCCGATCAGGCAGGAATGCCCCCAGCCGCTGCCGCAGCGCAGCTACGATCGCCGATGCGGCCTTATCGGCGACTGCCGTTCCCCTGTACCTGCCGCCGAGGCAAACGAATCGACTATTCGCGCTGAAGTTCGGCGTCCGAGGCTCGCCGGCCGACTCGAATCGTCCGTCGCCCCGGTCACCTGGGCGGCGTCGCCGAACTCCGGGGGGGCTCGATGCTCCCGCTGCGCCGAAGTCCACCAGCGTGGACGGCGATTCCCCCGCGGTTCTTCCCGCACCGAACCGAGATCGAGCAGACCGTCGCGCATCCGTGCGTGACGGCCACAAGAGATAGGGAACCGCCCACGTGAAACTGATGGCCAACATCCAGGTGTCCGTCGACGGCGTCTTCCAGTCCAACGGCGGACGCCACCCGGAATTCGACCCGGGTATGGAGCGCGGCGGCTGGGCCAGGCCGCTGTTCGACGACGAGTCGCTGGCCTTCGTCGGAGAGTACTACCAGCGAGCCGAGGCATTCCTGTTCGGACGCCGCACCTACGAGATGTTCCTCTGGTCCTGGGGAACCGGCACCTGGGGCGCCGCCCAAGGCGACAACCCGATCTCCGCGGCCCTGAACACGCGACCGAAGTACGTGGCGTCCACCACGATCACCGATCCGGCGTGGGCGAACACGACCGTGCTCTCGGGTGGCCTCGCGAGCGCGATCCGCGAGCTGAAGGCTCGCCCGGGAGGCGAGTTGCAGGTGCACGGCAGCGGCGCACTGACCCGCTGGTTGCTCGCCCACGAGCTCGTCGACGAACTCGCCCTGCTCGTGGCGCCGGTGATCGTGGGGCAGGGTGCGCGCCTGTTCCCCGACAGCGGACCGGATCTGGCGCTCGACCTCGTAGAGTCGCGGGCCTTCCCGAAGGGCATCGTCCTCCAGGTCTACCGGCCCGCCGGACGCCCCGCATACGCCTCCGACCCCACCGCATGAGAACCAGCGCGCGGGTGGGGCACGCGTGCGGACGTCATCCTGTAGACGTCGATTTCCTGGGCGGGTACGTCGGCAGCGATCGCGAGCACCCCCGGAAGGGCGGTTCCCGGGGGTGCTGAGCCGAGGCGGTGGAAGCTCGACCGGATCAGCGAGACCCAGCCGGCAGTCCGGTTGCGGTCTGGCGTCATCACCGGCAGAGGGTTCGCGGCGCCCCGCGAACCGCCGCCTTCACATCTAACGCCGCGTCGGCGTCGGAGCCGGGGCCGGCTCGGGTTCGCCGCCCTGCGGAGGCGCCGGCGCGCTGTCGTCGGCGCCGACCGGTCCGGCGGGATCGTTGGGCCCCATGTCCATCCGGAAGGGCGGATAGCGGTCGGTCATCAGCCAGGCGTAGGCGGCGACCCGCAGGACCCAGCGGTCCATGCCCAGCACGAAGTCGAATATCGACCGCGGGTAGCGTCCTCGGACGGCGAGGCTGAGCGCGGCGAAGAGCACCAGCAGGCCGATGAGCCCGATGCCGCCCCAGTTGCGGGTCTCGTCGCCGGAGCCGGTGGTCAGGTACACGGCACCGCTGAGGAACACCGCCACCACCAGGTACTGCGGGATGGCGAGCAGCCACCACTTCACCAGCACCAGACCGCGGGAGAGCTGCGCCGGATAGTCGATGTGCAGCCGTGCCGGATAGTCGGGCACGTCGGCCAGCGTGAACGGCGGGTAGCGGTCGGTGCCCAGCGCGCCGTACGCGTAGTAGTGGACCCGCCAGCTCCAGCGCAGCACCCCGACGTCGAAGTCGAAGAGGGCGCGCGGGTACCTGCCGGTGATCAGGATCGCGACGAACGCGACCACGGTGAGCACCACGACGACGAGCCACAGCACCGCCAGTACCACCAGATGGGGCAGGACCAGCAGCCACTTGACCAACCACAGCCATCGGGACAGCGGTTCGTCCAGCCGGGCCTGCACGTGGACGGGATAGGTATCCGCGACACTCATTTCCCTCTCCTCCCAAGCTCCGCGGCCGCCCCCGGGCCGCCGCGCAACGGTCGGCCCCCGGTCGCCGGGTGCGGTGCCACGTGCGGGAACCCCCGGAGCCCACCGGTCCGTCGGGCCGAGCCGATGCCAGCGAGTGTCGGCCGTTCGGACACGGCTCCAGCCTCGCCGCCGGATCCGGCGTGCACCATGTGCATTCGGCCTGTTCTCCCAGCCCGAAAGGCCCAGGTCAGCCGAAGTGGACGGGCCGGCGCCGAGGGGTACGTCCGGGGCGGCACAAGGACGAGCAGACCGACCACGATGACTGCTCAGGCAGCACGGAGCCGATGATGGTGAGCACGGCGAGTGCCTAGAGCGCCAGGACCCGGCGTAGGACCGAGTGCCCGCGCAGCGGATGTCTGCACCGGGCTCGCGGACGGTAGAGGAGTCCGGTCGCCGCTGAGGCTTCCTATGCGGCGGCGCGTCGGCGGTGCTTCGGGTCGGCCAAGGCGGCCGCGCTGTAGCCCGTGTCATCGGGGTTGAGGTCGGTTCCGGGCGCCACGACGCGGTCGATGCGGTCAAGCAGGTCGGGTTCCAAGACGGTGTCCGCGGCGCTCAGCTGGCTGCGGAGGTGCTCGGCGGTGCGGGGGCCGACGATCGCCGCGGAGACCGCAGGATGCGCGGTCGCGAACGCCAGCGCCATCTGGATCAGCGTCAGGCCCGCTTCCTCCGCGATGCCGGCGAGCTCGGTTGCGGCGTCCAATTTGGCCTGGTTGCCCGGGACATCCAGGTCGTAGTGGGAGAGCGTGGTCCGGAAGGGCATCGTCTTCGTGCGGTGGCTGGACGGCTCGGCCGCGTCGCGGTGCCAGCGGCCGGACAGCCAGCCTCCGGCCAGCGGGCTCCAGGCGAGCACCCCCATCCCGTAGGTCTGGCAGGTGGGCAGCGCGTCGGCCTCCACGCCCCGGCTCAGCAGGGAGTAAGGCGGCTGCTCGCAGACGAATCGCTCTCGCCCGCGCCGCTCGGCCGTCCACTGCGCCTGGACGATGGTCGAGGGCGCGAACGTCGAGGACCCCGCGTAGCGGATTTTGCCTGCGCGGACGAGATCGGACAGCGCGCCCAGGGTCTCGTCGAGGTCGGTAGCGGGGTCGGGCCGGTGCACCTGGTACAGGTCGATGTGATCGGTGCCCAGGCGGCGCAGGCTCTCCTCGCAGGCCCGCACGATCCAGCGCCGCGAGGCACCGCGCTGGTTGAGACCAGGGCCCATGGGGCTCGACACCTTGGTCGCAAGGACGACGTCGTCGCGCCGTCCGGCGATCGCCTTGCCGACGATGGTCTCGGATTCGCCGCCCGAGTAGACGTCGGCGGTGTCGATGATGTTGACCCCCGCGTCGAGGGCGGTGCGGACGATGCCGATCGCGTCGTCGTGGTCCGGATTGCCCCATGCGCCGAGCATCATCGCGCCCAGGCACAACGAGCTGACGTGGACTCCGGTACTGCCCAGCGTGCGGTACTGCATGGTGGGGCGGCCTTCCTGTGGGTGCGGCTGAGGCGTTGGGGCGGCCGGCGGCCGGCTGCTACCGTCCGAGTAAGCGGAGCAGGGTCCGCTTGAACGCAAATCTAAGCGGATTCGACTCCGGATAGCAAGGCGAGAGGAATCCACCCGCATGCCCGCTCCATCCGACCGGCCGATACGGGCCGACGCACGCGCCAACGAAGACAAGCTGCTCGCCGCGGCCGCCCGAGCCTTCACCCGCGACGGCGCGGCCGCAACCCTGAAGCAGATCGCCAAGGACGCGGGCGTCGGAATCGGCACCCTGTACCGGCGCTTTCCCACCCGCGAACAGCTCGTCGACGCCACCTACCGCTACGAGACGGCCCGGCTCGCCGCCCGAACCGAGCAGCTCCTGGGCGAACTGCCCGCCGACCGGGCCCTGCGAGCGTGGATGTCGGAGGTGCTGGACTACCTCGCCACCAAGCACGGCATGGCTGACACGCTCAAGACCCTCCTGCGGAGCGACGCCGAACTGAGCTCGCAGACGCGGGAGCAGCTGACCGGAGCGGTCGAAGGGTTCCGCATCGCCGGGATCACCCAGGGGGTGATCCGTGAGGACACACCTGCCACCGACATCCTCATGACCCTGGCGGGAGTCACCCTCGTCGCCGGAGCCGACCACCAGCGGGAGCAGGCCGAGCGGCTACTCGACCTGCTGATGGACGGCATCGCCCCCGCGCACGGCCGCTGCCGGAATACGGAGCGGTCCGCGCCCGCACCCCGGACCGAAGAAGGGTAGCCACTCGCAACCGGGCTGATCGAACGTGAAGGCGTTCCGACGACGAAGTCAGTCCCGCCCGGCCGGGTTCTGCCGGCCCAGCGGCGGGTAGCGGCTCCCACCCTCGATCGACGCGCCGGCACGCTGAACCTGTGGACGTCAGTTCCAAGCCCGATGACCTGGCGGTCGGTTGGAGGCCGGGGACTTGACCCTCACGTCGCGTGAGGCCGGAGGGTGGCGCCATGAGCGATCACTACAACGCGTTCGAGACGAGTCCCGTGCCGCCACCCGGCCCGGATGCGATTCCGCCGGAGCCGTTCCGCGGCATCTATGGAATGCCGGCGTTCGCGACGATCCCCACGAGCGACCTGGAGGCGTCGGTGGACTTCTGGACTCGCGGACTCGGGTTCTTCGAGCTGTTCAGCATCCCCGACAGCCTGGTGCATCTGCGCCGGTGGGCGTTCCAGGACGTACTCCTCGTCTCGGGGCGGGCGCTCCGGAGCGGCCGCCAGCGATGAGCGTCGGTTTCGCGTGCGTGCTCAGCCAGGTCGACCCCTTCGTCCAGGCCTGTCGTGCGTTGCGCCCGAGCTCGGTCGACGGACCGCGGGACACTCCCTGGAACACCCGCGATGCGGTGGTGGCCACCCCCGAGAACGCGCGGATCGTCTTCACCGCCGCGAAGCCCTTCGATCCGGCGAGTCAGGAGGCGCGGAATCTGAAAGCCGTCGGGATCACCCCACCGGCCGCCGGGCGCGGGGACACTGGGGAAGATGTCTGATGCCGCTGGCGCCGACGGCCTGACCGTCGGTCAGGTCGCGAAACGTCTGGAGGTGACGGTCCGCGCGCTGCACCACTGGGATGAGATCGGTCTGGCGCGGCCGTCGCTGCGCACGACTGCCGGATACCGGATCTACACCGCCGATGATCTGGAGCGCCTCCACCGCATCGTCGTCTACCGCGAGATCGGTCTCGGCCTGGAGGGGATCCGGGCCGTCTTGGACGACCGCCGACGTACCGGGCGCGCTGCGCGCGCAGCGAGCCCGGGTCGCTGAACGGATCGACCGCCTTCAGAGTCTCAGCGCCGGGCTGGATCGGATGATCGACGCCCACGACCGCGGCCTGCTGCTGACCGCCGAGCAGCAGGCCGCGATCTTCGGTCCCCGGTGGGACCGGACTCGCCCGCCCGCGCCCGTCAGCGCTACGGAGACACGACGCAGTGGCAGCAGTACGCCGAACGCTCCGCCTCTCGCGGTCCCAAGGAATGGCAGGCCGTCGCCGAAGCCGTCGCCGAACTCGACCGCGCCCTGGGGAATGCGATGGAAGCCGGTGTCGCACCTGGCAGCCTGGAAGCGAACCGGCTCGTCGAGCGGCACCGCGATGTCTTCGCCGCCTCGTACTTTCCGCTCACCAGGCGAATGCAGGTCTGCCTCGGCCGCATGTACGAGGCCGATCCGGGGTTCTCCGCCCACTACGACGGCGTCCGCACCGGCCTTGCCCCATGGTTTCGTCGCATCGTCGACGCCAGCGCTCGCGCCCACGGCATCGACCCCGACACCGCGACCTGGCGGTAGGGCGCGGTCGGCAGCCTGCCGGGGAGCGCTCCGCACCGGACCGTGCGGACGGTGCGCGGGGGCGGTGCTGGGCACGGAAGTGCGCGGGTCCTGCACCCGACCGCGACAGGGATGCCCGGAATCAGGTGCGGCGTGCGGCCCACACCGTGCGTTCCGTGCGCATCACCAGGTCGTCGCGGTGCAGGAGGCTGCGCGGGTCGCCGGTGTCCAGGAGCCGGTCGAGCGCGGTGAGGTCCTCGGCGGAGAGCCAACCGGCGGCGGCGCTGCGGATGCGCTGCAGGCCGCCGAGGGCGTAGCGGCCGATCGCTTCGCTGCGGGAGCCCTCGATGTTCACGGAGACGGCCCGTTCGCCCTCGACCGTGAAGCCGGCGGCAGTCAGCATCGGCCCCCAGTCGGCGCCGCGGTGGGGCAGGTGCTCGGCGTGGAGGCGGTCGGTGACGGCATGGCAGCGCTCCTCCAGGCCGGGCTGCTCTTCGGGGGCGCCCTCGGGCAGGAAGCGGGGGAAGCCGGCCAGCTCCACGACGGCGAGCAGGCCGCCCGGTGCGAGCGCGCCGTGGACGTTGCGCAGAGCGCGTTCGGGGTGGGCCATGTGATGCAGCGACGCCGACGCCCACACCAGGTCCGGTGAGCCGAGGTCGGGCCAGGCGGGGTCGTCGAGGTCGGCCTGCACGGTGCGCACCTGCCCCTCCAGGCCACGGGCGCACGCCTTGGCGTGCAGGTGCTGAAGGTGTCCGGCGGATGTGTCGACGGCGGTGACGTGCGCGTCCGGGAAGCGGTCGAGGAGGGTGAATGTGCCCGCGCCTGTGCCGCAGCCCAGATCCACGATCCGGCGGGGGCTCGTCGTCAGTGGCAGCCATGCGGCGATGGAGGCGATGTGCTCGGCGAAGACCTCGGCGTCCAGGTCGAGGAGCTCCGCCTGGCCGTCGGCGTCGTGCTCCTGGTGGCGTCCGTGCTGAGCGCCGTGGTCGGGGGTGTGCGTGTGTGCTCGGTTCATGCCTCCACGGTAGGAGTGCAATGCGTATGCGGCATAATGGTTCCCTGTTTACGCAAGACAATCGCTGCCCGCGCTGCCTGACGCGCAAGATGTCGCCGTCGCGTGTGCCCCGTCACGCGTCCGTGCTCTGAGGATCGTCGACGACGCCCTCGCGCTGGTGGCCGCGGCGGGCATCGCGGTCGAACATGCCCAGGATCTCGCAGGGCCCGCCCTCGGCACCGATCGCGTGCGGCATCATCGTGGGGAATTCGGCGGCCTGGTTGGTCTCGATGCGGAAGCGGCGGTGGCCGAGCATGAGGGTCGCGGTGCCGGACAGGACGACGAGCCATTCGCGTCCGGGGTGGGCGCGCATGCGTGCGGGATTGTCGGGCGGCGGGTCCGTCATGCGCTGGCGTACAACGGTCATCCCGGGGTCGCTCTTCACGGGCCAGCGCATACGGCCGTGGGCGCCGTCGACCACCGGGCTGGTGACGATGTCGTCGGCGGCGGTCTCCACAAGCTGGTCCAGCGTGGTGTCCAGGGCACGGGCCAGGGTGACCAGCTGATCCAGTGCGAGTCGGCGCCGACCGCTCTCAATGCGGCTCAGTGAGGACTGGCTGAGGTGGGCGCGGGTGGCCAGCTCCTCCAGGGACCAGCCCTGCGCCACCCGCAGGGCGCGGATGCGCTTGCGCACCAGGCCGTCCAACTCTCCATCTTCTTGCGTCATGGGCATTATCGTATGCTCTTTATGCAAGGACGGGTAGCGCCGTCCGCAGACGGCCGGAGTGTCCGGCCGGGGCCCTACACGGCGTCATAGTCCACGGCGGCACCCTGCCCTCCGAGGTCCTCCGGCGGAGTCGGGAGCGGATACGCCGCGACGTCGGCGCATCGCCTTCGCCGCCACCGCGGCCGCTCCCCGCATCGAGCATCCCTGACACGCTGCCGCGCTGCAGCGGAGGCACCCGCCGGGCACGACCGGAACGGCGGCAGGCGATGCGCGCTGGGAAGCCGGGTGGCGCTACCGCCGTGTGCCGACGGTCTTCGGTCCCGACGCTCGCACCGCCGCCGAAGGTCGCAGACGGTAGGCGACGGCCACCAGTACGAGGGTCAGCACCAGCAGGCCCGCCCAGATCACCCATTGCTCGGGCCAGAGCCCCGGCGACGCGCCCCCCGGGGTGCGCCCGCCGTCGGCTCCGGTGATGACGACGGCCAGCAGTCCGGGGACGGCGGCCGCGACGGCGAGTCGTCCGGCGATCCGCGCCGTCAGGGGCAGCGGCCGCGACTCCCTGCCCGCTCCCCGCAGGCGCAGGCGTTCGCTGGGGCGCGCGGGCGTGAGCAGGCGCAGCAGCAGCAGCCCGGCGAGCGGCATCTGCAGCGCCCACACCAGGGTGCGGAACGGGCCGTCGTACCAGACGTTCGTGCCGTACAGCAGGGTGTGCCACACGCTGAGGACGTAGACCACGATGATGAACCGGTGCAGGGCGCGCCACATGCGGGAGCCGGTCCGCTGCCGCAGGTAGAAGGCCAGGCCCAACGGGATCGCGAGGTAGAACGCGAGCAGGCCGAGCAGGATGGCGATGCGGCCGGTGCCGGAGGCGTAGACGCCGGGAACGAAGACGTCTGCGAAGGCCGTGAGGATCCCGCCGGCCCAGGAGTGGTCCTGCTGGTTCGACCGGACCTGGTCGGCGAAGAACATGAAGGCGTGCATGAACATCAGCCCGACGGTGGTCAGGCTCGTCGTGCGGTGCAGCTTCTCCACCCGCGGCACCGTCAGCCATCCCCACGGAGGCCGGGGCCCGGATCGGAGCAGTCCGAACAAGACGGTGATGTAGGCCCACAGCAGCCCCGACCAGCCGAACGCCTGGGACAGCCAGTACATCCAGAACTCGGGCGCATCGGCAAGCATCGGCATGACCCGGGTCGTCGCCGAGGTCCCGTTCTCCACCCGGACATAAAGCCAGACGAAGATCACGCCGGTGATCACCAGGGCGATGGCGGCATCGGGCACCGCGCCGCGCAGATCGGCTCTGAGACCCCGCCAGTCGAACCGTCCGCCTCCCTCCCGCTCCCGCGCTGCAGACGCTGCCGACTCAGACGATCCGGCCATAGGAGACACCACTTTCCGCGCCGCTTCGTGCGGCCTCGGCGACGGACGATCTGCAGCCTCGCCGTCAAGAGTCTCACATTTCCACTTAAGGCGGGTATCCCTTGCTTCCGTTATCGGCGGCCCCGCGACCGCTAGCTCCTATTCGCCATCTGTGAACAGGCATTTCGCCGCCCAGACAGCGACGGACGAGGCGGCGTTCCACAGCGACCCATAATGAGCGCACCGCGGCATCCGCCCGTTCGTTGCCACCGCTCTCAATCCGCACTGACCTGGGAGAACCAGGCTGACCACGGAATTCTCCAGGTGCGTCCGAGTTTCGACGGCACTCCGGAGAAGCGATCATTCCCCGCGCCCTTGGAATGGACAACTCGCTGGAAACCCGCGAGCAGCCGGCGAGAGCGCCGGTCGATACTTTCGAGCAATCGGGCGCGGCAATTACCCGCGGAAGCGAGGGATTCGCCGTGCACCGCCATGGGGACGGCAGCTTCCGGACCGATTTCTTCGATGTCATGTTCTCCGAGGCGAGGCGCGCGGGGACCGCGGAGACGGTGGACGCGTCGCCGCTGTTCGACGCCGGAGGAACCTTCCGGCCGGCGCGGCACGACCGCCTCCGGCCTGGCCACCCTGCCCTTCATCCCGGGGCTCGCCGTGCGTCCTACACCGCCGCAGCGCCGGCGCTCGTCGTCGCCCGCTGGCGCCCCGAGGCCCGAGGATGGGCGGCTCTGGCCGGACTGAGCTGCTACGGCTTCGCCCCGCTGAGCGCAGGAAGTGCAGGAGGCCGGCATCAGGAGGCCCTTTCAGGCCCGGCCGGTGCTCACCAGCTGATTGCGGCCGCCACCGGCAGATGGTCGCTGCCGGTTGCCGAAAGCACCCACGAGCTCTCCGCCTCCACGCCGCGGACGAGGACCTGGTCGATCCGCGCGACAGGGAACGCCGCCGGCCAGCTGAAGCCGAAGCCGTGCCCCGCCTCGTCCTGAGCCGAGTGCAGCTGCGAGGTGATGCCGTCGAACGCGCGGTCGTCCGTAGTGCCGTTGAGGTCGCCGAGCAGTACCACCCGCTCGTTCTGTTCTGCGGCGACGGCCTCGGCAAGCGCCTGCGCGCCTCTGTCGCGCGAGTCCGTCCAGAAGCCTCCCCTCGGCATCACCCGTACGGACCCCAGGTGGGCGACATACACCGCCAGCGGACCGCGCTCCGTGGCCACCGTGGTGCGCAGCGCCCGGTCGTCGGCCGCCATCACGTCGGGCGGCTCGGTTTCCGCCAGCGGCCCGTAGTCCATCCTGAGGTCGACCGGCTCGGTGTCCGACAGCGGCAGCCTGCTCCAGAGCCCCACCGTGCCCCGCACCGCGTGGTAGGGGTACACCTTCGCCAACTCCTCGTCATACAGCGTCTTCGTCTGCGCGGTGATCTCCTCCAGCGCCAGCAGGTCCGCGCCGGAAGCGGCCAGGTCGCGGGCGGTTCCGCCCGGGGCGGGGTTGCCGGCGCCGACGTTGTGGCTGACCACCGTGAGGTCGCCACCCGGTCGGGACTCGTCGACGAGCGGCCCGCCGAATAGGTTCAGCCAGACCGTCACCGGCACCAGCAGCAGCGCCGCCACCGCGGAGGCGGAGCGGCGCCACAGCGCCGCCGCCAGCAGCACCGGGATGAGCAGGCCGAACCACGGTAGGAAGGTCTCCACCAGGCTGCCGATGCCCCCGATCCGGTTCGGGATCTCCGCGTGCAGCAGCATGAGCAGGCCCAGCAGCACCGCCAGCGCCGCCGGCACCGGGCCGCGCTTCCAGGGCCCGGGCCGGGCGGCGAGGCTCAGCGCCCGCCGGATGCGTGTTCCCGGCCGGGTACCGAAGCCGTCGTCGCCGAGGCCGGTGCCTTCCCGCGCCCTCTCCGCCGCGTCCCGCTGCGTCGCCGCCGGCCATTGTTCGCTGTCGGTCACTACTGCATCCCCGTACTGACGGCGGTGTTCGTGTCATGTCGCCGATCAGGCGGCGCGGTTGCCAACGGAACGTATGCGCTCCCGCATACGGCGACGATAAGAGGCGGTTCACGCCTCGATGCCTTGCTTGTGCCGATCGTCGAGGATGCACTCCTGTTGTCCGCCTCCGGCGGAGTGCTCCGGCGCCGGGCCCCGCTGCGCGGGCGGCGGCTGAGAGGCCCCAAGCCGCCCGCAGGCTCCCGGTTCAATGATCAGCCGGCGAACTCCAGGGGCGGCGTGCCCACCGGACCCGGCACGACCCGGAACAGGGCGCCCGCCTGCGGCCACCGCTCGGTGTCGATGCCCTCCGCCGACGTGGTGATGTACAGCTCGGACAGGTCCGGGCCCGCGAAGGTGCAGGCGGTCGGGCGCGGAACGGGCAGTTCCACCACGGTGTCGAGCCGCCCGCCGGGGGTGTAGCGGTGGACGGCGGAGCCGTCCCACAGCGCCACCCAGACCCCGCCCTCGGTGTCCAGGCAGATGCCGTCGGGGTTGCCCTGCTCGGGTGGGATCTCCACGAACGCGCGCCGTTCGCCCAGTTCCCCGTCGGGGGCTACGTCGAAGGCGTCGATGCGGTGCGTGGGCGTGTCGACGTAGTAGGCGCGGTCGCCGGGGGGTGCCCACGCCAGCCCGTTGGAGATCGTGACGCCGTCGAGGACCCGGGCCACGCTGCGGTCGGGGTCGAGCCGGTAGAGGGCTCCGCGCCCCGGCGCGGCGTCGTAGGCCATGGATCCGCAGTAGAAGCGGCCCCGCGGGTCGCACCCGCCCTCGTTCATCCGCACACCGGGGTCGTTCCACACCTCCGGCAGCCGGTGGAGCTCGGTGGAACCGGGTTCGATGAGCGCGAAGCCGCGCTCCACCGCCACGACGAAACCGCCGTTCCGGCGGGGGCGCACGGCAGCGGCGATGCGGCCGACCCCGGTGCGCTCGATGGCACCGTCGGTGTGGCGGCGGGCCAGGATGTCACCGGCCAGCATGTCCATCCACCGCAGTGAGCCGTCGGCGGGACACCACACGGGGCCTTCCCCGTGGTGGGCGAGGGGCGGTCCCGCCTGTTCGGCGCTCAGGCGGCGGGGGCGGTCGTTGTCGGGCGTTGTCTGCGGCACAGGGCAAACCTAAGGGACGTCCGGGCGCGGCCGTCGAGTGGATCCGCGGCGGGCGGCCCGGTCCCTCCAGGGCGTGCTCCGTTCTGCCCCGTGCACCGGGGCAGACACGGGCGCGACCTGTGCCGGGACCGGGCGCCGCGAACCGGCTCCTTGAGCACGGCCCTGTTGTGTCCGCAGCCGACCGGCGCTCCGCTCGGGCCGTCAGCTCCCCGACGCGGCATGTGCGTCCGTCCGCCGGGCACTGTCCCCCGCCGACGGTGCTTGGGCCGCGGGAGCGTCGTCTGGCGAGGCGTCCGGCGCGATGCGCTCTGCGGCGTTCAGCTCGGCCGCGGCCTGGCGGCTGAGCCCGAAGAAGTAGGTCAGCACGAACCCGGCGATATAGCCCACCACCAGGCCCAGGCCGTAGACCAGGACCGCTGCCCCGATGCCCCGGCTGCCCTGCAGCAGGGGGAACAGTGCCAGCCCTGAGGGGCCGATCGCGGTCGAGCCCGCGCTCACCCCCAGCTGGTTGGCCAGGCCCAGGAAGCTGCCGCCGGCCGCCCCGCCGGCGCAGGCGGTCAAGAACGGGCGTCCCAGAGGCAGAGTCACGCCGTAGATCAGCGGCTCGCCCACCCCGAGCAGGCCGGCGGGCAGCGCCGAGCGGATGGTGCTGCGGATCCCCTCGTTGTGCTTAAGGCGCACGTACAGCGCGGCGGCCGCGCCGACCTGCCCTGCGCCGGCCATCGCCAGGACCGGAAGCAGGACGGTGTAGCCGTCCCCGCCGATCAGGGTGGTGTGGATCGGGATGAGCGCCTGGTGCAGGCCCAGCATGACCAGCGGCAGGAACAACCCGCCCAGGATCAGTCCGGCCAGCGCTCCGGCCTGGCCCAGCAGCCAGTCGGCCGCCACTCCGATGGCCGCCGACACCTCTCCGGCCGCGAACATCAGCCCGTACACCGTGACCAGCCCCGAGACCAGGACCGCGACGGTGGGGGTGATGAGGATGTCCAGCGTGTCGGGCACCCACCGACGGCTCCAGCGCTCGACGTAGGCGCAGAGCGCCGCAGCGCCCAGGGCTCCCAGCACACCGCCCTGGCCCGGGGCCAGTTCGGCGCCGAACACCTGGATGTCGGCCACCCCGGCGAAGGGGATGATGGCGGCGACCGCGCCGCCCAGGACCGGGGTGCCGCCGAACTCCTTGGCGGTGTTCATCCCGACGAAGACCACGATCAGGGACATGAACCCCTTGGCGATCGCGTCCAGCGCGGGCAGGACGGGGGTCAGCCAGCCCAGGTTGGTGAACACGCCGGTGACCCCGGCCAGGATGCCGCAGGCGATCAGAGCGGGGATCAGCGGCACGAAGATGTTGGCGATGCGCCGCAGGAACAGCTTGAAGGGGGTGGCGTTGCGCCGCTTGTTCTCCGCCCGGATCGCCTGGCCCTTGGCGGCCAGCGCTTCTGCGTCCGAACCTGCGCCGGACGCCGCCTGCTCCGCCGTCGCAGAGGCCGCGCCGCCTCCGGCGCCCGCAGCTCCGCGTTCGGCGTCGACCAGCCGGGTGAACTCCTCGGCGACCTTCGACACCGCTGCCGGGCCCAGCACGATCTGGAAGGTCTCGTCGTCGACCACGCCGAGGACTTTGGGGTGGTCGCGGATGTCCTGTTCACGGACGCGGGCGCGGTCGGCGAGGCCGATTCGCAGCCGGCTGATGCAGTTGGTGACGGAGGTGACATTGTGCTCGCCGCCGACCAGGGCGAGCAGCTCCCGTGCTGTCGCCGCGTGTCCGGTGGCACCCGAGTCGCTCATCGCCTGCTTCCTTCCGGGCTCGGGGTTGGGGGGAGTGCAGGGGCGTCAGCCCCCGGGGGCGGCCGCCTCGACCGCCTCGCGGAGCCGACCGCCGCAGGCGCCGAGGAGGCGGGCGGCCTCCGCGGCGTCGACGCGGCCGAGGATGGTGAGGATCGCGGTCTTGACGTCGCCGCCGCTCGCGGAGAGGGCCTGGCGCACCTCGTCGTCGCCGGCACCGGTGGCCATCTCCACGATCCGGTGCGCACGTGCGCGCAGCTTCTCGTTGGAGCTGCGGACGTCGACCATGAGGTTGCCGTAGGTCTTGCCCAGGCGGATCATCGCGACGGTGGAGAGCGTGTTCAGCACGAGCTTCTGCGCGGTGCCGGCCTTCAGCCGGGTCGAGCCGGCGAGCAGTTCGGGACCGGTGTCGACCTCGATCGCGTGGGCGGCGGCCGCGCCCAGGGGCGAGCCCGGGTTGGAGGAGACGCCGACGGTGAGGGCGCCGCGCCGGGCGGCGTGGGCGACCGCCGCGACGGTGTAGGGCGTCCGCCCGGAGGCGGAGACGCCCACCACGGTGTCCTCGGGCGTCAGGTCCAGTGCGTCCAGGTCGGCGGCGGCGGCCCGCTCGTCGTCCTCGGCTCCCTCGACCGCGCTGTCGATCGCCGCCGGTCCGCCGGCGATCAGCCCGATGACCTGCTCCGGGTCGGAGTTGAAGGTGGGCGGGCACTCCGAGGCGTCCAGCACGCCCAGTCGGCCCGCGGTTCCCGCGCCGACGTAGACGAGCCGGCCGCCGCTGGCCATCCGGGCTGCGACGGCGTCGACAGCGGCGGCGACGGCCCCGGACACGGCTCGCACCGCGGGGGCCACTGTCGCGTCCTCGGCGTTCATGGTGCGCACGATGTCCTCGGTGGCCATCCGGTCGATACCGCTCAGATCGCTCCGGCGGGCCTCGGTCGCCAACGAGGTGAGGTCGGCCCGCAGGTCGCGTACCGGATTTCCGGCCCCGCTGGTGTCAGTAGTGGCCATGAGCTGGAGCAGTCCCTTCCGACGCGTGCGCCCGGCCGCAGGAGTTCCTCGCCGCGTAAAATTTCCACCAGCAGTGTCACATACCTAGTAGGAAAGTTACATCCCTCCTTCGGATCCGGCGAAGCGCCGCCGCCACCCTGCCGCCGGGATTCATGCGCGGCGCGGAAGAAAGCCCGCCACTTCGCAGCGACGGTCCGTCTCCGCTGTTCGGCGTTGCAGATCGCAGTTGCGAGCAGCGCGGTTGCGAACACCGGCAGCCGGTGCGCCCCGCGGGGCTAGTGCGGCCGGCGCACGAACACGGACCGGCGCGTTCCCCTGCGCAGGGGCGCCGGGACCGCGGAACGGCGGCGCGGAAGGTCGTCGGCGGGGTGGTCGCGGGCGCCCGCCGCGGTACCGAGCCCGGCTCGCGGCCGCGCAGGCTCGGTAGGGGTGTGCGCGCCGGAGCACGACAGATCGGCAAGGAGGCGGGCGGCGTGATGTACCGGGCGGTCAAGGCGGCGCGCGACGCCGAGTGACGCGCGGACGCGCGGGGACCGGGGGTCCGACCCGTGCTCCCCCGGTTCCACTGGGCCGCCACCTCGGAGCGGGAGTGCGTCGCCGGGCGACCGCTTCCGCCCCGGCTTCATGCTGCGGGATCCACACGCCCGAGACGGCGGACACCTCACCGATCGGCTCGACTCGGAGGCCGGCCGCGGCTGCGCGGATGACGGCGGCATCTCCACGCCGTCGGTTTCGCTCCGATCGCCGGGCAGGTACCGGGGTGACCATGGCCACCGGCTCTCTCGAGCGACTCGACCGCGACGGTCCGCCTGACCGACGCCGGGCTCGCGGGCGAGTCGCGGCCGGGAGCGTCCCGGAGAGGCCGCACCCGCCGAATGCACTCCGCTCGTCGCCGGAGCCCGCGGTTGCCGCAAACGCTGGAATCCCCCCGAGACGCACGCCGGGCCCGCCAATTCCCAACACCCGGGGCGACTTTCCAGACGGCATTCCCGCCTTCCCGGATTCGAATGCGCCATAGCCCCGGCGCCCGGCTTGACGTGAAACGCGTTCCTGCCGTAAGAATAGGAAATAGGAACCGTGAAAGACCGCGACGGACAGCATTTGCAGAGGCGCCGACGAGGGCGGTTGCGGCCGTCGGCACTCGGGGCCGGAACCACCGGTCGGCCAGTGCATCCGGGCTGTCGTCCCGCAGCGGTGAGCGGCCCGGCCCCTCGGGGCGCCGGACGCCGTTCCGCGGCCGTTAATGCCGGGCATTCGAGGAGGCGCAGTGGCGCAGAAGGTACAGGTACTTCTCTACGACGACGTCGAGGGAGGCGAGGCCGAGGAAACCGTGTCCTTCGGACTCGACGGCACCTCCTATGAGATCGATCTCAATTCGGAGAACGCCGACAAGCTGAGAACAGCGATCGCGCCGTTCGTCGAGTCCGCCCGTAAGATCCGCGTGCCCAAGCAAGGCGGGTCCAAGCGCAAGAACCAGCCGGCCAACCGGGAGCGCACAGCCGCGATCCGGGAGTGGGCCAAGCGGCAGGGAAAGCAGGTCAACGACCGCGGGCGCATCCCGGCCTCGATCGTCGCCGAATACGACGCAGCACACTAGTGCCCGGCCATGAACGCCGGCCGCCGGAGGACGACTCGGGCAGCGTTCATGGCCGGTGACGGCCCTGCCGCCGGGAACCCGGTGGGGCGGGGATCCGCGCCGCCGGAGCAATCGGGGAGGCGGGCCGGACCGAGGCGCCGGCGCCGCTCGCGCAGGCCCGCCCGGGTGGTGCCCCTCTCATCGGGTCGCCTTCTCCGCGTTCCCGGGTGGACGCGTTCATCAGCGATGACGGTACCGCCGATCGCATGGGCACGCTCGCCCGACTGGTGGGCCTCGTGCTGGTCGGGTGCGTCATCGGCCGGCGGTCAACGTCCTCGTGCCGGCTCCGCTGCGCTACCGCCGCGCCGAAGGAGAGTTCCCGCGCGCGGAAGGAGAAACTGCTGGAGTCGGGCGCGGCCGGAGGCATCGACGTGCTCGACGGCCGCAACCGCGGCGGCCTGCTGCTGGAGGCGCATCGGCCGATGGCCGAGATCCCGGGCGCGGACGAGGCGCTGGTTCCCGACGAGCCCCCCGTGCGAGCTGGGCAGCGCTGAGCATCGGCATGGATCGCTCCGGCGCCCTCGGGCGCCTCCACCGGCCGGCAAGGGCAGCGTCCGGAGGCGATCCGGGAGCGGGGAGACACCGGGGGGGCAGCCGCGGGGAGGCCCCGGCCGCCCCGGCCCATGGCTGCGCCGCCTCCTGCTACGAGGGGTCGACGCCGAACATGTGCCGGTAGGACAGCTCGCCGCCCAGCCATCCCGAATAGCCGACGATCGCCGCGCTGAGCGCCGAAAGTATCAGCCCCGACGGCAGAACCGCCCCTTCCGGGTCGGGAACCCTCAGCAGGAAGGAGACGAGCAGCAGAACCACCACGACGCCGTTGACGGCTCCGTGCCGCAACGCCGTCACGTTCCTGCGGATCCTCCGGTTGCCGACGAAGTCCACGAAGCCGGGCACGGCGGCGATCAGGCCGCTGAAAAAGGCGCCGCCGACCAGCCACACACCGGCCAGGGCCCAGGCCCGCGACCCTTCGGCCAGGTAGCCGATGTCCGCCGCCAGCGCGGCGACGACCAGGCCGATCGGCAGCGCGACCAGCATCGGATGGATGGGGTGCCCCTTGATCGCCGCACGGCTGGGCGTCGGCTCGTGACTCATCGACCACCACTCCTTCCACGCAGGGCTGCCACTACCCGCGAAGTCGAGGACACTAACGGTCACGAGCAGTCCGCGGGCCGGGCGGGGAGCAGCGCTCCCGCGCCGTCTGCACCCGGCACAGCACCGTCGATCTTGTAGCCATCGCTCATGGAAATCGCTTCCCTTCACGACGGCTACAAGATCGCCGGGGTTCGGAACCCGGCCGCCGAGCCGGACCGGCGGCGACCATTCTGTTCACTCTGGCCGCCCACGCCGACAATCTCGACCGCGGCGACCAGGTTCTGCTGATGGGTGCGGGTTCCGGCCTCAACGCCTGCTCCATCGAGCTGGCCTGGTAAGCCGCCCGCCCCGACGCGCTCGGCGCGTCGGGGCGGGCGGCGGTGCCGTCTCCGGCCGTGCGGCCGGTCACGGCACCGGTCCGGGCGGCGAACCGCGCTCCGGACCGGGCCCCTGCGCGGCAGGCGGAGGCAGCCGCCGGACCTGCTCGTCGTAGTCGTCGAGCACCTTCGTGAGCTGCAGGCGCGCCTCTTCAGGCACGCCGGCCGGTGCATTGTGCACCACGTACCGCGCCGCGGCCATCAGGCTCGCGAGCTCGTGGGCGTGCATGGTCGCCCGGAGCACGGCCAGGCGCTCTCGCTCCAGTCGCACGGTCAGCCCGTAGAGCCGACGTACTCGCCGATCTGGGCAAGCTCGTCCCTGAAGACCTCCTGGTCCTCCTGCATGCCGTTGAGGTAGGCACTCCAGCCCAGGCTGTTCTTGGCGTAGTGGACGGCCTCCTGGATCTCCTCGTCCGTCGCGCCGAACAGCTTCGCGGCCTCGGTGTGGAACAAAGTGCAGTACTGGCACTTCGTCTCGGAGTGCAGTGCGACGCCCATGAGTTCCTTGTACTTGTTCGGGATAAGCGTCTCGCCCAGTTCGAGTCGCTTGAAGATCTCCCATTCCGGCGCCATCAGTTCGTCGGGAATACGGGAAAAGAAGTGAGGTACGATGCCGAGCGTGTTCTTGATGTCGGCCTCGACCTCTCCACGGTTCGCGGTGGTCATTTTGCACTCCCTTCCAGGAAATCGCCCGCGCTATACGAGCGCATCACCATCCGGGACCCGAGCATCCGACCGCCAACCGTAACCGGCTCCGACCGATCATCTCACTCGCAGCCCTGTATCCTCAGTCTGCGCGCCTCCAGAGGGCGAACCAACCCCCTTTCCCAAACATTCGAGGTTTTTACCCCCGCGTGGCGCCGCCTCCCGATATTCCGGGAACCGGGCAGCATCCGGACGCCGCGGCCGAACCCGATTCCGCACACTGTTCCACCGGACTCACCTGTAATACCGGGCGCTTTCTTGTGCGGCTAGGCCGACCGCCGACGCACGCGGCGATCGCGGCGCCGAACGACCCGGCTGCGATCGCATCCGGCCGGTTTCCGGCGCGGCAGAGGACACCGCGGGAATCCTCCGGCTTCCGCGGCCGTTCGCTTTGCCGCGGCATTGCCGACCGGCTCCGCCGGCCGCACAGTCCGCCGCCCGCCACTGGACGGCCGGCTCCGCTCCTGGATCACGAAGCCTTGCAGGCAGCTGTCGAGCAGCGGGAAGGCGTGCGCGGCCATCCGGACGGAGCGAGGGCGCCTACCGCGACGAGGCCCAGTAGGCGCGCCCGGCGTCCGCTGCGGTCGCCGGGCCACGGCGGCGGCGCAGCAGGCGAGCCTCGGCGCGGGAATCCGCTCCGAGACTCTCCCGCATCTCCCCAGGCGGCGCGCCTCCGTCGGCTCCGGCGCCCTCAGCGCGCAAAAGATCATGGAACGCACCGTTGACGCACCGCGAGCGAACGCCTACGTTCTTGGGAAAGCGCTTTCAGTCCCTTGTAGGCGAATCATCCTCATCGATGATTCTCTCGCGGCACCCACACGGGAGCCGCCACCCCCGCGACACTGAGGCCGATACCCGAAGTCGGATTGATCTGCCTGCATCAACTCCGAAGAGTCTCTGACAATGCACCCTCGGTGCCGCCCTCCGGCCTATCCACAGCAACCAGGAGGCATCCCCCAATGGCAGGAAAACGCATTCCCAGGCGCGGGCCACGCTGGTGCGCCGCACTGGCCGTGCCGGTGCTCGGGGCGCTCACCGCGGGCCTGCTGAGCACCGTGAGCACGGCCTCGGCGGCCACACTGGTCTCCGAGGACTTCGAGAGCGGCCCTCCGAGCGGCTGGTCAAAGTCGGGCGGCGACTGGGACGTCGTCTCCGACGGCGACTCGCAGGTGTTCCAGCAGGCCAAACTGGGCAGTGAACTGGCCCGCCAGTTCGGCGGCGACTCCGACTGGTCCGACTACCGGGCCGCCGTGCGCGTCAAGCCCCGGGAGTTCGACGGCTCCGGCTCCTTCGCCGCTCTGGGAGCCCGCTCGACGAGTGCGACCAAGATGTACCGGCTGGCCCTCTACCCCGACCGGGCCGAGTTGCAGGCGGTCAGCGGCGGCAGGACCGACGTGATCGGCTCGCTGCCGATGTCCGTGGACACCGGAACCTGGTACACGCTCGACATCACCGCCGAAGGCGACCGCATCAGCGCCTCCGTCGACGGGCAGAGCGTCGCCTCGGCGGACGACGGTACGTGGATCCGGGGGCGGATGGCCCTGGCGACCTCCTACGCCACCGCCGCCTTCGACGACGTGGTGGTCACCGACGACGGCGTCCCTCCGACCGACCCAACCGATCCCCCGACCGACCCCACGGACCCGCCGACCGACCCGCCCGGCGGCGACGCACTGTACGCCGCACCGGACGGCACCGCCGACGCGTCCGGAACCGAGTCCGACCCGACGACGCTCGCCTCGGCGATCTCCCGCGTCTCCTCCGGCGGCGCCGTCTACCTGCGCGGCGGCACCTACCGGTACTCCGAGACCGTCACCATCGAGCCCGGCGACGACGGCTCCTCGGGTGACCGCACACTGCTGGCCGCCTACCCGGGCGAGACCCCGGTGCTGGATTTCTCGGCCCAGAGTGAGGACTCCGCCAACCGCGGGTTGCGGGTGAACGGCTCGTACTGGCACGTCCGGGGCATCACCGTCGAGCACGCCGGCGACAACGGGATCTTCGTCGGCGGCAGCGGCAACATCATCGAGGGCACGGTGACCCGGTTCAACCGCGACACCGGGCTGCAGGTCTCGCGGATCTCCTCGGACACCCCGCGCAGCGAGTGGCCGAGCGACAACCTCATCGTGAGCGCGGTGTCGCACGACAATGTCGACTCCGACGGCGAGGACGCCGACGGCTTCGCCCCCAAGCTCACCACGGGCCCCGGCAACGTCTTCCGCCACACCGTTTCGCACAACAACATCGACGACGGCTACGACCTCTACACCAAGTCGGAGACCGGCGCCATCGGCGCGGTGACCATCGAGGACTCCCTCGCCTACGAGAACGGAACGCTCAGCGACGGTTCCCAGGCCGGCGACGGCGACCGCAACGGCTACAAGCTCGGCGGCGAGGACATCGGCGTCGACCACGTGGTCTCGGGCAACATCGCCTACGACAACGGCAAGCACGGCTTCACCTACAACCGGAACACGGGCTCGATGGCGGTGTCGGACAACGTCGGCATCGGCAGCGAGGAACGCAACTTCAACTTCGACGGCGGCTCCTCGGTGTTCCGCGGCAACACCTCGTGCGACAGCGGGTCCAACGACAGGACCATCGGCGACGCCGACGGTTCCAACCAGTTCTGGTCGGGCTCGAACGGTTCCCGGTGCGCCGACTACAGCGGTGAGCTCGACTGGTCCTTCGACTCCGAGGGCCGTCTCGTGGTGACCTTCGGCGGTCGCCGCGTCGACCCGTAGGCGGGGCGCCTTGTATCCGCGGTGCCCGAACCCCGCCCCGCTCCCCGGCACAGCGCCACCGGCGCCGCTCACGCCGGTCGTCCCGCCGATCCGCGCAACCCCGATTCGCGCAACGTCGAACAGGAGGCAGATGTCCATGTCAGGAGACCCCATCCGCAAGAGCAGGGTCAGGCGCAGGCGGTACGCCGCGCTCGCCGCGCCGGCGGCGGGAGTCGTCGCCGCCGGACTGCTGACCGCCGCCGCTCCGACCGCCTCGGCCGCCGAAGACGTGCCGGTCGGGTACGCCTCGATGAACGGCGGTACCACCGGCGGGTTCGGCGCCGGCGTCGTGCACGAGTACGTCCTCAGCGAGTACCGGCAGGACAGCGGCCACGGCAATCCCGCCGATGCCATGTACGCGCTGCTGAAAGAGCACCGCGACCGGTCCGGCGAGGGCCTCGTCGTCTACGTCGACGAGACCGTCGACGCGAGCGGCTTCAGCGAGAGCAAGATGGACGTCAAGGAAGTCGAGAACGTGTCGATCCTCGGTGTGGGCGACCGGGGCGAGTTCGACGGCGTCGGGATCAACATCCGCGACGCGCGCAACGTCGTCGTCCGCAACCTGGAGATCCATCACGTCGACACGGGCGAGAAGGACGGGATCGGGGTCCAGAAGGACAGCTCCAACGTCTGGATCGACCACAACGAGATCTACAACGAGTTCCAGGGCGCCGACAAGGAGCACTACGACGGGCTCATCGACATCAAGAACGGCTCGCAGTACATCACCGTCTCCTGGAACCACCTCCACGACTCCTGGAAGACCATGCTGACGGCGAGCAGCGACAGCGACGGCGCCAACGGCGACAAGATCACGTACATGAACAACCACTTCGAGAACGTCAACTCCCGCGTTCCACTCATCCGGCGCTCCGAAGTGCACATGCTGAACAACTACTTCGAGGACATCGCCTCCTCGGCGATCAACTGCCGGCTGGGGGCGCAGGTGCTCGTGGAGGGCAACTACTTCCTGCGCACCGGTTCGGGAGAGGTCGACGACCAGGACGGGCAGATCCAGGGCCCGGTCGGCTGGTGGTACGGCAGCGACGAGACCGGCTACTGGAACCTGGTCGACAACGCCTACGAGGACACCCCGCACGAGCACCTGGAGTCGACCACCGACTTCACCGTGCCCTACTCCTACGACGCACTCGGCCCGGAGGAGGCCCGCACGCAGGCGTCGCAGAACTCCGGCACCGGGGTCGTCGACGTGACGCCGTAGGACGCCGGGACGCCGCAACCGGGGTCCGGGTACCCGAGTGAAAGGGGCGGGTGGGCGGCGGCGGCCGCCCACCCGCTCGCCCGGACGGCGCCGGCGGTTCTACCTCGGGGCGCGGGCATCGCGCATGAGGGCGACGTAGCCGTCCTCCAGAGTGGCCGCCACGGGGACGGCGCCGGCCGGGGGCTGTTCGGTGACGATGCGGTAGCGCATGCCGTCGCCGGTGGCGGCGGCGTTGGCGATGGAGTGGCCGCCTGCGGGCTGCGGGCCCGAGGTGTCGACGCGGTAGGTGCGGCCCTCGGCGGAGGCGGTGAGCCCGGAGGTGGAACCGTCGTAGACCAGCCGACCCGCAGCCAGGACGGCCACCCGCGGGCAGGTCTGGGCGACGTCGTCGAGGATGTGCGTGGACAGCACCACGGTGCGCTGCCCGCCGAGGCCCGCGAGCAGGGAGCGGAAGCGCATGCGCTCCTCGGGGTCCAGGCCCGTGGTCGGCTCGTCCACGACGACGAGCCGCGGGTCCGCCATGAGCGCCTGGGCGATGCCCACCCGGCGCTTCATGCCGCCGGAGAACTCGCCCAGGCGCCGCTTGGCGCTGTCGGTCAGGCCGACCTCGTCGAGCAGGCGTTCGCACCGCGCGCGGCGCTCCCGCTTGTCGTCGACCCCCTTGAGCAGTCCGATGTAGTCCAGGAACTCGCGGGCGCTGAGGTCGGGGTAGAGATCGAGGTGCTGGGGCAGGTAGCCCAGCATCCGCTTGACCGAGGCGCGCCCGCTCCGGTTGCCCAGGTCGTGGCCGCCCACGGCGATGCGTCCCGACGACGGGCGCAGGATGCCGGTGAGCAGCCGCATCAGGGTGGTCTTGCCCGCTCCATTGGGGCCGAGCAGGCCGATCATGCCCGTGCCGAACTCCAAGTCCAGCCTGTGCAGCGCCGTGCTTCTGCCGAACGTCTTCGTCAGGCCCGTGATGGCGACATCCATCGTCGGATCACCTCTTCCGCATCATGATCAGGCGCGCGCAGCCCACCATCAGAGCCGTGCCCAGCAGCACGCACGCAAGGTTGAGCAAACCGGTGGCCGCTCCGGCGGGGGCGGGGCTGAGCCAGTCGAGCTGTCCGCGCCCGGCCCAGGAGGGCGAGGTGCCGAACCACGCCTGGGAGGGGTACTCGCCGGAGGGGACCAGAAGGGTGCCGACCGGAGTGGGGACCCACAGCAGGGTGTGGTTCCAGGCGACCGCCCAGAACCACAGCGGGACGACCAGGAACCGGACCGGGGTGACCGGCAGGACCAGGCCGAGCAGAGAGGCCAGAGCCGCAATCCACGCGCAGGCCGGCAGCACGACGAGTACGAAGGCCAGCGCCGACCACGCCGTCGCCGCGGGGTCGCCCGTGCGCACGGCGATGACCGCACCCAGGACGGCGAACAGGGCGGCTACGGGGAGCAGGGCTACGGCGAACGCCCCGCCCAGGACCCCGACGACGCGGCCCGTGCCGCTCCCCGGCATGGTGTCGAGCAGCTCGTCCAGGCCCGCGGTCCGGCTGCGGCGCAGCCGGTCGGCGAGCACCACGGCGATGCCGACAGGCACGAGCAGGGCCACTGCCTCGGCCGTCGCGCCGGCGTTGAGCCGCGCGCTCTCCTGCCCGCTGACCTGGGCGAGAGCGATGAGCAGGCACAGCAGCGCCACCGGGAGCGTCCCGATCCATACGGCCCTGCTGCGCGCGGCCATGCGCGCCTCGTAGCCGACGACCGCCCCGGCCGCCGCCACCCTGTTCACCGTGCCTCCTCGGCCAGAACGCGCTCGGGATCGGCGAGCGCATGAAGCCCGCGCCAGACCAGCACCATCCCGGCGGCGGCGCACACCGCCGCACCCGGGCCCGGGGGGACGTTCGGCGCCCAGAGCAGGGCGTAGCCCAGCCACACCGCCACCAGCACACCGGAGGACGCGGCCGCCGAGTGCCGGCGTGTCCATGTCAGCAGCGCCGCCCCACCCAGCAGAGCCGCGACGGCCAGTACGCGGGCGCGCGCCGCCGCGCCACCAGCACCGGAACCGGAACCGGCAGGGTCGATTGGAGCTCCAGCATCCGGTCCCTGCCGAGCATCGCCACCGCGCACAGCGCCGCGAGGCCCGCCAGCGCGGCTCCGGAGACGGACAGCAGGACGGGATGGGCCGCCACGGGGGCCGCGGCCACCGCCGCGCCCGCCCCGACCCCCGCCACAGGCAGCGCCCCCACTCCGGGACCGCAGCGGCGCGCCTCGTGGCGCAGCAGCGCGGCCGCGGCGAACGCCTTATTCGCGGTCATGCCGCACCTCCCCGCAGGGCGCGGCCCGGGCGTGTGACGAGGACGGCGGCGGCGGCGACCAGCAGCAGGGCTGCCGCGAGGGTGCCGGCATTGGTGGTCCACACGGTGGCGGCCGCCCCGAGGAGGGCCCCGGGGGCCGGGAGCAGATGCCCCGCGGCGGCGGCCACACCGGTCAGCCATCCGCAACCGCCCAGCACCGCGCCGGCCATCGGGGACTGCCAGACCGAGCCGAACACAGCGAGTGCCGCCGTGAGCAGGGCCGGGCCCAGCCACACTGCGACCAGCCCGGCGGCGTCGGCGCCGCCGCCCGGCAGCCGCGCGAGGGCGGCGGAGAGCGCAGCGGCGGCGATGAGGTCGACTCCCACCACGAGCGCCAGCCGGGCCAGCCACACCGCGACGGGCGGTACCGGCATCGCGTAGAGCAGTTCGCGCCGGGGGTCGCGGCGCGGTTCGCACACGGCGAGCACGCCCATCGTCACCAGGAGGGTGACACCCGGACCCAGCAGGAGGCCCGGGTATGGACCCGAGCGCCAGGCGAGGACGAGCAGCACCGCGAAGCCGAGCGCCGTCAGGGGCCACAGGGCATGCGGCACCAGGCGGGCCTGGCGCAGCACGAGCGCCGCGGTCAGCCGCCACGACGCCGGCCCGGACGGCGCAGCGCCCGCCGCGAGTTCGCGCTCCGGCCGGGTGCTGCGGCGCAGCGCGGGCAGGACGACCTCGTCGAAGGACGGGACCGCCGGGCCCGGCCCGGGCACCTCCTCCGCCTCGACCGCGCCGACCGCGTCACGCAGCGCCGCGGCCGCGGCGACCCGGCGGCGGCAGTACGAGCAGTCCGCGAGGTGCTGCGCGGCTCCGGTGCCTGCCCCCGGCCGCATGCTCTCCGAGCGGGCCGCCGCCAGGATCCTCTCGTCGTCGAGGTGCATCATGTCCCTTCACCCCCCTCTTCCAGCAGCGAACGCACCAGGCGGGCGCGGGCGTGCGCCATCCGACTCTTGACGGTGCCCACGGGTACCGCGAGCACCTCGGCGATGTCGCGGTAGGCCAGCCCGTCCACGAGCGCGAGCACGACGACCTCCCGCGAGTGCTCCGGGAGGCGGCGGACGGCGGCCATGATCGCCTCGTGGCCGACGGCGGACAGCACCTGGACCTCGACGTCGGCGGAGACGTCGGCGGGTTCGGCCATTTCGTCAACGTCGACGGTCGCGGGCGCGGTCCTGCGCAGCCGGTCGTGGGCCTTGCGCCGGGTGATCCCCAGCAGCCAGGAGCGCACCGAGGCCTCGCCCCGGTAGCCGTCGGCCGAGCGCCACACCGCGAGCCACGCCTCCTGCAGGATCTCCTCGGCCGTCCCGGTGTCGGAGGTCAGGCGCCGCAGCAGGCCCAGCATGTCGGCGGCGTGGCGCTCATAGAGGCGGCGCAGCGCGCACTCGTCTCCGTCGGCGACGCGCACGAGCAGACTGCGGTCGGCCTCCACGTGCGCCTCCCTTGCGCTCGTCGTGGGTCGGTGGTGCGTAGGTGCAGCGCCTCGGGCTCCGCTGCGCATGATCATCACACTCGCACCGCCTCAGCTGCGGTCCAGCAACGCGAAGAACCCCTGCTCCAGGTCGCCGTCCAGCGCGAGGCCCTCCAGCGCACCCTCGTAGCGCATCCGCCCGTCGGCCAGGACGCCGACCCGGTCGCAGGTGTGGGCCATCTGGTCGAGGTTGTGGCTGGAGACCAGGACGGTCACGCCGTCGGCCGCGAGGCGCCGCAGCAGGGTACGCACGTCGCGCATGCCCACCGGATCCAGACCGTTGGTGGGTTCGTCCAGCACGAGCAGCCGCGGCCGTGCCAGCAGCGCGATGGCGATACCGAGCCGCCAGCGCATCCCCAGCGAGTACGTCGACACCCGCCGGGCGGCGAAGGCGCGCATGCCGACCGCCTCCAGCAGCTCCGGGACGGCTCCCGGGTCGACACCCCGCAGTCTGGCGTGCATGCGCAGGTGCTCGACGGCGCTGTAGCGGGCCCACAGCCCCGGTTCGGTGACCAGTGCCCCGACCGCGCGCAGCGCTGCGCGTTCGAAGGGTGCGCCGAACAGCTCCAGTGAGCCCGAGTCGGGCGTGGCCAGCCCGGAGACGATCTTGAGCAGGGTGGTCTTTCCCGCACCGTTGGGGCCGAGCAGGCCGTAGACCTCGCCGGCTCGAACGCTCAGGTCCGTCCCGGCGAGGGCCCGGCGCCTGCCCAGGTGCTTGGTGAGTCCGGTGACGCGGACCGCGGTGGCGGCCATCACAACTCCTTCCGGCCGACCCGGTAGGCCCCGGCGGCGAGCAGAACGGCGGCCAATCCCGCGGACAGGGCGACGACAAGCGGGACGATCCCGGCGTCGGTGAGCGGATGCCCTTCGGGCAGGGGAACCCCGCTGGCGCGGACATCGGCGAGGGGCACGACCGCGGTCATCGGCCAGCCCAGGGGGACGGCCCACCACACGCTCTTGTCGGCGAGCAGGGCGCCGAACAGCGACCCCAGCACCCCGAGGCAGACAGTGGGCGCGAACCCCCACTCCTCGGCGACCAGCAGGCACAACACCAGCGGGCCAAGGGACGCCGCCCAGGGCAGCAGGACCGAGGCGGCTGCCGCACCGGCGGCCTGGGGTTCCTCCAGCACCGCCCCCATCGGCGCCAGCAGCGCGACCAGCAGCCCCGCCTGGCAGGAACCGAGCAGTGCCAGCGCCGCGAACCGGCCCAGCAGGAAGCGGTACCGGGGCACGGCGTAGCCGTAGAGCACCGCCCGCGCCCCCTCGTCCTGGCGCGCGGCCGCCGACGTGTACAGGGCGCCGACCATCGGCAGCGAAACGCCCCAGAACATCGCGACGACGCCGGACCAGACCCCCCAGAGCTGCCCTGCCTGGCCCTCGGGCGAGCCGACCGAGATCAACCCCAGCGGGAGCACCAGCGCGATCGGCAGGCCGAGGGTGAACCAGAGCGGGAAGCCGCGCCGCAGCCGCGCCAGTTCGACGCCGGCGACGGTAATCAGGGACGGGTCGTCGCGTCGGCGTGCCCGAACCTCTGGGGCGGGTGGTGGGACCACTGCCATGGCGCCTCCTCGGCGTCGGAGTTCGTTTCGAGGAGTACGTAGCGCAGGGTGGTCGCCGCGGTTCACCGCAGGAGTGTGATGTGCGTCTCCGCGCGGGTTCGGTGCGGTGGCGGGAGGACGCATCGGGCGGCGCGGCGCGGCCCCCGCGAGCCGCCGTGGACAGCGGGTCCACCCGCGACGGCGCGCTGGCCAGAGGCGGGGCGCCACCCCGACAACACCCGCCACACCACCATTGATCTTGTAGCCATCGTCACTGGAAAACGTTTTCCCTCACGATGGCTACAAGATCAGAGGGGGTTCGACCCACCCGAACGCCGGTCGGCGGCACGCCGGTTGCGCAGAACCCGCGCCATGCGCGTGGGGGCGCGGACGATCTTGCGGCTGCCACGCTTGGCCAGCTCCTGGACCAGTCGGCGCGCCGGAACGTTGGGCAGGCGGTCCGAATCGCGGAGCCTGGCCTTTTCGGCGGCCCTGGCCGCCTTGTTCCTCGCGGACTCGGCGGCCTGCCGCGCCGCGGCCTCGGCCGCCTTCTCCGCGGCTTTCGTGGCGGCCTTCTCGTTCCTTCGCTCGCGGTCGTCGACCGCGACGAGAACGCCCAGCACGGCGTGCGCGGCGGCCTCGACCGGAACCGACACGCCTCCGGACGGAGCACCGACTCGATTCTCCGGCACCTCGGCGAGCTTCGCCAGGTCGCCCATCACCCGCAGGTCGAGGCCTTCGATCGTGGCCGCGGACTCCGCGCCCCGCTTGGCGGCACGCTCCATCGCCCACGACGGGGTGCTTATCACGCCGTCCTCGCGCGAGGGCCGGAAGCGGAGCTTCAGGTGCGGGGCGAGGCCGCCCCGGACGTAGCGGCCGTACATCGACTCGTCCAAGTCGGAGCCGAGGAACTCGCGGTTGAAGTGCCGGAAGAGCTCCGCCTCACCGTAGGACAGCGAGCGGTTGGTCTGGCTCTCGTCGGGAATCAGAAAGCCGTCGGGGAGGTCGAGGATCTCCTCGAAACTGCTCAGCAGCATGCCGGGCTCGGAGTCGTCGGCCACGATCACCGTGAGGTTCTCACTCCCGACGATCCCGGACCATCGGCTGACCAGGTCGCCGTGGTCGTGACGCCGCCAGAACGTGGGGACGGGATTCTCGGAGGGCGGCCGGTTGAAGGTGACGTCAAGCCATTCTTCGTAGGAATGCAGCACTCCGGCCTGGACGAACTGCTGCCACTGGGCCGCAAGGATCTTGGAGAGCGGGCGCAGGGTCACGATGACGTGCACTCGGGAGCCGCCGAGGTCCTCGACGATCCGCCGCGCCGCCTCATCGTCGGCCTCGCAGAAGAACTCGCTGCTGACGATCGGACGCAGCTCACTCTCCGCCTCGACCTCGCCGAGCAAGCGCTGCCAGTAGGAGTCGTGCAGATGCGTGGAGCCGAATATGGGCGGAACCCCGACGGCCTGCTGCGCCGCGCCCGCCGGCTGGCGGTTCTTTCCGATGTAGGCCAGCCCGTGCTCCCGCAGGCGGGCGCGGGCCGTGTGAAGCGCGCCTTGGATCGCAGTCGTGCCGGTCTTGTGCGGACCTACGTGCAGAAAACGGGTGTCATTGGGCAGGCCGCCCATGCCTGACGCCATGGTTGTTCCTTGGGGGATGAGGGGGATAATGCGCAAATCAGCATAAATGATAGCCATTTGACGCCCGCGCCGCGTTCTCCCCCTGATGGGCCGCTACTACGCCGCCCGCAACCGCCACACCACCGTTGATCTTGTAGCCATCGTCACTGGAAATCGATTGCCATCACGATAGCTACAAGATCAACGGGGCCTGGGGAGCGTGGAGCGTGGTGGGCTCAGGGCTTGCGGGCGACGCCGCAGTACTGCGCGACCGGGGCAGTGGTGCCCACCTCCGGCTGTTCGGGGTGCCAGAGCGTGCAGGAGACCACGCCGGGCTCCACCGGCTCCAGGCCGCCGAGCAGATCCCGGAGCCCTGCGGCGTCGCGGAGGGTGAGCGGGGTCGAGCCGCCCTCATTCCACAGCCGGGCCGCCTCCTCCATCGCCTCGCGGTGCACCTCGTTGGTGGAATGCGAGATCACCAGGAAGCTGCCGCTGGGCACGGCCTCCATCACCTGCTTGATGATCGCGCGCGCCTGCTCGGCGTCGGGGACGAACTCCAGGATGCCCAGCAGCATGACGGCCACCGGGCTGCCGAAGTCCAGGGTCTGGGCTGCCCGGGCGAGGATGCGCTCGGGCTCGCGCAGGTCGGCGTCGACGTAGTCGGTGGTCACGTCGTCGTCGCCGGCGAGCAGCGCGCAGGCATGGGAGAGCACGACCGGGTCGTTGTCGACGTAGACCACGCGGGAGCCGGGCGCCACGTCGCGGGCGACCTCGTGGGTGTTGCCGGCGGCGGGAATGCCGGTGCCGATGTCGAGGAACTGGCGCACGCCCTCCTCGACCGCCAGGTAGCGAACGGCCCGGCCGAGGAAGGCGCGATCGGCGCGAGCGTTGTCGACCATGGCGGGGATGGCGGCGAGAATCCGGTCGCCGGTCTCGCGGTCGGCGGCGAAGTTGTCCTTGCCGCCGAGCCAGTAGTCCCAGATCCGGGCGGGATGAGCGACGCTGGTGTCGATCTCGCGGTCGGCGGCGGCCGAGTCGGCGCCGGCCCGCATCCATTCGGGCGTGTCACTCATCCGGGCACTCCTGTCAACGAGGGGTGGCATGTCGGACATACCGCCGCGAATCATAGCGTCCGAAGGCATTCCCGACACGGCGTCCGCGGCCGGAGTCGGCCACGCCGGATCCCGGATGGCGCACGTCGTTGAGGCGCCAGGGCGAAGGGCGGATCAGTGTGCCGAGGTCGGCGGGCGGGAGGAGCAGGAGGTCGAGCCACGGGGTGGCCACCGCTCCGTCGCGGACGCGGATGCGCAGCAGCCCGGGGGACGGCCGCACCGGCGATTGGCGTCCTGGTAGGCGCGGTGGTCGGGGTGGTCGCTGCGCGGGTCGGTGCCGGCACCGATCAGCCGAGCGCCGGGGCGGGCGATCCGCGCGAGCCTGCCGAGCAGGTCGGGAGCGCACCCCGGGGCGCCCAGCAGGCCGAGGTTGTTGCCCGGCATCGGGATCGTGTCGAAGGCGCCCAGACCCTCCGGCAGCTCTTCCAGGGACCCCGCGACGGCGGCGAGGCCGCGTTCGCGCGCGACCCGCACGGCGCCGGGCGAGGGGTCGAGCCCGACGACGGCGCAGCCGCGGTCCTGGACGGCGCCGGCGTGGCCGGCCGCGCTACCCCAGTTCCAGCACCCTTCCGCGCGCCTGTGCGCAGGCCCACCGGTCCAGCGGCGAGAGGTCCTCGGCGCCGGTGAAGTAGCCGGCGGTGTCATGGGCGGCGATGCGGCCGTCGTCGCGCTCGACGATCATCCACGACGCCCCCGGAACGCAGCCGGCCTGCCAACAGCGGGCCAGCGCGTTGCCGATGCGGGGACCGCGGATGCCTCGTCCATGGCGCGACCATGCCAATGTGCGCCCCTGCGCGCACCTCCGAGCCGGCAGGTCCGCGGGCCGCCGCGCTCAGCCCGGTCAGCAGCAGCCCGTGACCTGCTCGTCCGCGACCGGCGGCCCGGCGGTCAGCGGTAGCCGGTGCAGTCGGCGGGCCTGTCCGCCCATTGGACCTCGGCGAGGTAGCGCCAGGCGTCGGGGCGCGAGCCGTCGGTGTCGGTGAAGCCGTAGACCCCGGCCAGCCCGCCGCTGGAGACCGTCCCTCCCGCCCAGCGGGCGCGGTCGGGGTCAGCGGCCAGGGCCGCGACCGCGCGCCCGGTGTAGGTGGGACTCTCGGAGATGCAGAAGTGCGGCTGGTACCGGATCGCGTCGCGCCAGTTCGCCTCGGTCACGCCGAAGGCGTCCAGCATCGACTCCGACCGCAGCCACCCGGGGGTGACCGCGACCGCGGTGCCACCGGCGTCCCGCATCTCCTCGGCCTGGGCCAGCGCCAGGCGCTGCACCGACACCTTCGCCAGGTCGTAGAAGCACCCGACGGAGGAGCGGTACTCGGCGTTGGCCTCGGCGGTGCCGTCGGTCATCTCCACGACGAGGCCGCCGGGTTCGCGGTTGAGCAGGGGCAGCGCGAAGTGGCTGGTGATGATGTGGGTGTCGACGCCGAGCCGCAACTGGCGCAGGCCCTGCTCCAGGGAGAGCTCCCACAGCCGCTTGCCGAAGACGGTGTAGACGTCGCCGCCCCAGACGTCGTTGACCAGGATGTCCAGTCGGCCCTGCTCGGCGTCGATACGCTCGATCACCGCCCGCACCTGGTCGGGGTCGAGGTGATCGGCTCCGATCGCGGTGGCGGTGCCTCCGGCGGCCCGCACCTGGTCGGCGGTCTCCTCGATGGTCTCGGGCCGGTTCATCTCCGACCGGGCGGCCCGGGTGGTGCGTCCGGTCGCGTAGACCACCGCCCCGGCGCGGCCCAGTTCCACCGCGATGGCCCGGCCCGCCCCGCGGGTGGCCCCCGCTACGAGGGCCACCCTGCCGTCCAGCGGCGCTCCGCCGGTTCCCCCACCCTCGCCCGACCCGCTCGTCTCGTCCCTCTCGCCCACTGTGCCCACGTCTCCTCGTTCGGGTCGCCGACTTCGTCCACTGCCCGTTCTACGCGCTGTTCCTGACACGGCATGGCGGGAACCCGCGGGACTCCGGCGGATTCCTCAGCAACGCGGACGGTCCCGCCCCTTGCGGCGGTGCGGCCGGGACGCGCGGACGCGGGCGGCGTCACCGCAGGCGCCGCGCCCGCAGCACGGTGTCGCGGGTGTGGTGTGTGCCCGCGGGTGCGGGCGCGTTCCGCGGACGGGACTCGTCGACCAGGACGCGCCAGTCGGCACCGAGGAGCCGGGCGATTTCGGTGGGCTGGTAATAGTCGCCCGGCGCGGTGCCGTGCTCCAGGCGCTCCGGCAGGTCGGCAGGATCGTGGCTGCCGACGAGCAGCGTTCCGCCGGGGGCGACGGCAGCCAGCAGGGTCCGCAGCCCGGCGTGATCCGCACGGCGCGGGAGCGGGAAGTATTGGACGGACACCAGGTCGAACGCGCGGGAGGGGGGCGGGACGGCGGTCAGGTCGCCGCGCTGCCACGCCACGCGGTCGGCGACGTCGGCGCCCGCAACGGCGGCGCGCCGCAGGGCGACCCCGGAGACGTCGACCGCCGTCACCAGCCATCCGCGCCGGGCCAGCCAGAGGGCGTCGGCGCCCTCGCCGCAGCCTGCGTCGAGCGCCTGGCCCGGCGCCAGGTCGGCCGCTTCGGCGACGAGCACCCCGTTGGGGGCACCGCTGAACAGCCGCTCGCGGCCGCCGTACCTCTCGTCCCAGAACTGTGCGTCCATCGTCCACCCTTCCTTCGTCGGTCTGCTGCCGTCAGACGCCGTGGCGCCCCTCGCCCAGGACGCGTTCGCACAGGCGGGCCTCCGACTCTGCAGAGAAGGGGGCGTTGCGGGCCGCCACGGCGCTGTCGGTCTCCTCGGCGATGAGATCGGAGTTGACCGCTCCTGCGGCGGCGGCGCCGGAGGCGGCCGACCCGAGGACGTTGGCCGCCGGGTCGGCGATATTGCCCGCGACCCAGACCCCCGCCGCCTCGGTCGAACCGGTCGCGTCGGCGGCGATGCGTTCTCCGAACCCGCGCGGGTCCGGTGAGGGCTTCAGTCCGAGCGCGGCGAGCACCTCCGCTCGCGGGCGGGCGCGGGGCGCGACGGCCAGAGCCCCGAGCGGGACCGTCCCGCCGGTGCTCAGCCGGACGCCGACGAGGCGGTTGCCGACGGTCTCCAGACCGCACACCTCGCCGTCGACGACCGCGATGCCGCGGGCGTCCAGCCGCTCGCGCTCCTCGCGGGTGGGGCGGGGGCCGGTGTGCGCCAGCAGCGTCAGCCGGTCCGTCCACTGGCGGAACAGCAGGGCCTGGTGCGCGCTCATCGGCCCGGTCGACAGGACGCCGACGGGCTGGTCGCGGACCTCCCAGCCGTCGCAGTAGGGCCAGTGCAGCACGTCGCGCCCCCACCGTTCCCGGAGTCCGGGGACGTCGGGCAGTTCGTCGACGATCCCGGTGGTGACCACCAGCCGCCGCGCCCGCACGGTGCGGCCGGTGTCGAGTTCGAGGGCGAACCCGCCGTGCTCCCGGGAGGCCGACAGGGCGCGTCCGTCGGCGAACTCGCCGCCGTAGCCGGCGGCCTCCCGCCGCCCCTCTTCCAGCAGGCGGCCGGGCGGGACGCCGTCGCGGGAGAGGAACCCGTGCATGTGCGCGGCCGGCGCGTTCCGGGGCTGCCCGTTGTCGACTACCAGCACCGACCGCCGGGCGCGGCCCAGCATGAGCGCCGCACTCAGTCCAGCCGGCCCGCCGCCGACGACCGCGGCATCGTACCCTTCGTTGTTTAGGGGCATCGTGACCTCCTCCGCCCTCAACCTGCCCCCGCAGAGGACACGGGGGCAAAGTCCTTTGCAAAAACCGCAAAACCGTGGGGCATAGTCGGGGTATGAGCGACGATTTCGACGCCGTGCTCAGCGCCGTCGGCCCGCGGCTGCGGGAGCTGCGGCGCCGCAGCGGGACCACGCTGACCGCCCTGTCGCAGACCACCGGAATCCCGGTCAGCACCCTCTCCCGCCTGGAGTCCGGGCAGCGCAAGCCGGGGCTGGAGCTGCTGCTCCCCCTGGCGAGGGCCAACAAGGCGCCGCTCGACGAGCTCGTCGGCGCTCCCGAGAGCGCCACCTCCCGCACTGGTTCGGCAACGCCGACGCGCACCCCGTCGAGTTCCTGAGCATCCTCGGCCCCCAGGGCGAGCGGTTCCACATCAGGGCCCGCTACCAGCGCTTGTGACCCCGCCCCCGCGGGTACCGGCGCGGCCGCCGCCCGGGTGTCTCGCGCGCCGCCGGAATACCGGCGTGCGCGCGGTGTTGGCCAGGGTGTGAAGAACATCGGATTCCTGTCCTTCGGGCACTGGACGCCGTCGCCGCAATCCCGCGTGCGGTCGGCCTCCGACGCCCTGCTGCAGTCGATCGAGCTGGCCGTCGCCGCCGAGGAGGTCGGCGCCGACGGCGCCTACTTCCGGGTGCACCACTTCGCCCGGCAGCTGGCCTCGCCTTTCCCCCTCCTGGCGGCGATCGGGGCGCGGACCAGCCGGATCGAGATCGGCACCGGCGTGATCGACATGCGCTATGAGAACCCGCTGTACATGGCCGAGGACGCCGGCGCCGCAGACCTGATCGCCGGCGGGCGGCTCCAGCTCGGGATCAGCCGCGGTTCGCCGGAGCAGGTCGTCAAGGGCTACGAGTACTTCGGGCACCGCCCGGCCGAAGAGGGCTCCGACGCAGACATGGCCCGGGAGCACACGGCGAAGCTGCTCGACGTCCTCCGGGGCGAGGGGTTCGCCGAGCCGAACCCGCGACCGATGTTCCCCAACCCGCCCGGGCTGCTGCGGATCGAGCCGCACTCCCCGGGCCTGCGCGAGCGGATCTGGTGGGGCGCCGGCACCCGGGCCACCGCCGAATGGGCCGGCCGGCAGGGGATGCACCTGATGAGCTCGACGCTGCTCACCGAGGACACCGGCGTGCCGTTCCACCGGCTGCAGGCCGAGCAGATCCGCCTGTTCACGGACGCATGGCGGGAGGCTGGCCACGCCCACGAGCCCCGCGTCTCGGTGAGCCGCAGCGTCTTCCCGCTGGTGAGCGAACTGGACCACCAGCTGTTCGGTCGGCAGACCGGGAGCACCGACCAGGTCGGCCACCTCGACAACGGCCTGGCGCGGTTCGGCAAGACCTATGCAGCCGAACCGGACAAGCTCGTCGAGGACCTGGCCGAGGACGAGGCCGTCGCCGCCGCGGACACGCTCCTGCTCACCGTTCCCAACCAGCTGGGTGTGGACTACAACGCCCACGTGCTCGACAGCCTGCTGCGCTACGTCGCCCCCGAGCTGGGCTGGCGCTGATCCGGGGAGGCCGGTCGTCGCCCCCCAAGCCCGCCCCGCACCCCGCTGATCTTGTAGCTATCGTGAATTAAAACGATTTTCCCTCACGATAGCTACAAGATCGACGGTGGTGGGCCGAACCTTCGTCGGCGATCTGGGCGGGCGGTCCGCCCGCGCGAAGCGCGAGCGGACCTGGGGAAGACTCCCGTGCAATCTTGGAAGCCTCGGCACGCGCCGTGGTTTGAGACCACGCGCCGACCGCAACCGTCCAGCGCCTGGTGCGTCGGCCCCTCGGGCGAAGCCAGTGTCAGAATCCGCCTGCAGCCCGGCGCTGCGCTGTACGGCATCGCTTCCTTGGGTCCTCTGCTGCCCTCGGAGCGCGGGGTGTATGCACGGCGTAAAGACAACCGCGGGCCGCCTGGGGCCGGGCGGCTCGATCTCGCCGTGCCCGCCGCCCGTGGATCGGTAGGGCGCGCTCACGGGCGGCCTCGCCCGATCGCAGGTGCCGCAGGGTCTCCAGCCGGCCGCGCATCTGCGCCGCGGTGTCGGCACCGCCGGTCCGCTCGCCCGTGCCCGCGCCGTCGCTCTCACCTGCGGTGCGTTCGGCCGCACGCTCCGGCGATCTTGTCGCGCTGATTTTTTTCGGGGTCTTGACGAAAATCATACCCCGGTCGCATGCTGTCCGCATGTCGTCCCAGGCCGGCCCTCTGACGCGACTCAGACGTGGCCACAAAGAGCTCGTCCTCGAACTGCTGAGCAAGCACGGCCCGCTGAGCCGCAGCCGCCTCGGCAGTCTCAGCGGGCTGTCCAGGACGACCCTCTCCGAGATCGTCGCCGAACTCGTCGCCAACGGAGCCGTCGTCACCTCTGCGCCCGAGCCCGCCGAGCGCAAACGCGGGCGCCCCGTGGAGACGCTGACCCTCAACCCCGGCGCAGGCCAGGTGGTCGGCATCGACTTCGCCCGGCGCGCCGTCCACGTGGCCGCCGTCAACGTCGCGCACGAAGTCATCGGCACGGCGAGCGCCGCTCACGCGGCCGAGCTGAACTGGACCGAGCGGGTGGACCTCGCCGGGCGGCTGGTCGACTCCCTGGGCGATGGATCTCTGGACCTGGGCGCGCTCACCGCGGTCGGCGTCGGCGTGGTCGGCCCCGTCTTCAACCCCGGCGACGAGGCCACACCCGCGCGCGGTGTGGACGGCCTCCCCGACCTGCTGCACGAGCGATTCGAGGTCCCGGTCGTCACCGACAACAACACTCGGCTCGCCGCCCTGGCCGAGGCCACGTGGGGCGCGGCGGCCGGCAGCCGGGAGATGGTCTACCTCCGGCTCTCCTACGGCGTCGGCGGCGGTCTGGTCTTCGGCGGCTCGCTGCACCGCGGACCGCAGGGCCTGTCCGGCGAGTTCGGCCACATCAAGGTCGTCGAGGACGGAAAGCCCTGCGAGTGCGGCGGCACCGGCTGCCTGGAGACCGTGGCCTCCGCCGGAGCGGTGCTGGACGCCTACCGTGCCGCCGGCGGCACGGCCGAGGACGTCCCGGCGCTGGCCGCGGCGCTGCGCGACGGCGACGCGACCGCCCGCGCGCTGCTCGCCGAGGTCGGCGCACGGGTCGGCGACGTGCTCGCCGGGCTGTGCAACGCGGTCGGCCCCGGCCTCGTCGTGATCGGCGGCGAGCTGGCCGCGACCGGGGCGGCGCTGCTGGAGCCCCTGGAGGGGGCGCTGCGGGAGCGCGTCATGCCCCTCTCCCGGCAGTGGGTGGACCTGCGCCCGGCGACCCTCGGCGAGACCGGCGGCGCGCTGGGGGCCATCGCCCTGGTGCTCCACGAATCGCCCGTGCTTTCCCGCTACCCCATGAACGCGACGTCCGAGGAGACCCGATGAGCAACCCCCCGACCGGGCCGGAGCACCCATGGCCGTGATCACCCCGCCGCAGAAGGAAACCCCCGCGCGTCCGCGGGCGAACGGCACCGCACGGCGGCCGAGGCGGTCGCACGTCCTCAACCTCGCCTCCCTCGCGATCGGCCTGGCGGTCTGGGCCCTGGTGTCCCTGTTCGGGATCGCCGACCTGCCCGGGCCGCTCGCCGTGGCCTCGCGTGCGGTGGAGATGGCCGCCGACGGGACCCTCGCCGGCGACCTCGCCGCGAGCCTGCGGCGGGTGTTCATCGGCTTCGCGCTCGGCACCGCGCTGGCCGTGCCGATCGGGTTCCTCATGGGCTGGTACCCCACGGCGCGCGGCCTGCTGGAGCCCTATGTGCAGTTCTTCCGCATGGTCCCGCCGCTGGCCCTGATCCCGCTGGCGATCGTGCTCCTGGGGATCGGCGAGGTGCCCAAGATCTTCGTGATCTTCCTTGCGGCCTTCCTGTTCAGCGTGGTGTCGACCCTTCAGGGCGTCGTCAACGTCGACCGCACGCTGATCAACGCGGCACGCGTGCTGGGAGCGCCGGACCGAACCATCTTCGTGAAGGTCATCATCCCGGCGTCGGCCCCGTTCATCCTGGTCGGCATGCGTACCGGGCTCGGCGCCTCGTGGGCCACCCTGGTCGCCGCCGAACTGATCGCCGCCCAGGCGGGCCTCGGCTACCGGATGCAGCAGGCCCAGCTCTATTACGACCTGCCCACGATCTTCGTGGGCCTCATCGCCATCGGCGTCCTCGGCATGGCCATGGACCGGCTGCTGCTGCTCGCCGAGAAGCGCCTCACCGGTTGGCAGGAGCGCCGATGACCGACAAGCCCGAGAACAAGATCGAGTTCCGCGGCACCGCGAAGTCGTACCCGATGAAGGGCTCCGTCTTCACCGCCCTCGACGGCGTGTCCCTGGAGATCGCCGACCGCGAGTTCGTCACCGTCGTCGGCCCGTCCGGCTGCGGCAAGAGCACGCTGCTCAACATGGCGGCGGGGTTGGACGAGCCGACCTCCGGCGAGGTCCTCGTCGACGGCGTGCGGGTGGACGGGCCCGGACCGGACCGGGGCGTGATCTTCCAGCAGTACGCCCTCTTCCCCTGGCTCACCGTACGCCGCAACGTCGAGTTCGGCCTGCGCATCGCCGGCATCTCCACCGACGAGCGCGCCCGCCGCGCGCAGCGCGCGATCGATCTCGTCGGGCTCACGGAGTTCGCCGACGCCCTGCCCAAGACGCTGTCCGGCGGCATGAAGCAGCGCTGCGCCATCGCCCGGGCTTACGCCGTGAGCCCGCAGGTGCTGCTCATGGACGAGCCGTTCGGCGCCTTGGACGCGCTCACCCGGGTCCAACTGCAGGACCAGCTGCTGGAGACCTGGACCAAGGAGCAGCGCACCGTCATGTTCATCACCCACGACGTCGACGAGGCCGTCTACCTCGCCCGGCGGGTGATCGTGATGGCGGCCAGGCCGGGCCGCATCCACCGGATCATCGACGTGGACCTCCCCTACCCGCGGACGGAGGAGGTGCGGCTCTCCGCCGACTTCAGCCGGATCCGCAACGAGGTGTGGCACTCCGTGTACCACCAGGAAGCCGCCGCGCCCGCGCCCTGACCAACTGAGCCGACCCGCGGACCCGGCCGCGTCCGACCGGGCCGGAGGCCCCGACCCACCCGGGAACCGCCCACCCCATACAGAATCCGTCACGACCCCACCGGAAGGACCGACCCCCATGCGCTTCCCCCGCCCCACCCTCGCCGCGATACTCGCCGTATCGCTCTCCTCACTGACGATGACTGCGTGCGGCTCCGGCTCCGGTGACGGAGGCGGCACAGACGTCAAGTTCGGCTACATCAGCGACTACAACGGCGCCAGCCTGCTGGCCATCGCCGAGAACCAGGGCCTGTGGGAGGACGCCGGACTGAACGTCGACGTCAAGTCCTTCACCAACGGCCCCGTGCAGATCCAGGCCCTGGGCGCCGGCGACCTCGACTTCGGCTACATCGGCCCCGGCGCCATGTGGCTGCCCGCATCCGGCAAGTGCAAGGTCGTGGCCGTCAACACGCTCGCCTACGCCGACCGAGTCATCGCCCAGCCCGGCATCTCCTCGATCGAGGACCTGAAGGGCAAGAAGGTCGGCGTACCCGAGGGGACCTCCGGCGAGATGGCGCTCAACCTCGCGCTCGAAGACGCCGGCATGTCCCCCGGCGACGTCGAGAAGGTGCCGATGGAGCCGTCCACCGTGGTCTCCGCCTTCTCCTCCGGGCAGATCGACGGCGCCGGCATCTGGTATCCGCTCATCGACACGATCAAGGAGAAGGTGCCCGAGCTGAACGAGGTCGCCAGCACCCGCGACATGGGCGACAAGTCATTCCCCACCGCGTTCGTCGGCGGCAACGGCGTCGACGAGGAGACCACCACCGAGGTGATCGGCGTGCTGCAGGAGGCCAACGACTGGCGGGCCGAGCACCCCGACGAGACGATCTCCCAGACCGCCGAGATGCTGGAGATCTCCGCGGAGGACGTCGAGAGGGATGCGGCCAACGTCGAGACCATGCCGACCGCCGACCTGGTGAAGGCGACCGAGGACGGCACCACCGACCAGTGGCTCAACGGACTGAGCGAGTTCTTCGTGGACACCGGCCAACTCCAGTCCGTTCCGGCTCCGGAGGACTACTACACCGGCGATCTCTACACGAAGGCGTACGAGAAGTGAACCTGCTCTTCCTCATGACCGACCAGCACCGCGTCGACACCCTGGGCTGCTACGGGAACCCGCACGTGGCCACGCCCAACATCGACCGGCTGGCGTCCTCCGGCACCCGTTTCGACCGGTGCTACACCCCCACCGCCATCTGCACGCCCGCGCGCGCCAGCCTGCTCACCGGACAGGCGCCGTTCCGGCACCGACTGCTGGCCAACTACGAACGCAACGTGGGCTACCTGGAGGACCTGGACGAGAACGTCTTCACCTTTCCCGAGGCCCTGCGCGAGCAGGACTACCAGCTCGGCCTGATCGGCAAGTTCCACGGCGGCACCCACCGCAACGCGGCCTCCTACGGGTTCGACGGCCCCGACATGCAGGGCTGGCACAACCCGGTCGACCACCCCGGTTACCTTGCCTACCTGCAGGAGCGCGGCCTGCCGCCGTACCGGATCACCGACCCGGTTCGCGGCACCACGCCCAACGGCAACCCCGGCAACCTGCTGGCCGCCCGCCTGCAGCAGCCGGTCGAGGCGACCTTCGAGCACTACCTCGCCACGCGCGCCGTCGAGCAGCTCGACAAGTACGCCGCCGACGGCAGGCCGTTCTTCCTGGCCACCCACTTCTTCGGACCCCACCTGCCCTACCTGCTGCCCGACGAGTACTACGACCTCTACGACCCCGACCTGGTCGAGCTGCCGCCCTCGATCGCCGAGACCTTCGACGGCAAGCCGGGCGTCCAGCGGAACTACAGCGCCCACTGGACCTTCGACACCATGCCGATCGAGGTCACCCGCAAGCTCATCGCCGTCTACTGGGGCTACGTGACGCTGATCGACGAGCAGATCGGCCGGATACTCGACCGGGTCGACGAGCTCGGGCTGTCGGAGGACACGTCGGTGTTCTTCACCGCCGACCACGGCGAGTTCACCGGAGCCCACCGGCTGCACGACAAGGGTCCGGCGATGTACGAGGACATCTACCGCATCCCCGGGATCGTCCGCGTGCCCGGCGCCCCGCCCCAGGTGCGCGACGAGTTCGTCACCCTCACCGACTGCACCGCGACGCTCCTGCAGCTCGCCGGATGCGACACCTCAGCGGCGGTGGACAGCCGCAGCCTGCTGCCGCTCGTCCGCGGCGAGCGCCCCGACTGGCCCGAGGAGCTGCTCGCCGAGTTCCACGGCCACCACTTCCCCTATCCGCAGCGGATGATCCGCGACGACCGCTACAAGCTCATCGTCAACCCCGAGTCCGTCAACGAGCTCTACGACCTGCACGAGGACCCCCACGAGCTGAGCAACAGGTACACGCACCCGGAGCTGGCCCCCACGCGGCGCCGCCTCATGCGGCGGCTGTACGACCTGCTCCGCGACCGGGGCGACAACTTCTACCACTGGATGACGTCGATGTACGACATCGGCGAAGCCGACTACGACCCCAGCCTCAGCGCGTTCGAACCCACCGGCACCACCCCCTAGCTCCCGGCCGGAAGGCTCAACCGTCCGCCGGGCCGCCGAGCGTGATCCCGGGAGTGCGCCCGGGGTGAGGCGGACGTCTACCGCCGCGTCCCTCCGGGCGCGGGCCGTGCCGTGCCGCTCCACCGCACGCATACCCCGTTGTTTCGATCCCCCCGCGTCACCCGAGCACGGGCGGCGCACAGCAAACGGCAGGCCCGCCGCGCCGGAACCGCTGCCCAACACGGCGCCGGCGCTTCGCGGGCCGAAGGAGGACGTGACGGATGACCGACTCCGAGAACAGGTTGCACCTCGGCCGCCGCTCCGTGCTGGCGGCGGCCGCCGGCCTGGGCGTCGCGGCGGCACTGCCCGCGGCCGCCGCCCACGCGGCCCCGGGCTCCGCCGGGCGCGGGCGGTACCCCGCGAACTGGCCCGACCCCGAGCCCTACGGCCTCGCCGACACCCGCACGGACCTGTGGCCGCGTGAGGACAACTCCTTCGTCCTGCCGCTGGAGCTGCGCCCCCGCGACGAGGAGCTCGGCCGGGTCTGGATGCGCGACACCTACGTGAACTGCTTCATCGTCGACCACCGACCGATGTACGTCGCCACCGGCACCTCGCGGGTGCCCGGGCTCGACAAGGCCGCTCCCTACAACGACGGCATCTTCGTGTGGGTCGCGCCGTCGCTGCACGGGCCCTGGCGGCTGGCGGACACGACGGGGATCCGGCCCGGCGCCGAGAAGGGCAAGGTGTGGTCGCCGGAGTTCGCCGACGAGAACCGGACCGGGCGGACCGTCGTCGCCCCGTGGCAGGAGTACTGGTACGACGACCGGTTCGGCAAGCGCGGCCAGGCCTGGGCGCCCGAGGTGCACCGCTTCCGGGGCACCTGGTACATCGCCGCCTGCATGGGCGACCACTCCCGGAAGGTCGGCTCCTTCGTGCTCGTCAGCGAGGGCGGGGTCGAAGGCCCCTACCGGCTCATCGAGGGGAGCCTGGAGAAGCCCTTCGGCGCGTCGTTCGTCGGCGGGCCGGCGTTCATCGAACCCGGGGCCTACCACCACATCGACGGCGGCATCTACACCGAGGGCGACGACGCGTGGCTGGTGCTGCACAACGACCTCTACGCCAAGTTCCGGGACGACATGGAGGACATCGTCCCGGCGTCCGGCCTCCCTGCGTTCCAGCAGCAGCCCTACTCCCCCGAGCCCTACATCGAGGGCGCCTACGTGCACAAGCACCGCGGCAGGTACTACCTCATGCAGAGCGTCTGGGACCGGCGCTCGACGGCGACCGGCGGCGGCAGGCGCTACGCCTACGACCCGCCCGGTGCCGGCCGCGAGCGCTACCAGTACGACACGGTGATGGCGGTCTCCGACAGCTTCGAGGGGCCCTACTCCCGACGGTGGACCGCCGGGGTGGGGATCGGCCACAACAACATGTTCGAAGACCACCGCGGCAAGCTGTGGGCGACGTTCTTCCGCAACCCCGCCGCCGGCTACTGGGCCGATCCCGCGCGCATCGGCGACGCCGCCGTGCCCGGCGTCGTGCGCATGGAGTGGACCGGGCCGAAGGGCGACCGCATGTACGTCCGGCGCCGCCGGGGCCACTCCGCCGACCGCGACTGACCCTCGGCCGTGTCGCGCGCGCCGGGCGCCCGGCGGAGGCCGGCGGAGGCCCCCGGTCGGGTGCGGGCGCGCCCGACCGGGGGCCGCAGCCCTGCGCCCGGTGCCGGGGGCCGCTACCGGGTCCCCGAAACCGCCTCAGCGCGCCACGCGGAACCCGGTGTTGCCGCTGGAGCTGTCCGGGGTGTTGCCCATCCGGGCCGAGGTCCGGTAGCGGAGGCAGTAGGACTCGTGGCACATGTGCGAGCCGCCCTTGAGCACCCGGGACTGCCCGTAGCGCGGTCCCGTGGGGTCGTTCCACGGGCCCTTGCGGTGGTAGCGCGGGTTGAACCAGTCCGCGCACCACTCCCACACGTTGCCCGTCGTGTTGTACAGCCCGTAGCCGTTGGGCGGGAAGGCGTCCACCGGGCAGGTTCCGGTGTAGCCGTCGGCCGCGGTGTTGCGCTCGGGGAACTCCCCCTGCCAGACGTTCATGCGGTGCTCGCCGCCCGGTTCGCGCTCGTCGCCCCACGGGTAGGGCCTGCCGGAGAGGCCGCCCCGCGCCGCGTACTCCCACTCCGCCTCGGTCGGCAGGCGGGCGCCGGCCCACCGGCAGTAGGCGAGCGCGTCGTCGTGCGAGACGTGCACGACGGGGTGGTCCTGCCGCCCGCGCAGCCCGGAGCCGGGCCCTTCCGGGTGGCGCCAGTCGGCGCCGTGCACCTGGCGCCACCACGGCGCCCCGGCGGCGCCCCGGGTCGGCGGGAACCTGCGCGGCAGGAACCCCGCGAAGACGAACGACCAGCCGTACCGCTCCGCGTCGGTCGCATATCCCGTGCTTTCGACGAACGCCGCGAACTCGGAGCCGGTGACCGCAGTGGCGGCGATCCCGAACGGGCTGAGCGCCACCTCCCGGACCGGCCCCTCGCCGTCCTCGGGGTAGGGGCCTTCGGCTGTGCCCATGAGGAACGTGCCGCCTTCCAGGTCCCGCCAGCCGCCGTGCGGAGCGGCGGCCGCCGCCGCCTCGACGACGGGCACCGGACCCTCGGCGGCCCGCTCCTCCCCCCGGCCGGGGGCGCAGCAGGCATGGGTCTGTTCGGCGGGGACGTCTGCGCTCATCGGAATGCTCCTTGCACCGTCGCACGGGACCCGGACCGGCGGTGGCAGACCCCCGGCCGGCGTCGGTGCCACCATTCTCCCGCGCTGGTCACGACGGCGGCGACGCGCCCCGGGCCGGACTGGGCAGCCCCCAACCCCGTTGATCTTGTAGCTATCGTGAAGTAAAACGTTTTTCCCTCACGATAGCTACAAGATCGACGGTGAGGCGCGCGGCCCGACCCCGAGCACTGCCCGGCACGACGCCGCTCGCCTGGCTGACCGCCGAGCGGGTGGCGCTGGCCTGCCGCCTCTTCGAGCGCGGAGAGACGCGCGTGGAAGCGGTGGCGTCTGCAAGCGGCCTGGGAACGGCGGCCAACCTGCGGACCCAGATGCGGCGGAGGACCGGCCTCGGCTCGGCGGCCTACCGGGACCGCTTCGGACCCCGGGGCGCTCCGGTATGACCAGCCGGGCCGACCCCGCCGCGCCGCCGAGGCGGTCCGGGCGGGGCGGCGGTCCGGGCGGGGCGGCGGTCCGGCGGGGCGCCGCTAGGCGCTGCGGATCGAGGACGCGGCGGGGGACCGGGAGGTCCGGACTATCGTGTCGAGCGCCGCGGCGACCGCGCGGCGGCCGGTCCCGTCGAGCGGGCGGACCGGGCGGGGCAGGTTCGGCTCGCAGGCCCGACCCAACTCCACGGCGATCGCCGAGACCACCCGGTAGCTGCCGTAGCGGGCGAACAGCTCCCACAGCGGGTCCAGTTCCGCCGAGAGGGCGCGGGCCCGCTCGGCCTCGCCCGCGGCGGCCGCCCGCGCGACGGCGAGGCAGACCTCGGGCAGGACGCCGGCGAGGGCGCTGTACCAGGCCTCGCATCCGGCCAGCAGGCCGTCGGCGCCCGCCGCATCGCCGCTGACGCCGATCGTCACACCCGCGGGCAGGGCCGCCCGCAGCCCGGCGACGCGGGCGCGCGCCTGACCGGGGTCGGCGGGCACCGGCGGGATCTTGACCGAGGCGACGCCCGGGAGGTGCGCGATCCGGCCGTGCAGTTCGTCGCTGAAGGCGACGTGCGTCGTGGCCGGGTTGTCGTAGACGACGAGGGGCACCGAGAGGTTCGCGGCGACGTCCTCGTAGAGCCCGAACACCTCGTCGTCGTTCAGGGGCTGGTAGGTCAGGGGCGCAAGCAGGACGGCGGAGGCTCCGGCCTCTTGCGCGTCCTCGACGTGCTCCAGTACGTCGCGTGTGCGCAGGGCCCCCACGCCGACCGTAACCGGCACGTCGCCGGCGCTGCGCACCGCCAGCCGGGCAGCGCGCGCACGCTCCCGCCGGCTGAGGTAGGCGTAGCCGCCGGTGGATCCGAGGGCGCCGACCGAGTCGGCGCCGGAGGCGGCGATCCGGCCGACCATGCGCTCGAAGGCCGCTTCGTCGATCCCGTCGCCGGTGACCGGCGTGATCGGGAATGCGCTAAGTCCTGTGAACACGGGGACCCTTCCTTCTCGTGGGCTTCCTCCTGGCCGCGCCGCTGCCGAGCCGGATGCGCACGGCGCCCCCCGCGCAGAGTACGACGGCGACACCGCCGAGGGCCGTCGGCCAGGTCAGCTCCTCTCCGAGCAGCAGAGCCGCCCAACCGATGGTCATCACGGGCTGCACCAACTGCACCTGGCTGACCTGCGCTATCGGTCCGATCGCAAGACCCCGGTACCAGGCGAAGAAGCCGAGGAACATGCTCACCGCCGCGAGGTAGCCGAACGCCGCCCATTCGACCGGCACCGCCGCCGGCGGACTGCGCAGGACCGAGACGGCGGTCAGGGCGATCATCAGCGGGGCGGCCAGCACGAGCGCCCAGGACACGGTCTGCCAGGAACCGAGCTCCCGGGAGAGCAGCCCGCCTTCGGCGTAGCCGAACGCGGCGGCCACGACCGCGCCGAACAGCAGCACGTCCGACCAGTGAAGCCGGACGGCCCCGCTCTGCAGCGACGCGAACGCGACGGCGGCGATGGCACCGGCCGCGGCCGTCACCCAGAACGACAGCGGGTGGCGCTCCCTTCCGCGGACGGCGGCGACCGTGGCGGTGGCCGCCGGAAGGAGCGCGATCACCACGGCGCCGTGGCTCGCCGGAGACGCCGTGAGCGCGTAGGAGGTCAGCAGCGGGAATCCGACGACGATGCCGCCGGCGACGACGGACAGCCGCGCCCACTGGCGGGCCGTGGGCAGGTGATCCCGGGCCGCGGCGAGCGCGGCGGCGGCCAGCAGGGCGGCGACGACGGCTCGGCCCGAGCCGATGAACAGCGGAGAGAGTCCGCCGACGGCGACGCGGGTGAAGGGGACGGTGAACGAGAACGCCGCCACCCCCAGCAGCCCCCACCACAGGCCCGCACGCGCCGACGGTAGCGGTTCCCTTCCCGCTTCGATAGCGCTACTCTGAAGTGACATGAACAATGATAGCACCGCGCGTATTGTGGACGCCCTGCAGCGGTGGATCGCGCAGGCGCCCCCCGGAGCGAAGGTGCCCTCCAACCGGGCGCTGATGGCCGAGTACGGGGCGGGCCCGGTCACGGTCCAGAAGGCGATGCGCAAGCTCGCCGCGCTCGGGCTCGTGGAAAGCCGTCCCGGCGTCGGCACATTCGTCCGCACGGTGCGGACCGCCCGACCGCTCGACTACGGATGGCAGACCGGCGCGCTGCGCTCACCCAGGACCAGGATCCCGGCGCTGTCGACGCCGATGCGCAGCGGCCGGCCGGACACCATCGGCCTGCACGCCGGCTACCCCGACCGCGAACTGCTGCCGGAGCGGCTGGTGCGCGCCGCGCTCGCGCGCGCCGCCCGCAGCGACGCGGCCCTGACCCGGACCCCCGCCGCCGGATCGCCCGAGCTGCAGGCTTGGTTCGCCGGCGAACTGGCCGAGGCCGCCCCAGTCGGTGTCGCCCCGCCCTCTCCGCGCGACGTCGTGGTCCTGCCCGGCAGCCAGAGCGGGCTGAGCACGGTCTTCCGCGCCCTGGTGGGCTCGGGATCGCCGCTGCTCATGGAGTCTCCGAGCTACTGGGGTGCCATCGTGGCCGCGGCGCAGACCGGGGTGCACGTCGTCCCGGTGCCCAGCGGAGCCGACGGCCCGGACGCGGAGGAACTCGCGCGTGCTTTCGACGAGACCGGGGCGCGCGCGTTCTACGCGCAGCCCAACTACGCCAACCCCACCGGGGCGCAGTGGTCCGCTGAACTCAGGGAGGAGGTCCTCGGGGTCGTCCGCGCGCACGGGGCCTTCCTCGTCGAGGACGACTGGGCCCACGACTTCGGGATCGACACCTCCGCGCAGCCCGTCGCGGCGCACGACGACGCGGGGCACGTCGTCTACCTGCGCTCCCTGACCAAGAGCGTGTCCCCGTCGATCCGTGTCGCCGCGGTCGTGGCGCGCGGGCCCGCCCGCGACCGCATCCTCGCCGACCACGGGGCGGTGTCGATGTACGTCAGCGGCCTCCTGCAGGCTGCGGCGGTCGACGTCGTCACGCAGCCCGGGTGGCGCACCCACCTGCGCAGCCTGCGCCGGCAGCTGCGGTCTCGGCGCGACATGCTCGCCGCCGCGCTGGCCGAGCACGCCCCTGGGGCGCACCTCGCCCACCTACCCCCGGGCGGATTGAACCTCTGGGCGCGACTGCCGGACTCGACCTCCCTCGACCGGCTCGTCCGCGACTGCGAAGCCGAAGGCGTGACGATCGCGCCCGGCACGGAGTGGTTCCCCGCCGAACCGCCCGGTCCCTACATCCGCCTCAACTACTCCGTTCCCGACCCCGACCGCTTCCCCGACGGAGCCCGCGTCATCGGGCGTGCGCTGAGCGATGCCTGATACCGGCCGGGACGGCTACCGGGACTGCGATGCGGGGTGCGCCCAACAGACCGTTGGCACCGTTGATCTTGTAGCTATCGTGAGGGGAAATCGTTCTAATTCACGATAGCTACAAGATCAACGGTGGTCGCGAGTCCCAGCTGGCTGCGGCCTATGAGCGCGTCGCCGGGATGCACAACCTCCTCGGCCTCACTCCCGAGGTAGACCCTCGGACCCGCCCCTACCACGCCCGGCCGTTCCGCGTCCTGCACGCCGAGCGCTTCGCGCAGGCGCTCCTGGAGACGGTCGCCGACGGAACCGTGCGCGCCCTCCCGCCGACCGGCAGCATCGACCAGTACACCGACAGCGCCGACGTGCTCTGCCGTCCCGAGCGCTGCCGGTCCGTGGCTGCCGCCCCCTACGGAGACGCCGGATTCGCGGAGGAGCTCGGTTGACCTCAACTTTAGTTGAGGAAAGAGACTGGCGTGCGTCGGTATCAGGAGCACAACCGGGAAGGCGATCGGATCATGCGTGTCGTAGAAGCGGAGAGGTTCGGCGGCCCCGAGGTTCTGCGGCCGGCGCACCGGCCGGATCCGCAGGCCGGGCCGGGCGAGGCGCTCGTCGAGGTTGCGGCGTCGGACGTGATGTTCCTCGACGCCCAGCTCCGCTCCGGATGGGGGCAGGAGTACTTCCGGATGCGGCCGCCCTATGTCCCCGGGAGCGGGGTGGTGGGCCGGGTCGTCTCCGTCGGGGCGGGCGCGGACCCCGGGCTCGTGGGCGCCGAGGTGCTCGCCGAGACGGGACGGCGCGATCCCGAGACGCTGGTGCCGCTCGCCCCGACCGACGGCTACGCGGAGCTGGTCGCCACACCGGCCCGCCATCTCGTCCGCCTGCCCCGCGGGCTGGACGGCCACGTCGCGCTATCGCTGCTGCACGACGGCCCCACCGCGCTGCAGATCGCCGAAGCCGCGCGCTTCAGCGCAGGTGACCGGGTGCTGGTGAACGCGGCCGCCGGGGGCGCCGGCAGCCTGCTGGTGCAGCTGGCGGCCGGCGCGGGCGCGCGCGTCGTCGGCGCCGCCCGGGGCCCCCGCAAGCTCGCGCTGGCCCGCGAGCTGGGCGCGGAGGCCGTGGTCGACTACTCCGAGCCCGACTGGACGAGCAGAGTCCGCGAGGCCACGTCGGGGAAGGGGCCTGATGTCGTCTTGGACGGAGCCGGCGGCAGCCTGGGACGGGACGCCTTCGCCATCACGGCGCGCGGCGGCCACCTGATCGCCTACGGCGCCTCCGGGGGCGACTTCGCCGACACCGGCGCGCAGGATGCGGCGGGAAACGGGGTTCGCGTCACGGGTCTGTTCGACCTGCCCGCCCCCGACGCCGACGGCAGGAGGCGGCGGGCCGAGGAGGCGCTGGCGGAGGCCGCCGCCGGCCGGTTCTGGCCGACCATCGGGCAGACGTTCCGCCTGGACGAGGCCGGAAAGGCTCATGCCGCGATCGCGTCGCGGACGACCGTCGGCAAGACCCTGCTCGTGCCCTGAGCCGACGGGTGGGCGGGGGGGGCGGGGGCCGCCGCGCCACGGGTCGCAGTGTGCTGCCTGTCCTCAGGTCAGTTCGCGCTGCAGGAGACCGAGGGCCAGTTCCAGTTGCCGTTGTGGTCGATGGTCATGCCCCAGTTGTTCCCGTTGCCGTTGGACGAGGCGACCAGCGTCTGGGCGTCGGGGTAGGTGGCGTTCACATTCCACGTCGCCAGGACCTTCGCGGGGGACGGTACGTCGACCGTCACGTCCCAACTGCTCGCTCCGCTGACCGAGACGTTGAGGTTGTAGCGGTCGTCCCACTGCTCGCCGGCGGAGATCGAGGCGGTGCATCCGTCATCGCCGCCACCGCCGTCATCGCCGCCACCGCCGTCATCGCCGCCACCGCCGCCGGAGGAGCCGAGCGTGATGTTGGAGTTGCCGCTGCTCTGGTATCCCTCGGTCGCCATGATCATGTAGTCGTGGTTGCCGAGGTTCATGCCGTGGCCGGCCCACGCGTCGAAGTGGTTGCCGGCGGTGATGGTGCCGCCGGTCCGCTTCTGCTGGCGCACGCTCCAGTACTGCGGGAACGTGGCGGTGCCCTCGATGGAGGGCTTGTCGTAGCGCATCGTGCGGTAGATGTCGTAGGTGCCGCCGTCGCTGGTGACCGTGCCCTGGTACTCGCCCGACGGGCGGTAGCTGCCCCAGTTCTCCACGACGTAGTACTCGACGAGCGGATCCCTCGTCCAGCCGTAGAGCGTCAGGTAGGAGTTGCCGGACGGGTTGAAGCTGCCGGAGTACTGCACGGTGCGGCGGCCGCCGGTACTCCAGCCCTTGCCGGCGACGAAGTTGCCGGTGTTGCTCCACTGGGTGCTGTAGTTGCCGCCGGACCCCAGCTCCATGGAGACCGTGCCCTGGCTGTCGGTCCAGAACGAGTAGAAGTAGCCGTCATGGTTACCGGTCTGGTTGGTCGTGACGGCCGCGCTTGCCGGACTGGGCACCATCATCGTGGCCGTGACCACCGCTACCGCGGCCGCTGAAACGCGGCCGAGGAGCGATCTTGTGCGGAAGCGGCCAGGGTTGCGCCGCCGTGTGGGGGATGTGTTCATGTTCGGGTTCCTCCTCGTGCGGTCTGGCGGAGGGGCCGGGCGCGCGGCCCGGGGGTCTGCCAGTACGGCCAGTGTTCGCGCGACCGCGCAGACTGTCAATAATTTCCGGAATATTTTCGGAGGTTTCGGTCGACATGCGCACTCATCGACGCGGCGCGACACACAGATTCTTCCTGGACATCCGCGTTGACAGGCAAACCAGACGCCTTGATGATACCGAAACTTTCGATTCAGTTCCGGATATTCACCGCTCTCCTTGCACCGAGCGGATCCGCGATCGCCCCACGCCGACACAGCAGTGCGCTCCCTCCGCGGCGCGGAGGGAGCGCATCCTGGGTGCCGGGAGCGGCTACCCGCCGGGGGCGGCAGGGCGGCCGCCGGCGCCGAAACCGACGGCGTCGTGCCGCAACCCCGTCAGGCACCGCGCCGGGCGGCCCACGGCACGGTCGGCTGCAGGACGGCCTCAACCAGCGCACCGGAGCGCAGCCCGGTGATCTCCTGGTACTCGGGGTCGGCCACCATGCGCCCGAACGCCTCCCGGCTGGGGTAGCGCACCAGCAGAACCGCATCCCAGTCCTGGCCCTCCTCGGCCACCAGGGGTGCGGCGCCGTCGCCGGCATAGAGCAGCTCGGCTCCGTAGCGCTCCAGGAAGGGCCGCGCCTTTCGCGTGTACTCCGCGTAGGAGGCCCGGCCGTCCGGGGCGAACCGCAGCAGGTTGAGCATCACCACCGGTCCGTCGGGGTCCTCCCGCACGAAGCGCGCGAGGTCGGACCCGGCGGGATCGACTGCCATCATGGCCTCCTCGTCATGGCCGGACACACCGCGGGCGCGGCCGCCCCCGGAGCGGGGGCCCGTTGCGGCACGCGCCGCCATCGTCGCATACCACCCAGTCGGTATCTACGTCCGGCGGCGGCCGCCGCTCACTCGCCGCGCCCCAACCGGTGGAGCCCGGCGCGCTCAGCCGCGACGAGCTCGGCGAAGGACCTGTGCCGGTCGCCCAGCCCCGGATACCAGGAGGCCCAGATATAAGCGGCCCATTCGCCGTCGGGGGCGACGTCGCCCGAGTCCAGCAGCCAGTACTGGGCATCGCCCGCGCCGGAGACGAGCAGGGCCCGCCCCTGGAGAACGCCGTCCTCGTAGACGAACTGCGGTTTCAGCACGCCGCCCGCCTCGGGGCCTTCCAGCCAGTCGACGGAGCGGGCCGGGCGCATCCGCCACATGAACGGGCTGATGGCCCCCCACCCGTCGGAGGCGGCCAGGAACGACCGGTAGCTCGGCGGCAGCCGGGCGCCCAGGCGCCCCTCCAGGGATGCGAGCGCTCCCTCGGCCGCACCGCCGTACCCGAGCCAGCCGCAGGCGCGCTGCTCCTCGGTCGCGTCGGCGAGATCCAACTCGTCGAGCAGGCGCAGCAGTTCGGCGCTGTAGTCGGCCAGGTAGGCCCGCCAGCCCTCGGCGGAGTCCGGCAGGCGAGGCCCGCCGCCCCGCTCCTCCCCCTTCCCGGGAACGACGGGCTCGCAGGGCGCCGTTCCGGCGTCGCCGGTATCGCTGGCATCGCCGGTGCTGGCCATGAAAGCTCCGATCCGCATCTCAACCCCCGTTGATCTTGTAGCTATCGTGAAGTAAAACGATTTCCACTCACGATAGCTACAAGATCAACGGCGTTTTCCCGACGGCAGCCGCGTGGCCGCCCGGAGTCTCGGAGTTGCCGGGCAGGCGCTCCGGGTCCGTCATCGCGGCGGCGTCGGTCCACCGGTCTGCGGCGCCGCCCGCACCGATCTACAGTGGCCGCCGTGACTGCCGATGCGACCGACTCCCGGCAAAACGCCGAGGCCGCTGCCACGCGCGAACTGTGGCGCGGGCTCGGGCTGCCGGGCCTGATCGACGTCCACACCCACTTCATGCCCGACAACGTACTGCGCAAGGTGTGGGCCTTCTTCGACGCCCTCGGCGAGGGCGTCTGGCCGATCACCTACCGCCTCGGCGACGAGGAGCGGGTCGCGCTGCTGCGTGCGTTCGGTGTCCGGCGCTTCACGGCACTGGCCTACCCGCACCGGCCGCACATGGCCCGATGGCTGAACGCCTGGAGCGCCGACTTCGCCGCGCAGCACCCCGACTGCCTGCGCAGCGCCACGTTCTACCCCGAAGAGGGGGCCGCCGACTACGTCTCCGACGCGATCGGCGCGGGCGCCCGCGTGTTCAAGGCCCACGTGCAGGTGGGCGGCTACGACCCCCGCGACCCTCTGCTCTCCGGCGTCTGGGGCGCGCTGGCCGACTCCGGCACGCCGGTGGTGGTGCACTGCGGCACCGGCCCGCAGAGCGGGCGCTTCACCGGCCCGGACGTGTTCGCCGAGGTCCTGCGCGAGCACCCCCGCCTCACGGCCGTCGTCGCGCACTTCGGCAGCCCGGAGTACACCGAGTTCATGGACCTGGCCCTGCGCTACGAACGCGTGCACTTGGACACGACGACGGTGTTCACCCGCTTCACCGAGCGCACCGCCCCGTTCCCCGCCGCCGAGCTGCCGCGCCTGGCGGACCTGCGGGAGAAGATCCTGCTCGGTACCGACTTCCCGAACATCCCCTACCCCTACAGCGAGCAGCTCCGGGCCCTGCGGGACCTGGATCGGGGCGACGACTGGCTGCGCGCGGTCCTCTACGGCAACGCCGCCCGCCTGTTCGACCTCTGACGGACGGACGGGCCGCGGGCGGGCGTCCGTCGCGCCGGGTCCACAGCGCCGACGAGGACGACCGCGCCGCCGCCCCCGTCGGGCCCCGATGGCGGCGCGGTCGTCCGCGAGGTCAGCGCTCCGCGACCTCCGACTCCGGCTCCGGCTCCGGGTCCGGCTGTCGGCGGCGGATGCCGAACCCGCCGGTCAGCGGCGCCAGGACGGCGAGGAGCGCCGAGAAGGCGAAGCCGCTCCAGTTGAAGACGGCCCACGGCAGGAACTCGAAGTTGGCCACCCCGAGCGTGGTCGCGAAGAACACGCCGGAGACCGTCCACGGCATCAGCACCTCGGTGATGGTCACCGAGTCCTCCATGCTGCGCGACAGGTTGACCGGGTGCAGGTTCCGCTTCTTGTAGGCCTCGCCGTAGAGGTCGTTGACGAGGAAGAACGTGACGAGGGCGTTGGACGTGCCGTTGATGATGGCGAACCCGGACAGCAGGGTGGTGGCCACCAGTCCGCCCGTCGAGCGCAGCCGCTCGATCATCCGGCCGAGCAGGACGCGCAGCACGTTGGAGTTCTCCAGCGCGGCGGCGAAGAAGAACGCGCAGAAGACGAAGAACGCCGACTGGTACATCGAGTACAGCCCGCCGCGCTGCAGCAGCTCGGTGAGCGTGTCCGACACGGCGCCGCCGTCGGGCAGCATGTCGGTCGTGAAGCCGGAGACGGTCGCGGCGAACAGGTCGGCGACGCTGAAACCCTGCACCAGTACGGCCAGGACGAGGGCCGACATCGACGACACGAAGAGCACCACCAGCGGGGGCTTCCTCATGATCGAGCCGATCAGCACCAGCGCCGGCGGGATCAGCAGCAGCGCGTTGAGGGTGAACAGGCCTTCCAGTTCGGTGAGAGTGCCTTCGACGACGCCGAGGTCGACCGACGAGGCTCCGATGGAGTTGCCGGCGACCAGGAACACCACGATGGCCAGCAGCGACGAGGGCAGGGCGGTGTAGAGCATGTGCCGGATGTGCTCGTACAGGTCCGCGCCGGCCGCGAGCGAGCTCATGTTGGTCGTGTCCGACAGCGGCGAGAGCTTGTCTCCGAAGTAGGCTCCCGACACCACGGCGCCCGCCGTGATCGCCACCGAGACGTCCATCGTCTGCGCGACGCCGATCAGGGCCACGCCGATCGTCCCGCCTGCGCCCCAGGAGGTCCCCGTGAAGGTGGCGACGATCCCGGTGACGATGAAGGCGAGCACGTACAGGTAGGCCGGGTCGATCAGCTCCAGGCCGTAGTAGACCATCAGCGGGATCGTGCCGGAGATCATCCAGGTCCCGATCAGCATGCCGATGCTGAGCAGGATGAGGATCGCGGGCAGCGCCCGTTTGATCTTCTCGCCCATGTCGGTGAGGATCTGCGCCAGGCTCGTGCCGTACCGGGCGGCGAACAGGGAGAGCACCACGCCCGCGAAGATGAGCATCAGCTCGGCCGGGTACTTGAGGATTCCGATCCCGCCGACGAGGATCGCCACGGTCGCGGCCACGGGGACCAGGGCCATGGCCACTCCCGGTCGGGGCGGTGTCCTGGTCTCCTCCTGGGGGGAAGTCATAAGCATCCTCTCGGTACTGATGGGTCGGGGGGAGGGGGCGGCTACAGCTTTGCGAATGCCCCTTCGATGTCCTCGATCTGGCGTTCGGCGCCTTCGAGGCCGACGGACAGGCGGACGGTGCCCGGCGCGATCCCGGTGGACCGCAGCTGCGCCTCCGTGCCGGGCCGAAGCGGTGCGGTGACGAGGCTCTCGTAGCCGCCCCAGCTCGTGCCGATGCGGAACAGCGACAGGCCGTCGATGAACGCGGCGACGCGTGCGAAAGTCGCGTCGCGCAGTTCGAAGCTGAGCAGCCCGGAGTACCCGCTGAACTGGCTGCGGACGATCTCCTCGTCGGGGCGGTGGTCGGCGTGGGGGTGGTGCACGGCCTGGACCTCGGTGCGCGCCGCCAGATGGTCGACCACCCGGCGGGCGTTGCGCTGGTGCTCCTCCATGCGTACCGGCAGCGTGCGCAGGCCCCGCAGGACCAGCGACGCCTCCTGCGCCGACATGACCGAGCCGAAGAGCTGGTGCCCGTTGTAGAAGACCTCGCGGATCACCTCGCGCGAGCCGATCGCCGCGCCACCGACGACGTCGCTGTGCCCGCCGATGTACTTGGTCAGGGAGTGGACGACGATGTCGACGCCCGACGCCAGCGGTTTCTGGAACAGCGGGGTCGACCAGGTGTTGTCCATGACCGTGCGGATCCCGCGGCGCCGCGCGACGCGGGTCAGCGCAGGCACGTCCAGCACCTTCATCCGCAGGGTGCCGGGACTCTCGACGTAGATGAGCGCCGTGTCGTCGCGGATGTGGTCCTCGATGTCGGCGGTGGCCTCCGCGAGGACGGTGTGCTCGATACCGAAGCGGCGCAGGTACGCGGCCAGCTCCAGGGTCGGGCCGTAGACGTTGTTGACGAACAGCACGTGGTCGCCGCCCTTGAGCAGACCCGCCAGGACGGCGCTGATCGCGCCCATCCCGGAACCGAAGCACTTGGCGGCCTCGCCGCCCTCCAGGAGCGCCAGCCGCTCCTCCAGGAACGCGACAGTGGGGTTGGTTCCCCGGCTGTAGACGAAGTTCTCGTGCTCGGCCGCCTGCTGCCGGGCGAACTCTTCGAAGGACGGCTTGGTGAACAGGCTGGTCTGGAAGATGGGCGGGGCGACGGCACCCGCATGGCGTCCGGGACCGTCCCACTCGCCCATGCAGATTTCCCTGTCCGTGCTGTCCACGCTGTTCACCCGTGCCTCCCCCGTGCTTCCCCGTGAATGTGCTGCTGAGGATGTGCGGCGGCGGTCCCCCGCTTGTGGCGGCGTTGCGCCGACCGCCGCACCGGTTCCGCGCCCTCTGCGGCCGGTCCGGGCCGTGAGCAGGAACGATCGCGCGGAATCCATCGGTCATCTTGTAATACAAGCTGATAAGCAGTCAACGAATTCGCCATAACGGTGCGGAGCGCATCCGCGCAACCGCGTTCCGTGGTGCGGCCCACCGGGCGGAACGTGCGCGGCGGCGCCGCTCCAGGACGCCGCACCCGGCGGCTCTGTAGGCTGAAGGCGCAGGTACACCGATCCAGCGAAGGGCGGGGCGAAACACGATGGGGGCAGTGTCTGCGGGACGGCCTGATCAGGACCCCGCGGGGCGGAGCGGCCCCCAGCGCGCCCGGCCGCACTCGCTGACCGCACAGGTCGTCGACTTCGTCGAGGAGTTGTGCGTGGGCCCCGGCGCCAAGCCGGGAGGCCGGCTGCCCTCGGAGAAGGAACTCGCCGAACGCTTCGGTGTCAGCCGGGTCGTGCTCCGCGAGGCCATGAAGACGCTGGAGGCCAAAGGGCTCGTCCACCGCCGCCAGGGCAAGCCGGCGGTCATCGCCTCACCCAACGCCCTGCCCGTGGAGAACTTCGTGGCGCTTTCGGTGCTGCGCGACCGCCGGGCTCTGATGGAGTTCACCGAGATCCGCAAGGCGCTGGAGGTACACGGCGCCCGGCTGGCGGCGCAGCGCATCGCCGGCCCGGAGCAGGAGCAGACCCGCGAGGACATCGCCCGGGCGCGCGAGGCCATCGCCGAGATGCGCTCCGACCCGCTCGACGTGCCCACGCGGCTGCGCACCGACGTCGCCTTCCATCAGGCGCTCGCGGCGGCTTCGGGCAACCGGAGCCTGACGCAGATCCTGGACGCGCTGGAGCAGTCGCTGGCCGAGAGCCGCGAGCGGAGCCACCGCCGCTTCCTGGCCACCGCCGAGGACCCCGCGGCCTCCGCGACCGAGCACGAGGTGGTGCTCGACGCGGTCCTCACCGGCGACCCCGCCCACGCCGTCGCTGCTATGGAGCACCACCTCCAGGTCACCCTGCACGAGATCCGGACCCGCCCCGACGCCGAGGACCCCCCGGAGTCCTGACTCCTGACCCCTGCCCCCTCCGACTTCGGCATCGGCCGAGGATCCTCCGGACACAGCGCGGCCCACCCGCGCGCGGTCGTCGCGGGTGGGCCCGTGGGGGCGGGAACGGATCAGCGGCGCCTCACTCGGTGCGAAGGTCCTCGGGGACGATGTCGGTGTAGCCGGGCGGGTCCTCCACCAGTCCGGTGGACTTGTGGAACTCCAGAGCCGCCTCGACCGACTCCTCTGGGAATCCGATCCCGTCGGGCACCTCCTCCTGCATGATGGGCAGCAGCTCGGAGCGGGCGTCGGCGTCGATGCCCTCCATGTAATCGGCCAGCAGCTTCTCGACCTTCGGGTCCTCACGGATGTCCTTGTTCGCCCGTTCGATCGCCCGCTGGAAGCCCGCGACCTCTTCGGGCTTCTGCTCGCGGACGTCGGCGGTCGTGAACACGACCCCGTGTGCGGTGTGCTCGAACCCGGGGATGTCGCCGCGCGAGGGCGAGATGTAGGCGCTGCCCACGCCCGTCGCGTCAGCCTGCTGGGCGACCGGCTGGAAGAACGACAGCGCGTCCACCTGGCCGGACTCCAGCGCGCCCAGGGCCGCGGGCGGATCGGCGCCCAGATTGACGAGCTTGGCGTCGGTGGCCGCCTCCATGCCGTTCTTCTGGAAGAGGTAGGCCACCAGCGCCTCGGTCCCGCTGCCGGGGCCGGTGATGCCGATGTTCTTGCCCTTCAGGGCGTCGATGCGCTCCTTTAGCGGCGCGTCCTGGCCGGGCCCCTCGAAGTCCTCGCCGACGATGATGTCGACGTAGTACTTGTCGACCAGGCTCGCCGTCAGCTCGGTTGTGTCGTCCCGGCCGTAGAGGTTGAGCGCGTCGGTCAGCACACCGGCGCCCAGGTCGATGCTGCCGGACTGGAGGGCGGCGGCCAGCTTGGCCCCCGTCCCCAGTCGGGGCCGCTCGCCGAGCTCGACCCCCTCGTCCTCGAAGTAGCCGCGCTCCTCGGCGACGTAGAGGGGGAAGAACGCGACGGAGTCGCTGATCTGCCCGACGTTGAGCACGCCTTCGGGGGTGTCCGAGGCACCGCCGGCGCACGCGCTCGTGGCGAACACCAGGGCCGACAGCACCCCTGCCGCTGCGGCCGCGCGCCCTCGGCGCGGCCTGGTCGTGGTTGTCATGTCCGTGCCTCCGCTGGTTTCCACCGGCTCACGCGGTGATCGAGAAGTCCGACGAGGAAGTTGAGGATCGCGGCGATCACGCTGAGCACCACGAGAGTCGCGAACACGCCCGCGGTGTCGAACGTGGCCGCGGAGTTGCTGATGAGGTAGCCCAGGCCGCGGTTGGACGCGACCAGCTCGCCGATCACGGCACCGATCAGCGCATAGGGGATCGCCACCTTGAGTCCGGTGAGCATCCCGGTCATGGACGCGGGAAGCACCACCTTGAGCGCGATGTCGCGGCGCCCGCCGCCCATGAGCCGGACCGCGTCGATGAGGCCGCGGTCGACCTCGCGCACGCCGGCGGCGGTGTTGAGGAAGACGAGGAAGAACACGGTCACCGCCGCGAGCAGGATCTTCATGTCCATCTCGATCCCGAACCAGACGATGAACAGCGGGGCCAGCGCCACCTTCGGGATGGCGTACAGCGCCATGATGAAGGGATCCAGCACCTTGTAGAACGTCGGGATGGACGCCAGCACGAACCCGAGCAGCGCACCGCCGGCGGAGCCGAGCGCGTAGCCGTACACCACTTCCTGGAGGGTGATCCAGGAGTGCATCCACAGCGTGCCGTCGGCGTTCCAGTCGACCAGGCGGGCCCAGATGTCGGTGGGACGGCTGGTGAAGCTGGAGTCGAAGAGCCGCCCGGCCGCCAGCTGCCAGGCCGCGACCAGGCCGACGATCAGCGCGACGCGCGCGGCCCACACGGAGGTGGTGCGGCCGTTGCGCTCCCACCAGGAGCGCTGCAGCACTACGACGTCGGCTCGCGTCTCGGACTCGGTCTTCAGCGATTCCGTCGATTCGGTCATAGCGCTCATTTCGCCCCCTTGCGCAGCGCTTCGGTCATCTGCCGGTGCAGCGCGACGAACTCCGGCTCCACGCGCAGCTCGTCGGGATCGCGCGGACGGGGCAGGTCGATCCCGCGGTCGAGGACGCAGCGCCCCCGCAGCCCCAGCACCACGACGCGGTCGCCGAGCAGCAGGGCCTCCTCGATGTCGTGGGTCACGAACACAACGGTCTGCCCGCTGTCCTGCCACAGCCGCAGCAGTTCGGCCTGCAGGTCCATGCGCAGCTGGGCGTCCAAGGCGCCGAACGGCTCGTCCATCAGCAGGGTCTCGGGGTTGCCGACCAGCATCCGGGCCAGGCTGACCCGGCGCCGCATGCCGCCCGAGAGCTCGCGCGGGTAGTGGTGCTCGAACCCGCTCAAACCGACGCGCTCGACCAGCTCCATGGCGCGCTGCCGCCGCTCGCGGGCGCCGACACCGCTGATCTCCATGGGCATCTCGATGTTGCGGCGCACGTCGCGCCAGGGCATCAGGGTGTCGCTCTGGGTCAGGTAGCTGATCTCGGTGCGCGGACCGTCGACCGGGCCGCCCTTGTAGGTCACGGTGCCCGATGTGGGCTGAAGCAGCCCGGAGAGCAGGTTGAGGGCGGTGGACTTGCCGCAGCCGCTGCGCCCCAGGATGGTGACGAAGCTGCCCTGCTCCACCTGCAGGTCGAAGTCGCGCAGTGCCACGATTCCGGTGTCGTCCTTGACGAACTGCTTCGTCAGGCCCCGTACTTCCAGTAGCGTGCTCATTCTCGCACTCTGCCCGCCGTGTCGTCCTCGGCCCGCAGGCCGTAGGCGTCGTAACTGAGTTCTCCGGAGCGCCAGCGCTCCCGCAGGCCGTCCTCCTTGGCGATCCGCGCGCGGACCGCCTCCACGGTGGCCTCGACCCGGTCCGCCGGCACGGCCGCCGCACCGTCGTCGTCGAGCAGCACCACGTCGCCCGGCGCGACGGCGGTGCCGCCCAGGTGCACCGGCACGTCGACGGAGCCGCGGACGTCCTTGGTGGCGCCGCGCACGCGCCGCCAGCGCGTCCACACCGGCAGGCCCATCGCGCGCAGGTCGGCCACGTCGCGCACGGACGCGTCGACCAGCACACCGGCCGCGCCCTGGACCTTGGCCTGCGTGGCCAGCAGGTCGCCGAACAGCGCCACCGGGCGGGGCTCGGGCATTGTCAGCACGAGGATCTCGCCCGGCTGCAGGCGCGACATCACCTCGTGCACGGCGCGGTTGTCGTCCTGGCCGCACAGTGCGATGCGCGCGGGCCCGGCCACCCTGCTGCCGCGCAGCAGGGGCTCCAGGCCGATGTCGATCAGGCCCGCGCGTCCGCCGGCCTCATAGACGGTGGCCACACCCGCCTCGCCGAGCTCGGCCACCGCAGCCCGCGTCACCCCGCTCACAGCGACGCCACCGCATTCGGCAGCAGCCGGTGGAACGCCTCGGCCTGGCGGATGCCGGCATCGCCGGTGACCTTGCGCGCGTGGTTGCCGCGCTGGTCGGCCCGCTGTCGATAGTAGTCCTGCAGGTACTGCTGGGCCGCCATGGCCGACATGGCCTCCACCTTCTGCTCGAACACCGGGGTGATGTCGACGTAGACCGTGGGCACGAACCCGCAGAGCTCGGGCTGGTGCGGCTCGAAGACCAGGAACTCCGACGGCGGCGCGGTGCGGAACCCGCTGGCCACGCCGGCGCCCGAGGTCAGCAGCCGGGCCTGGGCCACCGCGGCGTGGGCCGCGGGGTGGTCGGGGTTGAAGGGGTCCTTCTCCGGGTGGGTGAGCACCACGTGCGGCGCGAAGTCGCGCATCATCTCGGCCAGGCGGTCGACGGCCTCGGGGCCCACGGTCAATGGGTAGTCGCCCAGGTCCAGCGCCTCGAAGCGGGCGCCCACCGCGGCCGCGGCCTTCTCGGCCTCGGCGTGGCGGAGGCGCTTGACGTTCTCCTCGGTCTGGCCCGGCTGCTCCCAGAGCTTCCCCGACTCGCCGCGCTCCCCGTAGGACAGGGCGACGACGAGCGCCTCTCCGCCCGCGGCGGTGTGGCAGGCGACGGCTCCGGCGGCGCGCCAGACGAAGTCGGCGCTGTGCGCGCCCACGACCATCATGCGGCGGTTGCTCATCGGGGTCCCTCCTGGGCGGCGGTGGCGGCACCGGCCCTCTCGCTGTCGGCACCGGCCAGCCACCGGGAGTTGGCCACCGCCATGGTGCGGATCTCGGATTCGGTGAAGCCCTCGGCGAGGAGCCAGTCGGCCAGGATCGCCAGGCCGTCCTCGACCGGGGGGTTGAACGGCTGGCCGAGGTCGCTGGAGAGCACGGAGTTCTCCGGACCGGCCGCGCGGACGTTGTCGACCCAGGTGCGCCACTCGACCTTGCCGGTGTAGGGCGTGGTGAAGCAGCGCTCCAGCAGTACGCCCTGCTCGGCCAGGCGGCGCTGGCGCTCGGCGGCCACGCGCTGGGAGGTGAACTCCGGGTGGGTCACCACCACGCGGCGCACGCCCTCGTCGAGCGCCGCACGGGTGACGACCTCGATCTCGCCGGTGCTGAGGTGGCCGGTGGCCAGGGTCATGTCGTGCTTGGCGATAACGCGCAGCACCTGCCGCGTGATCTCGCGAACCCCGCCGTCGGGGTCGAGGACCTCGACCGGGTCGGCGGCCATGCCCTCGGCGCGCAACTCGTCCTGGAGCTGCGCCCACATCGGCGGCGTGGCCCCTTCGGGCATGGCCGCGGTGCACTCCCGCTGGTTGGAGCTGTCGACCGTGGGCAGCCAGACGACCTGGGCGCCGCCGCGGCCGGCGATGTCGACCGCGACGGGATTGAGGCCGCCGACCGAGCCGTTGAGCGTGATCGCGCCGACCGCGCGGCATTCGGGCACCGCCGCGTTGACCACGGCGGCGCGCTCCGCGGTGGGGACGTAGTGCGACTTCAGCACGAAGCCGGCCAGTCCCGCCGCGGCGAAGCGCGGAGCCAGGGCGAGGTCGTCGATCCGCCGCCGCATCACGTCCGGTGCGACGTGGATGTGGGTGTCGTAGGCCCCCGCGACGAGTTCCCGCGCCCGGGGCGATGGCGTCGGTTGCTCCGTCATACCGCCTCAAATCAGTGTCGACATAATGACTGAAGAAATTGTTAACAATTTTGATCACACGTGTCAAGGCTCACGTGAAGCGAATCTCCGCTGGTCGAGGCGCATCCTCGGGCTGCGGACATGACGAGGCGCGGCCCGCGCGCCCGTGGAAGCGGGCCGCGCCGACCGCGCCGCCGTCGGAGTCCGTGGTCTGGGGCCGGCCCCCTACACCCGCAGGCTGCTGCCCGGAGTGACCTCCTTGAGCGCGCCGATGACACTGCCCAGGTGCGTGCGCATGGCGCGCTCGGCGGCCTCGGGATCGTGGGACCCGATGGCGTCGATGATCGCCAGGTGCTCGGGCAGCGAGACGGTGGGCCGGCCGGGCTGCAGCGACAGCCGGAACTGGTGGCGCACGCTCTGCGCACGCAGCCGCTCCAGGACCGCGCCCGCGGTGTGCTGGCCGCTCAGCTCGCGGATGCGGCGGTGCAGCAGCTGGTTCGCCTCGGAGTAGCCGAGCACGTCGCCCTCGCCGACCAGCCGCCGCATCCGGTCCCCGACCTCGCGCAGCTCGGCCGCATGCTCGTCGCCCACCCGCTCGGCGGCCTTCGCGGCGCACAGCCCTTCCAGCATCATCCGCACCTCGCAGATCTCGACGGCCTCGTCCAGCGAGACCGCACGCACCCGCGCTCCCCTATTCTGCTCGCGCTCGACCAGGCCCTCCTCGGTGAGCTGGAGCAGCGCCGAACGCACCGCGCTGCGGCTGGTACCGAACCGGGCGGACAGGTCCGCCTCGACGAGGCGCTGCTCGGGCGCGAACTCGCCGCTGGTGATGCCCTCGCGGATCGCCGCGGCGACCGAGCCCCCCGCACCCCTCTCCCGACTTCCGGCCGTACGCTGCGAGCGCGACTCCCCGTGGTTCGTAGCCACTTTCCCTCGCTTCCCGGTGCTCCACCGGCCCCGATTGCCCATCGGCAATATTGTCGCCAATTTCGTTGTCAGATTACTGTAGACCTGCTTCGATCGACGACTGTGGGGAGCTGACCGTGAGTGGCGAGCAAGCGAGGGGCGTCCGGATCGCCGTACTGGGCCTGGGAGAGGCCGGCGGTCTGATCGCCGCCGACCTGCGCGACGCCGGCGCGCGCGTGCAAGGCTACGATCCGGCCGAGAACGCGCCCCAGGGCGTCGCCGACACGGCCGACGAGGCGGCGGCCGCCGCCGGGTGCGACCTCGTACTCAGCGTCAACAGCTCCAAGGCCGCCCTCGACGCGCTGCACAGCGGCCTGTCCGGAACCGGGCCCGGCACCGTGTGGGCCGACCTGAACACCGCGGCGCCCCGGCTCAAGCGGCAGCTCGCTGAGACCGCGGCCGAGGCGGGGATCGGCTTCGCAGACATCTCGCTGATGGCCCCGGTCCCCGGCCGCGGCCTGCGCACGCCGATGCTCGCCTCCGGGCCGAGCGCCGCCCGCTGCGCCGAGCTGCTGGGGCCGCTCGGCGCCGGCGTCGAGGTGCTGGAGGGGCCGGCCGGTCTGGCCGCCGAGCGCAAGCTCCTGCGCAGCGTCTTCTTCAAGGGGATGGCGGCGGCCGTGGTCGAGGCGCTGGAGGCCGGGCGCGCCGCCGGGTGCGAGGAGTGGCTGCGCGGCAACATCGCCGACGAGCTGCAGCGCGCCGACGCCGACACGGTGCAGCGCCTCGTCGAGGGCAGCCGCCTGCACGCCGTCCGCCGCACGGACGAGATGCAGGCCGCCTCCGACATGCTCACCGATCTGGGCGTGGCACCGCGGGTCAGCTCCGCCAGCCGGGACCTGCTGCAGGACCTGCAGCACCGCGACCAGGTGTGACGTCCCGCCGCGTCGGCGACAACCGACGCCCGGAAGGCCCCTCGTGTGCCGCCGCGGCGCCCGGCGGCCTCGCCGCCGGCGGGCTCCGCCCGTACGCGGAGCCCGCCGGCGCGAGTGCCCCTCAGACCGGGTTGATACGTGCCCTGAGCAGGCAGAACTCGTTGCCTTCAGGGTCGGCGAGGACGTGCCAGGACTCCTCACCGGTCTGACCGACGTCGGCGGGCCGGGCCCCGGCGGCCAGGAGGCGTTCGAGCTCGGCTTCCTGGTCGCGGTCGGTGGCGTTGAGGTCGATGTGCAGCCGGAGGTCCGCCTTCTTCGGCTCGTCGTTGCGGCTGAAGACGATGGTCGGCTGCGGGCCGCCGAACCCCTCACGCGTCCCGATCTCGACGCAGTCCTCCTCGCGATCGAGGACGACGAAATCCAGGATTTCGCACCAGAAGCGCGCCAGCACTTCGGGGTCGCGGCATTCGAGTACCAGCTCACCGATCCGGCAGGCCATTGACGAACCTTCTCTCCGTGTGTTGGGAGTGCGGGTGGCCGCGGGCGGCCTTATGGGGTCCGCGGCGAGAACACGTGGCGAATGTACCGGGCGAGACGAGCAGGAGCGAGGGGTTTTCCCGACCCCGGCCCCCGGACCGCCGACCGGGCGGCCTGGCGGCCAACGTGTCGCCGCCCTCCGGCGCGGCCCGCCGGAGAACCGCCGTGCCGGGCAGGCGAATCCCCGCTGCGGTCGGCACCCGGGACACAGTCCGGAATCGGGCCGCGCGTCGGGTTTGACCGGCGGCGCGGGGCGCGGAAAAGTGCGAAGCACACCATCACATCCCCTGAGACCGTGGAGCCACCTTGAGCGAGCACGATTCCGCATCCGGCCCGGACACGCCGCCGCCGTCCCTCGACCTGTCGGTGCCGCACTCGGCCCGCGTGTGGAACTACTGGCTGGGCGGCAAGGACAACTACGAGGCCGACCGCATCGCCGGCGACGGAGTCCTGGCCACCATTCCCGACATCCCCGACGGTGCGCGCGCCGAGCGGGCGTTCCTCACCCGCGTGGTCCGCTACCTCGTGGAGGAGGCCGGCATCCGCCAGTTCCTCGACATCGGCACCGGCCTGCCCACTGCCGACAACACCCACGAGGTCGCCCAGCGCCTCGCGCCCGAGAGCACGATCGTCTACGTGGACAACGACCCGCTGGTGATGGTGCACGCCCGCGCACTGCTGACCAGCACGCCCGAAGGCACGACCGACTACATCGAGGCGGACCTGCGCGAGCCCGAGGCCATCCTCGCCAAGAGCTCGGAGACGCTCGACTTCGACCGGCCCATCGGGCTGATGCTGCTCGGCGTGGTCAACCACGTCGTCGACGACGCCGAGTCCTACGACGTCGTGTCGCGGCTGGTCCAGGCGATGCCGCCGGGCAGCCACCTCGTGCTCACACACTCCACCGCCGAGATCCACGGCGAGCCGATGCGCCAGGTCATGCGCGAGATGAACGAGCGGGGCGGCACCCCGATCTGCGCCCGCGACCAGAGGCAGATCGAGGGCTACTTCGACGGCACCGAACTGCTCGAACCAGGTGTGGTCACCTGCTCGCAGTGGCGTCCGGAGGACACCGGGCCGGGCCCCCTCGCCGCCGTGCCCGACCCTGTCTACCTCTTCGGCGGCGTCGGCCGGATCGACTGAGCGGCGCCCGCGAGACCGTCGATCTTGTAGCCATCGTGAGTGTAAATCGTTTTCCTTCACGATAGCTACAAGATCGGCGGGGTTCGGGACCTGTGGACACGGCCGCGGGCCCCGGGCCGCGCGGAGGCCCGGGGCCGTCCCTGCGGAGCAGGGCGCCGCCGGCGGCGGCTCAGATGACCCCGAGCTCCCGCATCGTGTCGGCGACCTTGACGAAGCCGGCGACGTTGGCGCCCAGCACGTAGTTGCCCGGCGCACCGTAGGTCTCGGCCGTCTCGCGGCACATGCTGTGGATGTCGGCCATGATCTCCGACAGCCGCCGGTCGGTGTAGTCGAAGTGCCAGGAGTCGCGCGAGGCGTTCTGCTGCATCTCCAGCCCGGAGGTGGCAACGCCGCCCGCGTTGGCGGCCTTGCCGGGACCGAAGGCGACGCCCGCGTCGGAGAACACCTTGACGGCGGCGGGCGTGGTCGGCATGTTCGCGCCCTCGCCCACGGCGATGACACCGTTGCCCACCAGGGCTTCGGCCGAGCGGCGGTCCAGCTCGTTCTGCGTGGCGCACGGCAGCGCGATGTCGCAGGGGACGTCCCAGATCGAGCCGCCGTCCACATGCTTGGCGCGCCCTTGACGGTCGGCGTATTCGCTGATTCGGCCCGCGTGCGTCTCCTTGATGTCGCGCACGAGGTCGAGGTCGATGCCGGACTCGTCGACGATGTATCCGCCCGAGTCGGACATCGCCACGACGACACCGCCCAGTTCGGCGACCTTCTGCGCGGCGTAGACCGCCACGTTGCCGGAGCCGGAAACCACGACGCGCCGTCCGTCGAACCCCTCGCCGCGCTCGCGCAGCATCTCGCCGACGAAGTACACGGTCCCGTAACCGGTGGCCTCGGTCCGCACCTGCGAACCGCCCCAGTGCAGTCCCTTGCCGGTGAGCACGCCGGACTCGTAGCGGTTGGTGATCCGCTTGTACTGCCCGAACAGGTAGCCGATCTCGCGGCGGCCCACGCCGATGTCGCCCGCGGGCACGTCGGTGTACTCGCCGATGTGGCGGTGCAGCTCGGTCATGAACGACTGGCAGAACCGCATGATCTCGGCGTCGGACCGGCCCTTGGGGTCGAAGTCGGATCCGCCCTTGCCGCCGCCGATCGGCAGGCCGGTCAGCGCGTTCTTGAAGATCTGCTCGAAACCGAGGAACTTCACGATGCCCAGGTCGACGGAGGGGTGGAAGCGCAGACCGCCCTTGTAGGGACCGAGGGCGGAGTTGAACTCCACCCGGTAGCCGCGGTTGACGTGGACGTCGCCGCTGTCGTCGGTCCAGGGCACCCGGAAGATGACCTGCCGCTCTGGCTCGATCAGCCGCTCCAGGACCCGGGCGTCGAGGTACTCGCCGTGCCGCTCCAGGGCCGGTTCCAGCGACTCCAGCACCTCGTGCACGGCCTGCCGGAACTCGGGCTGGTCGTAGTCGCGCCGCTCGATGTCGGAGAACACCTTCGCGGTCAACCGCAGGCCGTGGTCCGCGGGCGGTCGCGTCGTCATCTCTGCGTCTCCCTGATCTTCTCGTCCGGCACTCGCCGTCGTGCCCTTTGCGCCGACCGTCCGCCGGCGGACGCCTCGCGCCCGGGCGGCGGGCGCCGCGGTCTCGGCCCGCGATGCCCTGATCGACCACGTCGGGAGGCCCCAACACTGTACTTCCCGCTCCATCCGACGATATCGGGCAGCCGCCGGACCGCGCCGCGCGAGGCATCCGTCACCGGCGCCGCACACCGGCGGCGGCGGAACCGCCGCGGTCGCGAGGCCGGGAACCATTGTTCAGGTGTACTTGAGGGTGCTTCGCTTCCAACGGCCGGCGATTTTGAATGGTGTTGCGCCCCAGGTTCTGATTGGCTTTTGACTCCCGATCCGACTCCCGTTGGGCCATCCTGTGCCAACTGGAGAAGGCCGTAATCCTCCACACGGCGCGGCCGGTTCCCCGGCGCCGTCCGAACCGGCTGCCCCGCCTCCCCCTGCGCCGGGGGAGGCGGGGCAGCCGGGCGGGGATCCGGACGGCCGGACACGCGGCGCCCGGCTCAGGCCCGCTTCCAGTTCTTGAGGCTGTCGATGGCCACGGCCAGTACGATGACGGCGCCCTTGATGATGAGCTGGTAGAAGTAGGGCACGTTCATCAGCAGCAGCCCGTTGCTGAGCACACCCATGATCATCGCGCCGATCAGGGTCCGCTGGACGGTGCCGATCCCGCCCATCAGGCTCGTGCCGCCGAGTACGACGGCGGCGATCGCATCCAGCTCGTAGGTCTCGCCCGCGGTGGGCTGGCCCGACATCACGCGCGCGGAGAAGATCACCCCGGCCAGTCCGGCGCAGGCGCCCGCGATGACGTAGACCCGCACCAGGGTCCACTTCACCTTGATTCCGGCCAGCCGCGCGGCCTCGGGGTTGCCGCCGATGGCGTAGACCTCGGTGCCGAACCGGGTGTAGCGCAGCACGAACCACAGCACGGCGAAGACCGCGAGCATCAGCACGACCGGCACGGGCACGCCGGCGATGAAGCCGCTGCCCATGAGTCGGAACCCGAGGTCGTCGGCCACCAGCGGCTGGCCGTCGGTGAGCAGGTAGGCGGTGCCGCGCAGGTAGGTCAGGCCACCGAGGGTGACGATGAACGCCGGAAGCGCGAGGTAGGCGATGAGGGCACCGCTGAGCAGGCCGAACGCGGCCCCCACGGCGATACCGCCGGCGATGCAGAGGATGGCCGGCATGCCCGAGGTCCACAGCAGGACCGACACGATGCCGCACACCGCCAGGTTGGAGCCCACGGACAGGTCGATTCCGCGGGTGAGGATGACCAGTGTCATCCCCGCGGCCAGGATCGCGTTGATCGAGGCCGCCCGCGCGACGTTGAAGACGTTGGCGAACGACAGGAAGTTGGGCGCGAGCACCGCCATCAGCACGATCATCAGCACTAGAACGCCGAGGATGCCGTAGCGGTCCCACAGTCTCGCGAACCGCGGCCTCCCCGCTCGCGGAGAGGCGATGCCCGCCGCTTTGGCGACGGGTGCCGGATCGCCGGCACGACTCGTCTCGGTCATAGGTTTCCTTGGTCCTCAAAAGGTCGGTGGCAGGGGTGGGGATACGGGGAGCGGGCGGCCGTCGGGCCCGCCGATCTGAACGCCGGCCCGCACGGCGGCCTATCCGCTCCCTGCGGCGACGCCGGTGGCGTGCAGCATGACCGTTTCCTCGGTCGCCTCCGCACGGGAGAGCTCCGCGGCGACGGTCCCGTTGCGCATGACCAGCACCCGGTCGCTGATGCCCAGCAGCTCCGGCAGGTCGGAGGAGATGACCAGGACGGCGACGCCCTCGGCCGCCAGCCGGTCGACGATCCGGTAGATCTCCTGTTTGGCGCCGACATCGACGCCGCGTGTGGGCTCGTCCAGCAGCAGGACCCGCGGGGACACGGCCAGCCAACGGCCGAGAACGACCTTCTGCTGGTTGCCGCCCGACAGTTCGACCACCCGCTGCAGCACCGACGAACAGCGCACCCGCAGCGCGTCGACCTGCGACGCGACGCGCCGTGCGATGCGCCCGCTCCGCAGCACCCCGAGATCGCTGACCTGTCCCAGGCCCAGCCCGGTGGTGACCACGTTGTCGCGGATCGACATGTCCGGAAACAGCGCCTGTTCCTTGCGGCTCTCGGGCACGTAGGCGACGCCGTTCCTGGTCGCGTCGAGCGGGCTGCGGTGAAAGACCGGGCGCCCGCCCACGCGCAGCCGCCCCCTGCGGGCGCGCGCCGCGCCGAACAGCAGCTGGGCCAGTTCGGTGCGGCCCGCGCCGATGAGGCCGCCCAGCCCCACGACCTCTCCGGCGCGCAGCGTCAGGTCGACCGGGCCGATGCCGGCGCCGTCGCCGATCCCCTCGGCCTCCAGCACCGGTTCGCCCGGCTCCTGCCGCCGGCGCGCGTACAGGTCGGTGAGGGTGCGCCCGACCATGCGGGCGACGATCTCCTCGGGCCCCAGCTCGGCGCGCGGCGAGGTGCCCACCCAGTGGCCGTCGCGCAGGACCGTGATGGTGTCGGCCAGCCGGTAGACCTCCTCCATGCGGTGGCTGATGTAGAGCAGGCCCATCCCCCGCCCGCGCATCTCCTCCACCAGGGAGAACAGGCGCTGGGCCTCGGTCTCGGACAGGGCGGCGGTGGGCTCGTCGAGCACGAGCACGCGGGCGTTCTGCGCGACCGCCCGCGCGATCTCGACGACCTGCTGCATGCCGACGCTGAGTGTGCTCAGGACGGCGTCGGGGTCGATGCCGCCGCCCACGCGCTCCAGCTTGGCGGCGGCCTCGCGCCTGATGCGCGACCGGTCCAGCAGGCCGAACCGGGTGCGGGGCTCGCGGCCCAGCGCGAGGTTCTGCGCCACGGTGAGGTTGGGCGCGAGGTTGAGTTCCTGGTGGATCACCGCGATTCCCAGGTCCACCGCCCGCTGGGGGGTCGTGATCGACACCGGGCGCTCGTCGAGCTCGATCGTGCCCGAGTCGGGAGTGTGCACCCCGGCCAGCATCTTGATGAGCGTCGACTTGCCCGCGCCGTTCTCACCCATGAGCGCGTGCACCTCGCCCGAGCGCAGCTCGAAGCCGACGTCGGTGAGCGCCTGTACGCCGGGGAACGCCTTGCTCACCCCGGTCATGCGCAGCAGCGGAGTGGTGCTCACTTCCAGCCCTCGTAGTCGTCGAGGTTGTCGGCGGTGATCAGCTCGGTCTCGACGAGCTGCTCGGTGTTCTTCACCTGCTCGCCGTTGTGCAGCTTCGTGGCCATCTCAAGGCCGCTCACGCCGAGCTGCTTGGGGTCCTGCGCAGCGGTGGCCTCGAACATCGAGTCGGGCTTGCCCAACTCCTTCTCGGCGGCGGGCGAGCCGTCCACGCCGACGATCGTGAGGTCCTCGACCCCCGTCTGCTGGGCGGCCAGGTTGGCGCCGAGCGCGGTGGGGTCGTTGATGGCGAAGATCCCGTCGACGTCGGAGTTGGCGGTGAGCATGTCGGTGGCGACGGTCAGCGCCTCCTCGCGGTTGTTGTCGCCGTGCTGGTGGCCCGCGACCTCGATGTCGGGATAGTCCTTCATGACCTCCTCGCAGCCCTTCACGCGGTCCTGCACCGAGGAGATAGGCGTGCCGTCGATCATCAGGATGCGGCCCTCGCCGCCAATCGACTCGAACAGGTGCTCGCAGGCCAGCCGACCGGCCTGGACGTTGTCGGAAGTGATGAAGGCGTCGGCGTTCTTGGCGGTCACGTCGACCGCGACGACGGTGATTCCGGCGTCGACCGCGCGCTGCACGGCCGGGCCGATGCCCTTGGAGTCAACGGGGTTGATCAGCAGCACGTCGATCTGCTGCTGGATGAAGGCGTCGATCTGCTCGTTCTGGGCGCCGAGGTCCTGGCGCCCGTCCTCGGTGACGACCTCGGCGCCCATCTCCTTGGCGGCGTCCTCGACACCGGCCTGCATGGCGGAGAAGAAGGGGTTGCTGAGGTCCTGGACCATGAGGCCGATCGTCTCGATCTCGCCGCCCTCGTCGGAGTTCTCGACGGGGCTCTGCGAGCTGCAGCCGGAGAGCAGGAGGGTGCCGGCGGCCAGGGCGGCGAGGACGGTCTTGGTGTGTGGCAGGCGGTACATGGGGTGCTCCTTCGAAGGTCTGCTGCACCGGAGGTCGGGGTTCCGGTGCCGGGGAGGGGTGCGAGGGACGGCCTGCAAGGGTGGGCAACAGCGGTCTCGGACGGGGTCGGCCGGCGGACGGTCCGGTGCCGCGCCGGTGCGGGGGCGGGGCGGGCGCGGCAGGTGCGGTCAGTGCGGCGCGCCGGATTCGGCGGCGGGTGCGGGAGCGGGTTCGGGAGCGCGTTCGTGCGCGGGGTCGGGCGGACGGCACAGCACGGCGGTGGCCGCGCCGCTCATGCGCAGCGGCCCGGCGCCGTGCGGCAGGACCAGTACGTCGCCGCGTGCCAAGCCGAGTTCCGTATCGGCCGTGCGCAGAGCGCCGGAGCCCTCCAGCACGACCAGCACGCCGAAACCGGCGGGGACGCCGGTTTCCGCCCCCGCTGGGGGCCGCAGGAGGTCAGCGCGGAAGAAGGGCGCGGCCGCCGGCGCCAGCAGCGGCCGGGGCGTCCCGGCGGGTTCGGCGGCGAGTGCGGCGGGCACGCGCAGCGCCTCCACCTCTGCGGAGCTGAGCGGTGTGCGGCCCACTGCGTCCAGCGCGACGTCGAAGCCCAGTCCGAGGTGGCCCTCACCGGGGCCGTCGAGGGCGTAGCCGCGCCAGTCGAGCAGGATGGAGAAGTCGGTGGGCTCCTGGACCTCCAGGACGAACGCGCCGGTGCCCAGGGCGTGCGGGACGCCCGCCGGCACCACGACGGTGTCGCCGGTCTGCAGTGGGACCTCGTGCATCCGCTCCAGCAGTCCGGCGGTGTCCTGGCGCTCGACCAGTCCGGCGAGCTCGCCGCGCTCCACCGGAACGCGGAAGCCCAGGTGGACGGTTGTGTCCTCCTCCGCGTCGAGGACGGCCCAGGCCTCGGTCTTGCCGTGGGCGCACCCGAGGTGGCGTCCGGCGAAGGCGCGGTCGGGGTGCAGATGGACGGGCAGGCGCTCGCCGGCGTGCAGGAGCTTGGCCAGCAGCTCCGGCTGCGCGCCGAACCGCTCCACGTGTGCGGGCCCCAGCCAGGCTGCCGGGTCGGCGATGATGGCGTCGCGCAGCAGCGAACCGTCCTCAAGCCGGCTCAGCCCGTCCGGTTCGGCACCGGACCGGGCGGTCGTCGACGCCAGCCACTCCTCGGGTGAGCGTTCACAACGAGGCGGGCCGCCGCGTAGGTCGGCGATGGCCGCGCCACCGCGATAGAAGTGCTCCATCGCCGCGACCGGCATCCGCAGTGGACGCATCCGCACCTCCGTCGACCTCCACAGACAGACAACGTTGTCCCCAGTACAGTGAGGCGGCTCACTCGGACGTGTCAAGAGGTATCCGGACATTCGACCTGGCTAGCGAGGTGCTGCGATGATATCCGGAGGTCCGGGAGGGCGGCCCGAGAGGGCTGCGAGACAACGTTGCCTCGACCTCGCACATCCAGTACGTTGACGGCACCGGCGCCCCCGCGCCGAGTCGCCGAGGCCGCGCCCGCAGGCGGAACCGGGGCCGCGGTCGCCCCCGGCGCCGCGCCGCCGACGAGACCGAGGAGCCCAGCCATGACCGACCAGGCCGCGGGGCGGGACCGCGACCGGCGGCCCACGATGGTCGACGTGGCGCGGGCCGCCGGGGTCAGCCTCAAGACCGTCTCGCGCGTGGCCAACGGGGTGCCCACGGTGCGCTCCGACCTCGCCGACCGCGTCCGCGCCGCGATGTCGGAGCTGGGGTTCCAGCGCAACAACGTGGCCGCGAACCTGCGCAGCGGCCGCAACACGGCCACGATCGGGCTGATCATCCTCGACCTGGCCAATCCGTTCTACTCAACGATCGCCGCCGCGGCCGCCGCCGTGGCGGAGCGGTTCGACACCCAGCTGATCACCGCCAGCTCCGGCTGGGACCCCGTCCGCGAGCGCGAGCTCGTGCTCGACCTGTGCGAACGCCGGGTGGACGGGCTGATCATCGCCCCCACCGGCGACGACCAGTCCTACTTGGGCGCCGAGATCGCGCGCGGTATGCCCGCGGTGTTCATCGACAGCCCGCCGAGCGGGTGTCTGGCCGACACGGTGCTGATCGACAACCGCACCGGCACGCGCGACCTCGTCCGCCGTCTGCTCGCCGAGGGCCACCGCGACATCGGCGTGATCACGGACTCGCTCAACGACTTCACGATGCGCGAGCGCCTGGCAGGGGCCGCCGAGGCACTGGAGGAGGCGGGGATCGAGAGCGGCCGCCACTTCCGGCGGATCTACTCCGACCGGCCGCACACAGCCGGCGACGCGGTCGGTGCCATGCTGGACTCCTCCGAGCCGCCCACCGCGTTCTTCTGCGGCAACAACCGCATCCTGCTCGGCGCCGTCGAGGAATTGGCACGCAGGCACGACCGGACGCGCCTGGCGGCGTTCGACGACTTCGAGTTCGCCCCGCTGCTGCCCCGGCCCGTGACCGTCGTCGGCTACGACACGCGCACCCTGGGCCGCCTGGCGGCGGAACTGGTCTTCCAGCGGCTGCGCAGGCCGCGCTCGGCGCAGGCGAACTACGTGGTCCCCACCTACCTCGTCGACCGGGGCATGGCGGTCGACCCCGTGTGAGCGTCCCCGCAGACGCGGGGACGGGCACGGGTTCGCCGGGGCCGGGCCGGGGCCCGGGGCCGGTCGCCTAGTGTTGCCGTCATGACCGGACTCGAAGCGGCGCCGCACCCTGCGGCCGAACCGGAGACGACCGCCGTACCCGCAGGAGAGATCATGCTGCGGGACGAGGGCACGCGGCGGGAGTGGCGGGTGGAGATCGACGCGTTCTCCATCGCGGCGTGTCCGGTCACCGTGGGCCTCTACCGCGCCGTATCGGGCGCGGACGGCGCGGACGGCGCGGACCCGCGCGAGCCGGTCACCGAGGTCTCCTGGATCGACGCGGTGCGCTTCTGCGACCGGCTCTCGCTCGCGGCCGGTCTGCGCCCCTGCTACTCCGGTGAGCCGGGGCCCGACGGTCTGGGCGTCGCCTGCGACCGGACGGCCGACGGCTACCGGCTGCCCACCGAGGCCGAGTGGGAGTACGCGTGCCGAGCCGGCGACACGGGCGTCCGCTACGGCGAACTGGACGACATCGCCTGGCACCGCGGCAACTCCGGCGGCGCCGCCCGCGAGGTCGCGACCCGGGCGCCCAACGCCTGGGGGCTGCACGACACCGTCGGCAACGTGTGGGAATGGTGCTGGGACCGCTTCGACCCCCGCGTCTACGGTCCTTACCGCGTCTTCCGCGGCGGCGGCTGGAACGACCTGCCCCGCGGCTGCCGCGCCTCGTGCCGCCGCAAGAGCCATCCGACGCTGCGCACCGACGACCTGGGATTCCGCGTGGCCAGGTCGCGGCCGGCGTAGCGGGGCGCGCCCCGCCCGGGGGCGCCGCGCGCCCCCGGCCCACCGTCAGCCGCGCTCGGGCGGGCCGTCCCAGCGGGCGACGCCGGCGAGCCCCGACACCTGCTGGGAGGTGTAGTGGGGCTGGTCGTCGCGCGGGCGCCAGTCGGACAGGTGCACCACCCCGGGCGGCACCGGGGACACGTCGGAGAAGAACGCCCTGATCTCGTCCTGCGTGCGCACGCGCAGGTTCGCGCTGGAGGAGCGGTACTCCTGACTGGCGTATTCGGCCCGGTCGGGGTGGCTGTCGGACTCGGCGTGGCTGATGACCAGGTAGGAGCCGGGCGCCAGGTGCTCCAGGTGGCGCCGCACCAGGTCGTAGGGGTTCTGGTCGTCGGTGACGAAGTGCAGCAGCGCCAGCATCAGCAGGCCGACCGGGCGATCGGGATCGATGCGCGCGGTCAGCTGGGGCCGGCCGTAGAGCCCCTCGGGGTCGCGCATGTCGTGCTGCACGACGCCGGTCAGCTCGGGGTCGTCGGCCAGCAGCGCCTCGGCGTGCACGCGCACGGCGGGGTCGTAGTCCACGTAGACCACGCGCGCACCGGAGTGGTGGCGGCGGGCGACCTCGTGGACGGGGTCCTGGGTGGGCAGGCCCGAGCCGATGTCGATGAACTGGTCGATCCCCTGCTCGCAGAGGAAGTCCACCGCCCGCCCCAGGAACAGCCGGTTGGCCACGGCGCTCTGCCTGGTCTCGGGCAGGCTCTGCATGATCCGGTCGCCCAGCTCCCGGTCGACCGCGTAGTTGTTCTTGCCGCCCAGGTAGTAGTCGTAGAGCCGGGCGGGGCTGGGGACCGTGGTGTCGATGCCGGCGGGCGGGGCCGGATCGGGGGTGGAGGGCGCGTCGGCCATGGGGAACCCGTTTCCATGCGTGCAGAAATACGGCGATTCAGGAGGAACCTCCTCGACTGCAGCCACTCTAGAGCCAGTCCGCTCATCCCGCGATCCCTTGCCATGCCGGGCTTTGCGGCCTCGCCCGTTCGCCGCGCCGCGCCGCCGGTGTCCGTGCCGGGCCGTCGGCGGGCGCAGCGCGGCCCGGCCGCCGCTCAGCGCGTCAGCTGCCGCCCGCCGGCGACGGAGAGCACCTCGCCGTTGACGTGGCCGTTCGCGCCGGAGCCGAGGTAGGCCACGGCGCCGGCGACGTCCTCGGGGGTGCAGATGCGGCCCGTCGGGGTCTTCTCCCCCTCGGCCTCGACCGCGGAGCGGCCCATCCGCGGGTGGTCGAGCGCGCGCCGTGTGAGAGTGAATCCGGGCCGCACGACGTTGGTGAGAACGCCGTGACGGGCCTCGCGCACGGCGAAGACCCGGGCGGCGGCCTCCAGCGCGCCCTTGGCGGCCGGGTAGGCGGCGGCCGCGGGTATCGGCTGGTCGAGCACGTCGGAGGAGACCAGCACCACGCGCCCCCACCCGGCGCTGCGCATCGCCGGAAGCGCCGCCTCCACCAGCGCTACGGGACCGGCGGCGTTGGCGGCGAGCCCGGCGGTCAGGTCCTCCCAGCTGTACTCGAAGGAGGAGGGCCAGGCGACGGCGTTGGCCACCACGATGTCGGCGCCGCCCAGTGTCCGCTCCACCTCGGCCACGGCCCGGGCGGCGGATTCGGGGTCGGCCTGGTCCAGGTGCACGCCCACCGCCCGTGCGCCCGCCGCTTCGGCGGCGCGCACCGACTCCTCGGCGCCCGTGCGGTCGCTGTGCCAGCCCACCGCGACCGCGGCGCCCTCCGCGGCGAACGCGGAGACGATCGCGCGGCCGATGTCCCCCGACCCACCGGTGACCAGGACTGTCCTGCCGTTGAGCTTCAGATCCATTTCGCTTCCCATTCAGATAGCCGACTACTTATTAGCCGACTATACACCAGTACGATGGTCGAGTGGAAAGCGAAGAGGCCAGGCGGGTCAACCGCGCGCTGAACAAGATGGGCAAGCTCTACCGCGAGGTGAAGTCCCGCAAGCTCGCCGAGCTGGGCCTGCACCCCGGCCAGGACGTGCTCCTGTGGCTGCTGGCCCAGGAGGAGGGCGGCATGACCGTCTCGCAGCTCGCGACGCGCCTGGGCATCGAGCCTCCGACGGCCACGCGGACCCTGGCGCGGCTGGAGAAGCGGGAGCTGTTCCGGCGCGAGCCGGTGCTGGCCGACCGGCGCCAGGTGCGCATCGTCCTGACGCAGGAGGCGCGCCGGCTCGTGCCACGCATTGAGGCCGTCTGGGACGAGCTGGCCGAGGAGGCCTTGGGCGGACTGGCGCGCGAGCGGCGGGAGGCCGTCGTCGAAGCGCTGGAAGAGGCCGGCGACCGGCTCCGCGGGCAGGTGGAGGAGTCGGTCCTGGCGGAGGAGTGAGCCGGCGCCCGTTCGGCCGCGGCCCTGCCGGGAGGGGCCGGCGCGCCGCGCGCCGGCCCCTCCCGGCCCGCTCACACGGCGGTGAGCTGGCTCCATACCTCGTTGCCGCACAGCACGAGGAAGAGCCCGCCCGCCACGGTCAGGGCGACGTTGCTCAGCACGCCGTTGCGCCACTCCTGCGGTGTGCGGCTGGTGTTCAGCAGCCACATCAGGGTGAAGGCGAGGAAGGGCATGAACGCCGAACCGAGCACGCCGTAGGCGATGACCAGCTGGATCGGCTTGTCGAACAGAAGCAGGAGCATGGACGGGAACGTCAGCCACAGCAGGAAGGCACGGAACTCCCAGCTGGACTCGCGCTCCTCGACCGGCCGGTCGGGGCGCCCGCGGATGTTGCCCACGAAGTCGGCGAACATCAGGCTGACGCCGTGCCAGACACCCAGCAGCGAGGAGTAGGCGGCGGCGAAGAAGCCGATGAGGAAGAGCACCGAGACGAACGTCCCGAAGCGCTCCTGCAGCACCTCGCCCACCTGCAACAGGCCCTCGTCGCCTTCGGCGAGCGCGATCTGGGCGCTGTGCAGCAGTTCGCCGCCGACGACCAGCATCGCGACGACGAACACGCCGGTGGTGATGTAGGCGACCCGGTTGTCCAGGCGCATCATGCGGATCCAGCCGGCGTCGCGCCAGCCCTTGGCGTTGCACCAGAAGCCGTAGGCCGCCATGGTGATCGTGCCGCCGACGCCGCCGATCAGGCCGAGGGAGTAGAAGAGCGAGTCGGGCGGGGCGGTCGGCACCAGTCCGGCCGCCATGGAGCCCAGGTCCGGCACGAGGTAGATCGCCAGTCCGACGACGGTGACGAACAGGACCCCGATCAGCACGGTCATCACCCGCTCCAGCACGGGGTACCGGTTGAACCACACGAAGGCCAGGCCCGATATACCGGCCAGCACCGCGAACACCCACAGGGGAACCGAGGGGAACAGCGCCTGCAGAGGCAGCGCCGTCGCCGACATCGCGGTGGCGCCGTAGACGAAACCCCAGATCACGATGTAGGGGCCGAAGAAGACGAACGTCCACAGGCCCATCCCGCGCCAGCCGTCGAATATGGTCTGGCCCGAGGCCAGGTGCCAGCGCCCAGTGGCCTCGGCCAGCGCGATCTTCACGATGCAGCCGACCACGACCGCCCACAGCAGTGTGTATCCGAACCGCTCACCCGCCACGAGGCTGGCGACCATGTCGCCCGATCCCACACCCGTGGCGGCCACGACGATCCCCGGACCGATCAGCCGCCATCTGGGCTTGTGCTGCTCCTGTCGCTGCTGTTGCACCACGAGATGCCCCTTCGAGGTAGTCGCGCCGGGTGAGGGTGCCGCGGCGTAGTGCGATTCCACGACATTTCCCACATCGGAGGCAACCCGTGCAGGGCGGCATGTTCGCAGGGGCCCGGGGATCGTCCGGCCGCGCGGTGCGGCCGGAGGGGAAGCCCGCCGACCGCACCGCGCCGTCCGAACTGCTGGTACCGCTCGACGAGCTACTCGACTATGCGAACTGGCCGGGCCGGTAGTCGCCGGCGGGGTTCTGGACGACGACGTTCAGGCGGTTGAAGGCGTTGATGACGGCGATCGCTGACACCAGGGCGACGAGCTGGTCCTCGTCGAAGTGCTTGGCGGCGCCCTCCCACGCCTCGTCGGTCACGCCGCCGACCGCGTCGGCGATGCGGGTGCCCTGCTCCGCCAGCTCCAGGGCGGCGCGCTCGGCCTCGGTGAAGACCGAGGCCTCCCGCCAGGCCGCGACCAGGTTGAGGCGCGTCTGCGTCTCGCCCGCGGCCAACGCCTCCTTGGTGTGCATGTCGACGCAGAAACCGCATCCGTTGATCTGGCTCGCGCGGATCTTCACCAGCTCCTGCGTCGCGCCCGGCAGCGGCGATTCCGCGAGCACCTTGCCCGTCGAGCTGAGGTGCTTGAGGATCCTGCCTGCGGTGGGGTTGTTCCAGACGTCCAAACGGGGCTCCATGCCGGACTCCTTCTCCTGGCTCGGGGTGTGGGCCTACACATCAAGGACGCTGCGGCCCGGCCGGATGTGACACACGCGCGAACCGTCGATCCAGCGGCCATCGGAATGGAAAGCGATTTCCATTTGCGGTGGCCACAAGAACAGCGGCGATGAGCAGGGCGGAGACCGCAGCAGGGGCGCTCAGCCGCCGCGCAGGTGGTCGCGCAGTCGGCGGGCGGTGCGGCCCATCAGCGCCTCGGCCGCGGGCTGGACGGTGGCGGGCACACGCGAGGCGGTCAGTGCGGCGACAGCGAACGCCTGGCCATCGGCGTGCTCGACCACGCCGAACTCGTGCCGCAGGTTCAGCAGGGTGCCGGTCTTGGACGACCAGGCGGCCGCGTCGGAGGCGAAGTCGGGGGCCAGCCGCTGCCGCAGCGTGTTGGCGCCCATCAGTTCGCGTACCCGCTCGGCCACCTCGGGATGGACCGCGGAGGGCCGCCACAGCGCCTGCAGCAGCTCAACCAGCGCCCGCGCCGAACCGGCGTTGGCGCGGGTCGCATCGAGCAGGGCCAGGCCGTGCCCGCGCCCGGGCGTGCCGGCCTGGATGGCCAGAGTGTGCGCCAGGTGCGCCTCGCCGGGGTCGAGGCGCTCGGCCGGTGTCTCGTGCAGCCCGCTGAGTGTGTGGCGCACACTGAGCCCGCGAAGGCCCGCCGACTCCAGCCACCGGGCGACCCCGGCAGGCGGGGTGAGCGCGAAGAGGGCGTCGGCGGCGGCGGTGTCGCTGATGGAGGTGCTCAGGTAGACGAGGTCCTCCAGCGCCGCCCACGCGGGATGGCGGAACCTGGTCAGTCCCATCGGCCCGGGAGTGGTGACGCGGCCCGGTTCCACCCGGATGGGCTCCGCGCCGTCCAGTTCACCCCGGCGCACCCGCTCCAGGGTCGCGGCCGCCAGGGGCACCTTGACCAGCGAGGCGATCGGGTGGTCGAGGTCCGGGTCGATGCCGATCTCCTCCCCGGTCCCCAGATCGCGCACCAGGAAAGAGCCGTGCAGACCGCCCTCGTCGAGTTCGCGGCGGACGTCGCGGAGCAGGGCGGACTCGCCGCCGCCGAACGGGCCCGGGCTCACCGGCGCTCCTCCGCGCCGCGGTCGGCCCCGAGGCAGGCGGCCAGACCCTCCGCGAGTTCGCGCTCGATGCGCTCGGCGTCCTCGCCCTCCCCGGCGGCGACGGCGTAGCCGCGCACCGGGGCGATCCCGCCCGCCGGACGCCAGTGGATGCCCAGTTCGGCGGAGTCCAGTACGTGCGCCGCGGCGGTGGTGAAGGCCGAGGCCACCGCGATCTGGGCGGGCTGCAGGCCCACCGACTCGCCGAGCCGCCGGACACGGTCGCGGATGTGGGGGACGTCGTCCTCGGGCTGGATCCACACGCGGCGCCGCACCTCGGAGTCGCCCCGGCCCACCCGCAGCGTCTCCAGGTGGACTGCCGCGGATCGGGGTTCGGCCACGCTCGCCAGCCCCAGCGGTACGCGCCATGCTGCCTCGTCGGCGGGCACGGCGGCGACGGACGCGCGCACCTGCCGCGTGCGCAGCAGGTCCTCCCGCACCCGCGGGGGTGCGGGGTGCAGGTCCAGCCGGACATCTTGTCGCAGCGCGTCTGCCCCCAACTGCGCCAGCTCGCGCGTGCCGCACACGTCGGGCACCGCCAGCCGCAGCGGTGCGAGGCGGGCGCGTTCGGCGTCGTGCTCCATGGCCTCGGCCAGGGCGACCAGCCGCCGGGCCGAGGGCAGCATGTCGCGGCCGAAGGGCGTGAGGATGGCGCGGCGGGTCGAGCGGTCGAACAGCCGCCCGCCCAGATGTCGCTCCAGCGAGCCGATGCGGCGGCTGGCGACCGGCTGCGGGATGCGGGCGGCCGCCGCGCCGAGGGTGAAGCTGCCGCGTTCGCTCACGTAGACGAACGCCACGCAGGCGCCGACGAGGTCCATGGCCTGATCTTATGCCGGAAGCGCATGGGAACCGCTGTTTGCGTCTTGGACGGCATCAGCGGGCGCGGCAAGACTGTGCTGCGTGGCCGCCGAACGGGGGCCTCCCGTCCGCGCGCAGGGCGGCGCCGGGGGCTCCCGCGCCCGGTCACGGCATCGGAGCCGCATGCGCGCGGCCGGCAGAGTTCGCACCAGAGGAAGGCTTCACCCATATGAACCTCCGATTCCGCCGGGGTGCGGGACTGACCGCGGCCGCCGCGCTCGCCCTCGCCCCGCTCGCCGGATGCGCCGCCGACGAGGCCGCAGCACCCTCCGCCTCCCCTGTCGCGGCGTCGACCCCGGCGCCGGACTCCGCCGCCTCTCCCCCGCGCGGCGAGTACGTGCCCGACCTGAAGCGGTTGGAGAGGGAGCACGACGCCGACGTCGGGGTCTACGCCCTCGACACCGGCTCCGGTGCGGCTGTTGCCTTTAACGCCGACGAGCGGTTCGCCTACGCCTCGACGCACAAGGTGTTCTCGGCTGGCGCAGTGCTGGAGCAGACGCCGATGGACGAGCTGGACAAGCGCATCACCTACACCGAGGACGACCTCCTTGAGTGGGCTCCGATCACCTCCAAGCACGTCGACGAGGGCATGGAGCTGCGCGAGGTGATCGACGCCGCGCTGCGCTACAGCGACAACACGGCGGCCAACCTGCTCTTCGAGGAGCTCGGCGGGCCGGACGGCCTGCAGGAGGCGCTGCATGGGATCGGCGACGAGACCACCCGCGTGGACCGGATCGAGCCCGGCCTCAACGACTGGGAACCGGGCGAGCTCCGGGACACGAGCACACCGCGCGCTCTGACATCCAGCCTGCGCGCCTACACCCTGGGCGACGAGCTTCCCGAGGGCAAGCGCGAGATCCTCGTGGACATGATGCGCCGCAACACCACCGGCGACGCCGTCATCCGCGCCGGGGTGCCCGAGGGCTGGACGGTCGGCGACAAGACCGGGAGTGCCGACTACGGCACCCGCAACGACATCGCGGTGGTCTGGCCGCCCGATGACGCCCCCATCGTCATGGCGGTGCTGACCAAGCACGACGATCCCGACGCCGAGACCGACGACGCCCTGGTGGCCGAGTCGGCGGAGGTCGCGGTCGACGCGCTGGCCTGACCGCCGGGAGCCCGCCCCACCACCGCACCCCCGAAGACGGTGGAAGGACGCACAAAACCTGGCCGCCCCACCGACTGAGGTGAAGCGGCCAGGTTCATCGGTCGATCGGGTCACATACAGACCAGGGAGACATTCGCTTCGATCCTGAGTACCGCAGAGGATCGAATCCCTAGTTTCCGTGCACGATCAGGACATCAGTAGCCGTTCGGGTACCCGTTCCCGTCGCCGTTCCCGTTCCCGTCGCCGTTCCCGTTCCCGTCGCCGTTCCCGTTCCCGTTCCCGTTCCCGTCGCCGTTCCCGTCGCCGTTCCCGTTCCCGTCGCCGTTCCCGTCGCCGTTCCCGTCGCCGTCGCCGTTCCCGTCGCCGTCGCCGTTCCCGTCGCCGTCGCCGTCGCCGTTCCCGTCGCCGTTCCCGTCGCCGTCGCCGTCGCCGTCACCGTCACCGTTCCCGTCGCCGTCGCCGTTCCCGTCGCCGTCGCCGTTCCCGTCGCCGTCGCCGTTCCCGTCGCCGTCGCCGTCGCCGTCGCCGTTCCCGTCGCCGTCTTCGTCGCAGTCAGCCCGCTGGATCACGTTGTTGTCGAGCGTCACTTCACCGTTGCGAGCCAGCAGACGGCCGTCGACCGTGGCACCCGTGTTCGCGCTAATCGACGTCAGCGCAAGGATGTTGCCGGTGAACGTAGAGTTGGTCCCCAGCGTCGCCGAACTCCCGACCTGCCAGAAGACGTTGCAAGCCTGGGCGCCGTTCACCAGGTTGACGTCACTGGCCGACCCGGTGATGAGTGTGGAGCCGATCTGGAAAATGAACGCGGCGTCGGGGTCACCCTGCGCGTCCAGCGTCACCGTTCCGGTCAGCCCGAGCGACGAACTGGCCTGGTAGACACCGGGTGTAAACGTCTGCCCCACGAGGTCACCGGAGACGCTGGCGGTTGCCGGACGCCCGGCCGCGTCGTTATACGCGGTAGTCAGGTCGGACTGTGCCTGGAGGGCGACGGCATCCGCGGTGTGGGTCGCCCCGGTGACCATTCCCGGAGGGAACCCGGTGACAGCGGTACCCGGGTGGACCCCCAGATCCCCGCCGACGACACTCGGCCCGGTGTTGGTGACCGCCTGGCCGGCCAGGACCGCGAAACTGTCAGCGGTACCGAGGTCCACTGGTGCGGGCTGCGCTCGCGCGCTGGTTGCCGTGAGACCCAGCATCGCGAGGGCCAGCATGAGGGCGATTCCGGCCGCCGCCAGGACATAAGGAGGCGAAGACCGGAAAGCGCGCATCGAGCTAGATTTCATCTAATGCACTCTCTCTGAATCAGGAACTCGACCGCAGGCGAAATCCAGACGGAAACCCCGTTCCACGGTCGTCAAGGATGGTTCTTGCGACGTCGTCTGAGCAGCCCATGGACACGAAACGGCATCCAGGACCTCTACACGGGAGTGGACTGTACCCATCCACCTGAGTATTTCCGAAGCGAACCGCCGAGCCGGCCCGAAATAACCGCGGGCCCTCGACGGCTAACCCATGACCCCTGATGCGTAGATTTAGAGTGTTTTGGATTATCCAATTTGGAAATCGTGGATCAGCGCCGAAACAGCGACACCGGAGATCTTGCATCATGCGCCGCGCACTAATGCGGCCAGACCGCGCGGGTAATCGCGGCGACCCGATACGGGAGCACCGGTCGGCGCAGAATCGGCCCCGGGGGCCATTCGGCAGAGAGCCCATTCTCTGAGCCCTGCCGCCCCTTCCTTCCGTCACTGCCGATGCCGCGCTAGCACTCGGCGGGTCCGCCCCCGGCGGGCTGGCTGTGCGCGGCGCTGCCGGCGTCCCCGCTCTCCGGCGCCTTCTCCGCGGCCGGTGCCGGGTGGGCGGTGCCCAGACGCTCGCCCTCGATGTCGACGTCGGGCAGCAGCGCGTCCAGCCACCGCGGCAGCCACCAGGCCGCCCGGCCGAACAGGGCCATCACCGCCGGGACCAGGGTCATGCGGACCAGGAAGGCGTCGAAGAGCACCCCCGCCGCCAGCACGAAGGCGATCGGCTTGACCATCGCGTTGTCGCCGAACACGAACGACGCGAACACGATGACCATGATCGCCGCCGCCGCCGTGACGACCCGGGCGCCTTGGCGGAAGCCGGTGGCCACGGCCGCCTGCGCGTCGCCGTGGTGCACGTAGTCCTCGCGCATCCGCGAGACGAGGAACACCTCGTAGTCCATGGCGAGCCCGAACAGGATCCCCACGAGCAGGGTCGGCATGAACGCCAGCAGCGTCGGCGCGGGCTCGACGCCCAGCAGTCCGGCGCCGTAGCCCCACTGGAACACGGCCACCGTCAGCCCCAGCGCCGCCCCCGCGCTGAGGACGAAGCCCAGAGCGGCCTTGAGGGGCACGACGATCGAGCGGAACACGACCGCCATCAGGATCAGCGCGAGTCCCACGACCACCGTCACGAACACCGGCAGCGAGTCGGCCAGGCTCTCGGAGACGTCGATGGCCGTGGCGGTGGCGCCGGCGACCGCGATCCGCGCTCCGACCTCCTCGTCGATGTCGTCGGACAACCCCCGCACCTCGTGCAGCAGGTCCTCGGTCGCGTAGGCCGAGGGGCCGGTCTCGGGGACCACGGCGATGATCGCGGTGTCTTCGACGTCGTTCAGCTGGGGCGTCATGACCTCCTGGACTCCGTCGAGCTTCTCTAGGCGCTCGGCGACGTCGTCGGCGGCGGCCGGGGTGTCGGACAGGCCCGTCAGGTCGGCGACTACCGCCAGCTGACCGGAGTAGCCGGGGCCGAACTCCTCGCTGACGATCTCGTAGGCCTGCCGCTGGGTGGTGTCCTCGGCGCTCGTGGCGTCGGTGGGCAGGCCCAGGTGCAGGTCGCGCACCGGAACCAGGGCGATGACCAGCACCGCCAGCACGGCCAGGACCGCTGCGAGCGGGTGGCGGGTCACCGCGGTCACCCACCGCGTGCTCATCGGGCGCTCGGCGCCCAGCGCCGCCTCGGCGCGTCGGCCGAGGACCGGCAGCCGTCCGGCGCCCACGCGGCGGCCGAGGAAGCCCAGCAGAGCGGGCAGGAGCGTGACGGCCAGCAGCACCGCGAGGGAAACCGTCACCATTGCGGCGACGCCCATCATCGTCAGGAACGGGATGCCCGCGAGGGAGAGCCCCGCCAGCGCGATGACGACGGTGACCCCGGCGAAGACCACGGCACCGCCCGCCGTGCCGATGGAGCGCGCGGCCGACTCGGCCGGGTCCATGCCGTCGGCCACCTGCTTGCGGTGGCGCGAGAGCACGAACAGCACATAGTCGATGCCCACGGCGATCCCGAGCATCATCGCCAGAATCGGCGCGGTGCTGCTGAGGTCCACGAACCCGGTCGCCGCGTACAGCAGGGCCATCCCCACGCCCACACCCAGCAGCGCCACCAGGACCGGCAGCCCTGCGGCCACCACCGCACCGAAGTTGACGAGGAGGATGACGAGCGCGGCGACGACGCCCACGGCCTCGCCCGCGCCGACCTCGGGCGGGGCCATGGTGATGGCCTGGCCGCTGAACTCGACCTCCATGCCGGCATCGCGCGCGCTGTCGCCGGTCTCGAGGATCGCATCGACGGTCTCCTGGTCCACGGAGTCGTCAGGCTGGCTGAGCTGCACGTTCAGCATCACGGTGGTGCGGTCGTCGGAGAACTGCGGGATCTTCTCGACGACCTCGTCCTCGTCGAAGCCCGGGGCCTGCTCCTCGACCTTCTGTACGGCCTGCTCCTGGGCCTCGGGCAGCGCGTCGGCGATGAGCCGATCGCGGTCGGGCGTCCCCGGCGGGATCTGCCCTTCGACCTGTTCGCGCGCCGTCTCGCGGGCCTCGTCCGTCGCCTCGGCGATTCCCTCGCGGTACTCCTGGCGGGCGTCGTCGAGCGCCTGGTGGGGGCCGTTCACGGCGTCGACGCCCTCGACGTCCTCCAATTCGGCGGCGGTCTCGCGCACGGCATCGGCGTAGGCCTCGTCGTCCACGACGTCGGCGCCGCCGGGTGCGCGCAGCACAGCGGTGGCCGTGCCGCCCCGGCCGTCGAACCGGGTCTCCATCAGGTCGGTGGCCTGGTCCGACTCGGTGCCGGGGATGCTGAAGGTGTCGTCCATGGGCGCGCGGAACTGCACTGCGGCGCCGAGCGCGGCGATGAGCACCACCGCCCAGACGGCCACCACCAGCCATCTGCGGCGGAACGCGAATCCGCCCAGGCGGTACAGCAGTCGGGCCATGCTCGCACTTCCTCTCGTCCGCGCCTGATCGTCCGCGACCACCTCATCCGGCCCTGATGAGGAGGCGTCACGAAGAGGATGAGAATCCGATGTGAGTCCGCCACCGGCGGTGAGACCGTCGTCACGGGGTCGGCCCTCCCCGGCCGAGCCGAGCCCCTCCACCGGGGCGAACTCCAGGCGCAGCGTGGTGCCGGCCTCCGGCGAGGAGGTGAAGCCCGCGTCTCCGCCGTGGGCTCGCATCACCGCACGCACGATGGGCAGCCCGAGTCCGCTGCCGGGCCGCGGCGAGGGCGAGCCGCGGTAGAAGCGCTCGAACACGAACTGCGCCGTCTCCTCGTCGACGCCCGGCCCCGCGTCGGCGATCTCCAGCACGACGCGCCCGCCGACCCGGCGCAGCGAGGCCCTCGCCGGGCTGGTGGCGGGCGTGTGCACCCGCACGTTGGCCAGCGCGTTGGCCACGGCCTGGCGCAGCTCCTGCTCGTCGCCGAGCACCAGGCCCTCGGCGGCGATGTCGGCGCGCCACTCGCGTTCGGGCTGGGCGGCGCGCGCGTCGGCGACGCTGTCGGCCACGACCCGGGCCAGCTCGACGACCTCGCGCCGGGGCGCCGGCCGCTCGTCCAGACGCGCCAAGTACAGCAAGTCGTCGACGATGGCGGCCATGCGGTCCGACTCCTGCTGGGAGCGGGTGATGACGTCGGGGCGCTCGGCTACGTCGACGACGCCCTGGGAGACCATCTGCAGGTAGCCGCGGATCGACGTCAGCGGCGTGCGCAGCTCGTGCGAGGCGTCGGAGACGAACCGGCGCAGCCGCTCCTCCGAGGCTTCCCGGGCGCGCAGGGCCGAACGAAGCCCGGTGAGCATCCGGTTGATCGACCGGGTGAGCCGCCGGGCCTCGTCGGCGTCCCTGGCGCCGGGCAGGGGTACGCGGCGCTCCATGTCGCCGCCCGCGATGGCCTCGGCGGTGTCGACGACGTCGCCGAGGGGCCGCAGGCCGCGCCTGATCACCGCCGCACCTGCCGCGAGCGCGACCAGCAGCATCATCGCGCCGCACGCCGCCTCGACCGCCACCAGCCGCTTGACCGTCTCGTCGACGGGCGCCATCGGCTCGCCGATGAGCGCTATCGTGTCGTAGGAGGGCACGTGCACGAGCGCGACACGGTAGTCGGCGCCGTCGCGGTGGACGGTGAACGGGCCGTCTGGGGCCGAGGAGACGTCGATGTCGCGCAGCAGGACGGGGCCCGACCCCTGGATCCGGTGGACGGACGATCCGGGTGTGCCGGGGGCGCCGCCTTCGCTGAACTCGACGACGAAGTCGCTGGGCGCGCGGACCTGCTCGACCAGCGCGGCGGGGTCCCCGGCGAAGATGTCGGCCTGGCGTGCTCGCGCGAACTCGGCGGCGATCTCGATGCGCTCGTCGAGGCGGTCGAGCAGGTAGGTGCGCAGGAACGCCGCGCTGAATACGGCGACGACGACCAGGGCGAGTGCCATCAGCACGGCATTGACGGCCACCATGCGCCCGGTCAGCGTGCGGATCCGGACGGGCCGTCTCATGCGTCGTCCTCCGCGCGCAGCACGTAGCCGAACCCGCGCTGGGTCTGGATGAGGTTGGGGCCCAAGGTGCCGAGCTTGCGGCGCAGGTAGCCGATGTAGGTGTCGACGATGTTCGACCCGCCCGTGTAGTCGGTGCTCCACACGGCGTCGATGATCTGGGCGCGCGAGAGCACCCGGCCGCGGTTGAGCATCAGGTAGCGCAGCAGCTCGTACTCGGTGCGCGACAGGGACACGGGGCGGCCGGCGCGCTGGACCGTGCAGGCCTCCTCGTCGAGTTCGATGTCGGCGAAGCGCAGCACGGCCTCCTCCGCCTCAGCGGCCTCCGAGGGGGCGATGCGGCGCAGCACTGCGCGCACGCGGGCCAGCAGCTCGTCGATGTTGAACGGCTTGGTGACGTAGTCGTCGGCTCCCAAGGTGAGGCCGGCGACGCGCTCGCTGTGGGCGTCCTTGGCGGTGAGCAGGACGATGCCCACGCGCGGCAGGGACCGGCGCAGCGTGCGGCACACCTCGAAGCCGCTGCCGTCGGGCAGCATGACGTCGAGCACCACGAGGTCGGGCGGGCTCGTGCGGGCCGCGGCGTAGGCCTCGGCGGCGGTGGCGGCCGCGGCCATCTCGAAGCCGTGGAACTCCAGCACGGTGCTCACCATGTCGACGATGTTGGGCTCGTCGTCGACGACGAGGATTCTGGGTCTGGTCATCGGTGGTCCAGCGAAGCCGAGGCGGATGAGAGCAAGATGAGAAGCGCCGCGCGGAAGCCGTCGTTCCCGATAGGGAGACCGCGGCGGCTTCGGAGGGTGCGCGTGCGGACCGGGGCCCCGCCGTCCCGAGCGGGCCGGCCGGCGACGCGCGCGGAGGAGGGCTCCGGTTCGCTCCGGTCCGAACCGTTCGGCCCGCCTTTTCGGGAATACACACCCCGGCCACATTAACCGGGCAACGCGGTTTCTGAGGCGTTCATTTTCGGTCACCCGGAAGCGAATTCCGAAAACGGAAATCCGCGGCTGCACCAACAGGGCCTGTTGACCTGCGGATCGAGCGCAGTCAGAATCGGATCGCAACGCTGGACACGCCGCAGCACACTTGTCCGCATATGCACGATCGAGTCTACCGGAGACCGAATGCGCCCGTTTTCCTCAGCCCTTCCCGTGATATCCGCCGCGGCTCTTTCCGGCGCGCTGGTGCTGGCCATGGCCGGTACGGCACAGGCCGCAACGGGAAGGGTAGTCGTCTACAAGTCCGAACTCCAGGCCCTGGACACCTATGAGAATCCGCCGGACGGATCGTGCCATGCCCTTCCCGGAACCGCGCACGTTCTGCTGAACCAGACCGACTCCGAGGTCACGATCCACGCTGCCCCGAACTGCATGCCGCCCGGAGTCGCGGTCCAGCCGAACCACGGGTGGCACGCGCCGCCGAGCGGAATCACCGGCCCCTTCAGCTTCTCCGTCGGCTGACCTCCACGCCTTTCCCGAACGCAGCACCGTCGATCTTGTAGCTATCGTCACTGAAAATCGTTTTACCTCACGATAGCTACAAGATCAACGGGGTTCGGGGGCGGCCTGCGCTAGGGGCGTCGGCCCTGGACGGTGTAGAAGGCGGGTGAGCAGGCCAGGAAGTCCGGGTGCGCCAGCAGGCGGCGCACCTGCGCCAGTTCCTCGTCGGTCATGCCGGCCTCCAGCAGGGCTTTGCGCAGGTGGCGGGTGTGGTGGGCCTGCAGGCGCGCGCCCGGCGCTCCGGCGCTCCACACCGACACGTGCGGCCGCGGGTCGACGTCGGCGAACCCCGTTCGGCGCAGCGCCGCTGCGGCGTGCGCGCCCCATGCCGGGTCGGCCCCCGACGCGGCGAGCGCGCGAAGCTTGGCCCGCTGGAAGCGCGCGTACAGCCGTGCTCCGGGTTCATCGGGCATCGCCAGACTCGGCGCGTGGGTGGCGTCGAGCTCGTCCAGCTGCAGCCACCCGCCCGGGCGCAGCGTGCGCAGCAGCCGGGCCAGCACGGCCTCCCGCTCGGGCAGGTGCATCAGCACCAGCCGCGCGTGCACCAGGTCGAAGGCACACTCGGGCAGTCCCTCGCGCACCACGTCGTGCCGCACCACCGCCATTCCCGGCTCGTGCGGGATGTGCACGGGCTTGATGTCGGTGACCATCACCGAGCCCCGCGGGGCCACGCGCCGGGCCAGCCACCGGCCCACGCTGCCGCCTCCGCCGCCGACCTCCAGGCACCGCCAGCCGGGGCCCGCACCCGTCCGGGCGAGGGCCTGCGTCGTGGCCGGGTCGTAGGCCGCGGCGAGGCAGCCGTGCTGCTCGACCGCGTGGTCGCTGTCGTTGTCGAACAGGTAGCCCGTCTGCCCGAGCCGACCCGCCGCCCCCGCCGCTGCCGGCACTGCCGCCGCGGCCGCCTCCTGCCGCGCGCACCCCGTGTCGAGCGCCCGTATTGCATCCGCCATGTGCTCCCCCTCTCCGCTGCCCGCGTGCGCCGTTGCCTACCTGCCGTGCCGCGCCGCGGCCGGGGGCGCCGCCCCCGGCGCCGACGCGGACGCCCGCTCGCCGGAGGACGCCGCCCACTCCGCCAGCGTGCGGTGGCAGACCTTGCCGGTGGCTCCCAGCGGCATTTCGCTCAGCCGCAGCAGCGCCTCCGGCAGCTTCACGCGCTCCAGACCGACCGCGTCCTCCAGGAACACGGTCAGCTCGGCCAGCGCCAGCGGCGCCGCTCCCGCCCGCTGCACCACGCACGCGCACAGCCGCTCGCCCAGGTCCTCGTCGGGCACCGGGACGCACACCGCCTCGGCGACCGCCGGGTGCGCGGCGACCCGCCGCTCGACCTCGCGAGGGCTGATGGAGTATCCGCCGCGCTTGACGACGCGCTTGATCCGGTCGATCACCCTCAAGGCGCCGTCGTCCTCGAACCTGCCCCGGTCGCCGCTGCGCACCCAGCCATCGTCCGACCGGTAGCGCGCGTCCGACTCGGGCGCGTTGACGTAGCACAACGGGCTCATCGGCCCGCGCGCCCAGATCTCGCCCTCTACGCCGGGCGCGGCGTCGAGGCCGTCGGAGGCCACGATGCGGATCTCGGCCGCGGCCGGGTCCGGCGGCCCGGTGACGCCGCCCGGCCGCGCGCTGGTGCCATAGGGGGTGTGGCAGTTCATGCCGTCCGCTGATCCGTAGACGGTGAGCACCGGCCGGCCGAACCGGGCGCGCGTAGCGTCGAGGACTCCGGCCTCCAGCACCGCCGAGCTGGTCACGACGGTGCGCAGCGACGACGTGTCCTCGTCCGGGCGGTGCGGCCGGGCCGCCATCCGGCGCAGCATGGTGGGGACCGCGAACAGGTGGGTGGGCCGGTGCTCGGCCGCCGCCCGCAGCGCTGCGGCGGGATCGAACCTCTCAAGGACGATCAGCGTGCCGCCCAGCCCTGCGAGGGTCACCGGGACGCCGAGCGAGCCGTAGGAGGAGGCCAGCGGCACCAGCACCAGGTTGCGCATGGGCACCGAGCCGTCGTGCAGCGCGGCGACGTAGTTGGTGCGCCCGCCGGCGAACGCGTTGTGGGAGTAGGCGATCATCTTCGGTTCGGACTCCGAACCGGAGGTCACCAGAATGCGCGCGGGCGACTCGGGCGGAACCGCGGTCCCGGGCCCGTCGCACCCGGCGCCGTCGGCGGCCGCCGCGTCCAGCGGCACGGCTCCGGCGCGCGGGCCGGTGCCCGCGCCCAGGGAGAACACCGACGCCAGGTGCGGTGCCTCCGGGCGCAGCCGCGCCAGTTCGGCGAGGGGGTCGGTGCGCCCGGTGGCGTCGCCCGCGATCACTGCGCTCGCCCGCGAGCGGCGCAGCAGCGCGGTGATCCCCGCGCGCCCGCGCATGGCGGGATAGGGCAGCGACACCCCGCCGATCGCGGCCACCGCAAGCTCGGCGGCCGCGGCCCGCCAGCCGTCGGAGAGCTGGACCGCGACGATGTCGCCCGGGCCGAACCCCGCCTTCGACAAGGCCCCGGCGATCCCGCGCACCCGCGCGTCCAATGCGGCGTAGTCGAGCGTGCCCTCGGCGTCGACGACGGCGTCGCGGTGCGGGTGGTCGCGCACCCGGCGGCGGAAGAGGGTGTAGAGGTCGACGTCGGGGCAGTACCCCTCCTGCACCCACGCGCGGCGCAGCCGCGAGGGCACCAGGTCGGTGAGCACGATCCCGTTGTTCGACGTCCAGGCAGCGTTCACGGCGAGAACTCCCAGGGTGAGCGGACGAATGCGGCGCCGGCGCCCTCTACGGCGGCGCCGAACCGGGGGTCGGCGGCCAGCTCCGCCAGGTCGGTGCATACGGGGGTGGCGTCCAGCCCGCCGGCGCGCAGCCGCCCGGCCAGCTCGGCCGCCGGCGAGGCGCGGCAGCGCGCGGCCAGGCCCGCCCGGACGTCGCCGCCCTGCACGGCCGCGCCCAGCGCACGGGCCACCTGGTCGGGAGCGCCGCGTGAACGCGGCCCGAGGGCGAGTCGTCCGTCGCCTGCGGGCAGCGGCTCGTCCAGCGGCCCCCGCAGCGAGCGCCGGGCCGGACGGGAGCCCCCAATCGCGCCCCCTCCGACCGCTGCGGCCGAGCCGGTGAGCACGGTCGCGGCGTCGTAGAGGGAGGAGTCGACCCGGGACCCGCCGGCCCCCCGGCACCGCGCCAGCAGCCCGGCGAGGACCCCTTCCGCGCTGACCAGCCCGCCCAGCACGTCGGTCAACGTCATGAGCGACGGTGCGGGAGGCGCGCCCTGCGGGTGCACCAGCGCGCCGACCCCGCTGTGCGCCTGCACCAGGAAGTCGGTGCCCAGCGGTTCCGCCCCGCTCATCGCAGCCCCCGCCCCCTCGGCGCGGCCCCAGCCCGAGGCGCAGGCGTAGACCAGGTCGGGGCGCACCGCGTGCAGGTCGGCGGCGTCCAGCCCGAAGGCGGCGGCCTTGCCCGGCGCCCAGTTGTGCAGGAACACGTCGGCGCCGGCCACGAGCTCGCACACCTCGCGCCGACCCGCCGGGGACTTGATGTCGATCTCGACGACCCGCTTGCCGCGGTTCAGCGCGAGGAACCGCGCCGAGCACGCGCCGACCGTGGGCGGCATCCAGCGCAGCGGGTCGCCGCCGGGCGGCTCGATGCGCACGACCTCGGCGCCGAGCAGCCGCAGCACGTGCCCGGCCAGCGGCCCCTGGACGCGCCGCGCGGACTCGACGACCACCAGTCCTTCCAGCGGCCCTGCGGCTCCGGCGCCGCAGGGCCTGTGCACCGGCTCCGGAGTCCCTGAGCGCGCAGCGGCGGACAGCCGCCACGGCGCGCGGTCGGTGCGGGCGGCGGCAGGGGGGCCGGCGGCGCGCACCCGCACGATGCTGATTCCCGCCGCCCGGCCGGCGCCGGCGACCTCCCGGAAGCTGTGAGCCGCGACAGTGCCGTGCAGTTCCGGCGGCAGCGGGCAGACGGCGGTGGCGAAGCGGTGCAGGAAGGGGCGCCATCCGCGGGCGAGCGCGCCGCGGTCGGCGCCCAGCAGCGACCAGAACCGCTGCCAGGTCTCGGGGGCGAACGTCTCGATCTCGAACCGCACGCCGTCGGCCGAGACGAACGGCGGGCCGTCGGAGCGGGACTCCTCCGGCCGCCCGGCCTCGGGCGCGGTCGCCGCCGCCAGGTACTGGCCGACGCTGAGCAGCGCCGCCTGGGCGACCGAGGTGCGCACACCCGTGGTGTCCAATCCGCGCAGCCGGCCGACGGCGGCGGCGAGCAGTCCGTGGACGGCCAGCACGCCGCCGACCGCGGAGGCGTAGTCGAGCCCGAGCGGGCGCGGCTCCCCCGCCGCGCGGCCGTGGACGTGCATGATGCCGCAGGCGGCCTGGACGGCGGTCTCGTCACCGAGGGGGATGCCGAGGGGACCGGCCCAGTCGATGCCGCAGGCGATGCGCCCGCCGGGCACACCGAGCACCAGGCGGCCCGCCGACGCTTCTGCGGGCGCGTCCTCGGGCGGGGCGCCGCCCGGCTCCGCGTCGGACCCTGCCCCGAGCAGCCGCAGGTGGTCCTCGGCCACACGCGCCGCGGCGGAGTCCCCCGCGCGTTCCGCTGTGAGGCCCGCCAGCGGCGCCGCGGTGCCGCCGGCGGCGATGCCCGCGGACGGCAGCGTCATCGCGCTCCCCCGCTTCGGTCGTTCCGTCCGCACCGGAGCCGCCGCGCCGTCCGCGGCGCATGGCTCCCGCCGCCCCCGGGCCTGTGTCCGCGGCCGCTCCGCGGGCCCTCTGCGCGGGTCACTGCTCGGCCGAGGCGGAGTCGGCGACGCGCGGGCGCGGGATGCGGCGCGAGGTGCCCAGCAGGCGGGCGCGGAGCTCGAGGCGGCGGACCTTGCCGGTCCCGGTGCGGGGAAGGTCGTCCCAGACCGCCATCAGGGGATCGGCCAGCCGCGGGAGGTCGGACGTGGCCCGGCGCCAGGCGTCGGGGTGGAGCCGGCCCGACTCGGTGACGACGACCGGCAGCGGCGGGCCCTGCCGGGGCCGCAGGACGACGCACTCCAGCACCTCGGGAATCCGGTCGTCGACGATGTCCTCGATCTCCATGCAGCTCATCCGATCCACGGCGTCGACCTCGCGGTCCAGCACCCGCACCGATCCGCTCCGGGCCACCTCGCCGATGTCCTCGGTGTTCCACCAGCCGCCCAGCTCCTTGGCCGCCCAGCGCTCGGGCTCGCCCACGTACCCGTGGCCCAGCGCCTTCGTGCGGGCCAGGACCAGCCCCGGGCGGCCGCGCGGCTGCGGGCGCAGGGTGGCGGGGTCGACGACGCGCAGCCGGGTGCGGCCCGGTACCGGGCGGCCGAGGTCGCGGGTGGTGGGGCGGCGGTCGCCGACTCCGGCAAGCGCACTGCGCGTCAGGAACCGGAACGTGAGCGGTCCGGTCTCGCTCTGGCCCCAGCCCTGCAGCCAGACGGGGCGGCGGTGGGCGCTGGCGGCGAGGAAGCCGCGCACGGCGGGCGGGTGCACGGCGTCGAAGGTGCTGATGTAGAGCCGGACCCGGCGGAACACGTTGTCGGCGCTCTTGGCGCGGGCCAGCGGCTGCCAGCGCACATAGGTGGCCGGGAGCGCCTCCAGCGTGGTGGGCGGGTGCTCGCGCAGGAACGGCTCGGCGCTCTCGGGCGCGTGGTCGGCGACGAGCGCGACAGCGCGCGGGCGCAGCCAGAACACGCTCGCCGTCCAGGCGAACGCGCGGCCGTGCACGAAGGACGTCGCCGAGGCGACCGTGTCGTCGGGACGGCTGCTGAGCACCGGCCAGCGGTGCGCCTCGAAACCGATAAGGCGGCGCACGATGGTCCGCGTCGAGTGCACCACCAGCTTCGGGGTGCCGGTGGTGCCGGAGGTGTGCACGATGATCAGCGGCGCGTCGTCGCGCCTCCGCGGTGGCGCGGGAGCCCGGTGGCCGCGGGCGTCGGCCAGCGGCACCGCGCCGGGCAGCGCCTCGGGGTCACCGTCGAGCAGCAGTCGGCGCCGGGCGGGCGGATCGATTCCGGCGGCGCGCAGGCGCTCGGCCGTGGCACCGTCGAGAGCCAGTACCTCGGGGCGCAGCCGCGCCAGCATCGTGCCCAGAGCGGGAGGTGTGACGTGGGCGGAGATGGGGGCGGGCACAGCGCCCAGACGGATCGCCGCCATGGCCAGCAGCACGATGTCCCAGTGGTTGCGTTTGACGAGCGCGACCCGGTCGCCGGGGCCCGCCCCCGCCGCCGCCAGCCAGCCGGCCGCGTCCTCGACCAGCGCGGCCAGGTCGGCGACGCCCAGTTCGACGGCGGCGCTCGGGTCGACGTCCAGCGGACGGCTGAGGTAGGCGGTGGTAGGGCTGTTCCGGTCGGCGAGCGTGTCGAACAGCGTGGCGACGTCGAGCCGTTTCATCGGTTGTCCTTCCCGGGGACTGGGCGTGCTCCGTGCGCGGGGCACCGTTCGGCGGCGTCGGCGAGGACGCGGGAGGCGGCGACGTGCGCGGAGGCGACCGCGCCCTCGCTGCAGGGACGCAGTTCCACCCAGTCGCCGGCGTAGTCGATCGCGCGGGCGGGGCGCCCGCGGAACGCCGCGCGGGCGCGCAGCGCCGCCGGCGCGGCCTCGGGCAGCCCGTGCGGGAACCGGTGGACGTGGACGCGGCCGAGAAGGCCGCGCAGTCCGGGCAGGTAGCGTTCGGCGCGCTCGGCGAGCGCCGCGGCGATCTCGGCGTCGCCCGCGCCGATGAGCGATGCGGTGGCGCGCGGCGTGCTGACCAGCGAGACCAGGCCGCGCCCGGCGGGCGCGCGGTCGGGGTGCTTGTTGTGGTCGAGGGTGACGACGTTGACCAGGTCGTCCTCGGCGGCGGGGATGAGGACCGCGAATCCCCGCATGCCCGCAGCGCCGGCGGGCCGGCGCGCCAGCTCCAGGCTCACGCGCAGCATCGGCGCGAACGAGCACGCGGCGAGGAAGTCGCGCTCCTCCTGCGGCGCGCCCGGGTGCAGGCCTCCGGCGAGCGGCGCGGGCACCGCCAGCACGGCCGAGCGCGCCGTGACCGCGGTGCCGTCGAGGGTGAGGCGAGCGCCACCGGGGACGGCGGCGACCTCGTGCACCACCCGGCCGGTCGCGACGTCCAGGCCCGCGGCGAGCCTGCGGGCGAGGGTGTCCATGCCGTCCCGGTAGGTGCGCCAATGCGCGGCGCTGCCGGTGGACCGCAGGTGGGCGAGCAGCGGAGCGGCAGCGGAGCGCTCCGGGCGCCAGCCGAAGAACCCGGCGGCGAGCGGGAAGAGGAATCCGTCGCGCAGCTCGGGACCAAGGCGCTCGGCGAACTCCTCCAGGGTGCCGGTCGCCTCGTCGCCGCCGCCGCTCAGGAGGCGCAGGAGCTCCAAGCGGGCGCGCGCGGAGAGTCCGGCGCCGGTGAGCAGTCCGAGCGGGCGCCCCGCGTTGGGGCGGGCGCGGCCGTCGCGCCAGACGGACAGGGCGCGGGACACCCGCGGGACGTCGGCCGCGCCGAAGCCCAGCTCGCGGATGAGCGCCCAGGTGGCGGGGTAGCCGGCGGACGGGATCATCTCGGCGCCGGTGTCGACGGTCCAGCCGCCGCGGCGCAGGGTGCGCATCCGGCCGCCGACGGAGTCGGCCGCCTCGAACACCTGAACCTCGCGGCCCGCCCGCCGAAGGGCGTGGGCGGTCGCCAGGCCGCCGATCCCGGCCCCCACGACCGCGGCGTCGATGTCGGGTGGTGCGGCTGCGGTCATCGCGGTCCGCCCGCGCGTCGGTGGCCCGTCCCCGCCCGGCGACTAGGCGTCACAGGGTCTCCCCGGGGACGAGCGGGCGCGCCAGGTTGACCGCGATCAGCAGGACGACGGCCACGCGGTGGATCTTGATGCCCAGGTTCCGGGCGCGCAGGATGTCGCCGCGGACGAAGCCGATGGTCCACTGGCGGGCGCGCAAGGCGACGACGGGCGACAGGGCGAGCGCGAACCACCAGGGCGCGACGCCCGCGACCGCGGCCCCGACGATGATCGCCGCCTCGGCGGCGGAGACGGCCGCGATGAAGGCGGCGTTTCCGCGGGGCGATGTCAGCACCGCGACGGTGGGGCGGTGCACCCGGGCGTCGCCGGGGATGTCGTTGGTGTTGGAGTAGACCCCGAACAGCAGGGGGCCCAATCCGAAGAGCACGCCCTGGACGACCACGAACGCGTCGAGGGTCCCGGACAGCAGGCCGTAGGGTCCGGCCAGCAGGCCCACGCCCAGCGCGACCAGGAAGACCTCCTGCCAGCCGTGGTAGCTGAGCTTGAGGCCCCAGGAGTACTGGGCCGAGCACACGAGGCAGAGCGCGAGCGCGGCGACGGCCCACAGCGGGCTGTGCGGGGCGACGGCGACCGCCGCGCCCCAGATCAGCGCTGTCGCGGCGGCCGCCGCCCAGCCGAAGCGGATGGCCTCGGCCTCACTGAGCGTGCCGGCGATCAGCGGTTTGCGGACGAGCTTGCGGCGGGGGGCGTCGGGGCCGTAGTTCGCGGCGTCGCTGCCGTCGCGCAGCCCGGTGACGTCGTCGAACGAGGTCATGACGGCGACCATGCACAGCTCGCCCGCGAGCAGCAGCACCAGTGCGGCGAGTACGGCGGGGTCGGTGCGTTCGACCGGGGCGAGCAGGCTCCACGCCACCAGCAGGCCGAGGTAGTAGTCGATGATGTCGAGCTTGGCCAGGCGGGCGTAGGCGCCGGCCCTGGCGAGCAGGGCGGGATGCTGCCGGGGGCGGGGGGCGGCGGTGCTTCGCGGGGGATCGTCGGGTGCCATCGGGATACTCCTAGGGTGCTCGTCGGCTCGGAACGAGGGGGTCGCTCCCGCTGTGGCGGGCGTAGGCGCATACGGAGTCGGCGATGTGCTCGACCTGGGAGTCGCTCAGGTGCGGGTAGAGCGGAAGGGAGAGGTTGCGCCGGGCGGCGTACTCGGCGCCGGGCCAGGCGGCGCCCGGCGGCGCGTAGGGCGCGAACGCGGGCTGGCGCGGCAGCGGGCGCGGATAGTAGACGTGGTTGCCGACGCCGTTGCGGTCCAGGTGGGCCTTGAGGTCGTCGCGGTGCTCGGCCAGCAGTGTGTAGACGTAGAAGCAGCGGCCTTCGCGGCCGGGCGGGGGCGCTGCCACACCGCGGTCGGCGAGGTCGGCGAAGCGCTCGGTGTAGTAGTCGGCGATGCGCGCCCGGCGCTCCAAGCGGTCGTCGAGCCCGGGCAAGCGGTGCAGCTGGAAGGCGGCGAGGACCTCGTCGAAGCGGCTGTTGTAGCCCACGCGGTGGTGCACGAAGCGGCGGGTGCCGTCCTGGCCGTGGTTGCGCAGCATCCGCACGGTCCGGCCGAGCCCGGGGTCGCCGGTGACGACGGCTCCGCCCTCGCCCGCGGTACCGAACGTCTTCACCTGGACGAACGAGAACACCCCGGCTTCGCCCCACAGACCCGCGGGGCGTCCGGCCAGCACGCCTCCCTGAGCCACCGCGGAGTCCTCGACCAGGCGCAGCCCGCGGCGCCGGGCGATCTCGGCGAAGCGCGGCATGTCGGCCATCACCGAGAACATGTGCGCGGGCATCAGGGCGCGGGTGCGGTCGGTGACGGCTGCCTCGGCGGACGCGGGATCGGCGACCAGGGTCCGGGGGTCGACGTCGGCGAACACCGGGACCGCGCCGAGCCCGCAGACCGCGGCGGCCAGCGGAGCGCAGCCGAAGGCGGGCACGACGACCTCGTCGCCGGGCGCGACGTCCATCGCCGCCAGCACCAGGCTCAGGGCGCTGGTACCGCTGGAGCAGGCGACGGCGTCGGCCGCGCCCAGCCGCCGGCGCAGGGCCTCCTCGAACTCGGCGGTGCGCCGGCCGAGGATGAAGCGCTGGTCGGGATCGGTGCCCACAGCGTGCAGGGCCTCCAGCAGCTCCGCGCGGTCGGCCTCGAACAGGTCGGGCGGGAAGAAGGGGATCACGCCTGCTCCTTTCCGGTGTAGAAGCGGGTGATGAGCGCGCAGACGCGGTCGACCCCGTCCAGGGTGAGGTCGGGGTAGAGCGGCAGGGCGAGCGCGCGGGCGCAGGCGGCTTCGGCGTTGGGGAAGTCGCCGGGGCGGTGGCCGAGGTGGGCGAAACAGGGCTGCAGGTGCAGCGGCACCGGGTAGTAGGCCTCGGTGCCCACGCCGTGTTCGCCGAGGTGGGCGGCCAGCTCGTCGCGGCGCTCGAACTCGGCGAGGTAGACGTAGTAGACGGGGTCCGCGACCGCCGGGCGCGGCACCGGGGCGGGCAGGCGGACGACGCCGGGCACGCCGCGCAGCCGCTCGGTGTAGGCGGCGGCGAGTTCGGCGCGGCGCCTGATGCCGGACTCCAGGTCGGGCAGCTTGGCCAGCAGCACCGCCGCCTGCAGGTCGTCCATTTTGCTGTTGTGGCCGGGCAGGCTGGTGGTAGTGGAGATGCGCGAGAACGCGTCGAGGGTGTCGCCGCGCCGCCCGTGGTGGCGCAGGGCGGCGGCCGTGCGTGCGATCTCGGCGTCGTCGGTGATGACCGCGCCCGCGTCGCCGATGGCGCCGAGCGTCTTGGCGGGGAAGAACGAGAGCACTCCGCCGGCGCCGAGCAGGCCGGCGTGGGTCCCGTTCCAGCGCATGCCGATGGCCTCGGCGCTGTCCTCGACGACGGCGAGCCGGCGGCGGGCCGCGAGCGCGCCCAGCTCCGCCATGTCGGCCATCTGGCAGAACAGGTGCACCGGCATCAGCGCCCGGGTTCGGTCGGTGACGGCTGCCTCGGCGGACGCGGGGTCCATCGCGTAGTCGGCGGGGTCGATGTCGGCGAAGACCGGGCGGCCGCGGGCCAGGGCGACGGCCGAAGCGGAGGCGATGAAGCTGAATGCCGGTACGACGACCTCGTCGCCCGGGCGCAGGCCGACGGCGCGCAGCAGCAGCACGAGCGCGTCGGTGGCGGAGTTGACGCCCACGACGTGGCCGGCGCCGGTCCACTCGGCGAGCGCCGCCTCCAGTTCGGCGACCTTGCCGCCGTGCGAGAACTTCCCGTTGTCCAGCACGTCGCAGCAGTGGCGGCGGATGTCGGGCCACATTCGCGCGAACGTGTCGCGCTGGGTGAAGAACGGTACCGGCGGCGGCTCCGCGGCGGTCTGCGGGACAGGATCGGCCACCGCCGCGGAAACCGCTGAAACGGCGTCCGGAAATTCGCGTTCCATGCAACACCTAGGTCGAATATCGGGGGCCGGCGAAACAGGTCGAACGACGGGGGGCACCGTTTTCCGACCGCCGGTTTCCAAGGCGGACCCGATTATGCCCTGGCCGCGGCGAAGCTAACCGGGAAATCCGGAAACCCGTCCGACGAATCGCGGACCGCAGGGCCCGACGGGCGCCGAGGCACCGTGAAGGCGGTGTTCAGGTAAAGGCTTAATCCGACTCAATCCGGCATACGACTGACAGAAACCGCACTTCACCGCGCTTCCCTTCATATCCCAGATGCAATTGCATAGAATCAAGCACGCCCGGCGCACTCGGCGCCGACAAACGCGTATTGCGGTTGACAACCGCGGGACTTCGGCCCGAATCTGGATCCGTTCACGAAACCGTCGTTGCGAATCGTTGCGAACCACCCTGAAAACACCCGGCAGCCGCTCCTGCGGCAATTGATCGGTCCGTATTCCCCGGAACTCCGGAAGCGGACGTGTCCGTCCGCCCGCGCCCGAATGAGAATTCGCAGATCACGAAGGGGTGATGTGCCCGCCATGCTGCAGACACTCGTCGTGGGGCTGGGCCGCGCGGGTCGCGGCCTGCACCTCCCGGCGCTGGCGCGGGCCGGGTCCCTGGCCGGCCGGCGCCCCGTCTTCGCCCCCCGGCCGGTCCTCTGCTTCGACCCGCTCGGCCGCCCCGACCCCCCGCCCCCGGGCACGCGGCCGGTCGCGTCCCTGCGCGCGGCCGCCGAGGCCGCCGAACCGGCGAACACCGTCGTCCACCTGTGCACGCCGCCCGGCGTGCGGATCCGGCTCCTGGAGGAGCTCGCCCGACTCGGATTCCGCCGCGTCCTCATCGAGAAGCCGCTGGCCGCCGACGAGCCCGAACTGGAGGCCGTGGTGGCGCTGCGCCGCCGCTTCGACATGCACCTGGTCGTGGTCGCCCAGTGGCTGACCAGCGCCCTCACCCACCGCCTGCGGGCCGCCGTCCGCGAGGGCCGCCTGCACGGGCTGAGTCCCCACGGCGACGGCCCTCCGATTCCGCCGCCCGAGCTCGGCGCCCTGCGCAGCGTGTCCGTCGTGCAGCGCAAGCCGCGGTTCGTCCGGTCGCTGACGAGCCGGTCCCACCCGACCGTCTTCGACGTCGAACTCCCCCACTCGGTGGGGGTCGCGCTCGACCTGGCCGGCGGCGCCCGCGTCGAGTCGGCCTCCTGGAGCGACATGGCGCTGGGCAACGTCGAGATCCCCCGCCTCGGCCAGGCGGGACTGGTGCTGCGCCACGATTCCGGCGCGAGGACCGAGATCTTCTCCGACCTGACCGCGCCCACCCGCGAGCGCCGCATCACCTTGGAGTTCGAGCGCGGCACACTGGTGGGCCACTACCCGTGCAGCGAGGACGACGACACCTCCCAGCTGCGGGCCTCCACCGAGGACGGCTCGCTGCGCCTGGTCTTCCACGACGACGCGCTGTCCGACTTCGTGCTCAACGCCTACGAGCACTTCGCCGGACTGCGCAGACCCCCTGTCGGCGACGCCTTCGGCCTTCAGGTCAGCGCGGTGCGCCTGCTCTCGGCCGCGAAGGCGATGTGCGCCGACCAGACGGCCCCGCGGGCGGGCGCGCCCGCGGGCGGCGAGGAGAGGATCCGCCATGCCGACCCCGCCTGACCGCCGGCCCGGCCCCGGCCCCGCCGCTGCGCAGGCGGCCGCCGGCTTGCCCGGGCCCGCGCCCGGCATCGCGTTCGCCGGCATCGGCGACGAGGCCGGCAGCGGTCTGCACGACCAACTGTCCGCGCTCGACCGCCTCGGCTGGCGCTGCCTGGAGCTGCGCACCGTGGCCGGACAGGCCGTCGCCGACCTCGACGACCGCGCCTTCGCTGGACTCGCCGCCGAGCTGGACGCGCGCGGCGTCGCCGTCTGCTGCCTCGACTCGCGCATCGGCAACTGGGCGCGGCCTGTCACCGCCGACTTCGACGCCGACCTGCGCGAGCTGGAGGTCCTCGCCGCGCGCTGCGCCGCCCTGGGCACCAACGCGATCCGCATCATGACCTACCCCAACGACGGCCTCGCCGAGCCGGAGTGGCGCCGCCGCGCGGTGGAGCGGGTGCGCCGCCTGTGCGCCGTCGCGGAGAGCCGCGGTGTCGTGCTGCTGGCCGAGAACTGCGCCGGGTGGGCCGCGGAGCGCGCCGAGCGGATGCTCGACCTGCTCGACGCCGCCGGCCCCGCGCTGGGCCTGCTGTTCGACACCGGCAACGGCGTCGCGCACGGCTACGGCCCCCCCGCCCTGCTCTCCGACATCGCCGACCGCGTGGCGCACGTGCACGTCAAGGACGCCCTGCCCGCAACCGGAGGCGGCGAGCCCGCCTACACCGCGCCCGGCGAGGGCCGGGCGGGCGTGGCCGCGTGCCTGCGCATGCTCGTCGAGCGCGGCTACCGGGGCGTCTGGTCCATCGAGCCGCACCTCTCGCTCCACCCGCACCGCGGCAGTGCGGCCGGGACGGGTGACGCCGACGGCTTCGTCGCCGCGGGCGAGGCGCTGCGCCGCCTCGCCGCGGAGGCCGTGGCCGCGGCGGCGGGCACACAGGCGACCGGCGCGGGGGCGCCGGGATGAGCCCGGCGCCCCTGTCGGAGAGCGACCGCCGACTGCTGCTGCGCCTGCTGGAGCTGCCCACCGCCGGGATGCTGGAGACCGGCCCGGGCGCCGCACCGCCGCGGCTGCGCGAGGCCCAGGACGCCTACGGGCGCGCCGCCGCCGGCCTGGGCTTCGCCGCGGTCCACCACGCGGCACCGGAGGCGGCCCGGCTGGACCGCGCCGATGTGCCCCTGGCCGTGCGCGAGGCGGCAGCCGAGAACCCCGGGTTCCTGGCCGCCGAGCCCAGCCTGGTGCTGCGGCTGGGCCCGCCGCGCCCGCGAGCGGCCACCGCCATGTTCAACGTCCACCTCGACACCGTGTCGGGCTGGGAGCCGCCGCGCTTCGACGGCGAGAGCTTCCACGGCCGCGGGGCCGCCGACGCCAAAGGCCCGGCCGTGGCGCTGCTCGCGGGCGTCCGCGCGGCGCTGCGCGCCGAGCCGACCATCGGCACCGCCTCCGGGATCGGCGTACTGATCCAGGCGGTCGCCGGCGAGGAGGGCGGCGCCCTGGGCACGTTCGGCACCCGCCCGCTGGTCGAGCAGGGCCACGTCGGGCGGCTGAACCTGTTCTGCGAACCGACCGGTCTGCGCTACCTGCCGCGCTCCACCGCCGCCATGACCGCCCGCGTGCGGGCGGCCGGGCGCGACTCCGTCGACGACCGCCCCGGCGGCGGCCACAACGCCACGGTGCTGCTGGGCTTCCTCGCCCAGCACGTGGCGGAGTCCCTGTCGGCGCGGGCGGGCGCCGCCGAACCGGTGTGCGTGGCGGGGCTGTGCACCGGCACGCGGCACAACCGGGTCTACGGCAGCGGCGACCTGCTGCTCAACCTGCCCTACGCCGACACCGAGGCCGGACGGCGGCTGGGCGTGGCCGTCGAGTCGGCTGTGGACGGCGGGCTCGACGCGTTCGCGGCGCGCTTCGCCGAGGCGCCCGGGTTCGCACTCACCGCAGCCGAGGCACGGAAAATCACCCGCCTGGAGTGGCTCAAGCGCGGCCTGCCCACCCTCGACTGCCGCGACCCCTGGATGCACCGCCTGCTTGGCGAGAGCGCGGGCCTGGCGCCCTGGCCCTCCGATGAGCAGGCGTTCACCTGCGACGCGGTGTGGATGGACGGTGTCCCCGACACCGCCGCTGCGGTGCTCGGCCCCGGCGACCTGGCCGCCAACAACGCCCACGCCGACGGCGAGTTCGCCCGCCTCGCCGAGCTTGAGGGCTTCGCCGAGGCGGTCGCGCGCGTCCTCACGGCCTTCGCCCGCGAGTGCCGACCCGATATGCAGAACCGCGCCCCGCAGGCCGCGCATCCCCGGACAGGAGACCGCACCGCATGACCGGCCGCGGCCCGGAGCGACCTCGGCACCACGGGTGCTCCGCGGCTCCGACCCCGGGGAACGCCGCGACCGGTCCCCCACACGGCCGCGACCCGGCGGGCCCTCCCCGAAGCGCGGTCCCACGCGTAGGCGGGATCCCGCCGAATCCGGCCCCGGACCTCCCGCCGGGCCGCACCCCCCCGTACTCGACCATGAAGAGGAAGGCGACACCCACCGTGGTAGCCCCAGAGACGCAGCAGCCCTCCGCCGCGGTGAAGGGGGGAGCCGGTGCACCGGCTCCCCCCGCCCCCGTCCCGGAACCGGGCGCCCCGCCCGAACCGCGCGGCGAGGGTCGGCGCGTCTTCCCAGCCGATCTGCTCGCCTTCGCCGAGCGGATGTTCGCCGCGCACGGACTGCCGCCCGAGCGCGCCGGCGCCGCCGCCGAGGCTTTGTGCTACGGCGACCTGTGCGGCCACCCCTCCCACGGCCTGGCCAACCTCACGCGCATCTACCTGCCCGCACTCGCCGACGGCCGCGTCGACCCCCGGGCGCGGCCGCGGACCGTCGCCGACAACGGCGCGTCCCTGCTGGTCGACGCCTGCCGGGCGCCAGGACTGTGGCAGGCGGGCGCGGCGATGGACACAGCCGTGCAGCGGGCGCGGGAGTACGGGGTCGGGCTCGTGTCGGTCCGCGGCGCCACCCACTTCGGGTGCGCCGGCCGCCACGCGGCGCGCGCCGTCGAGCACGGCATGATCGGAGTCGTCGCCGCCAACTGCGGCCGCCAGCGCATCGCACCGCCGCCCGGCGGACTGGCGCCGATGCTGGGCACCAACCCGCTCAGCGTCGCCGCGCCCGCGCTCCCCGACCGCCCGTTCGTGCTCGACATGAGCACGACCGCGGCTCCGACGGGCCGCGTGCGCGAGGCGGCGCGCGCGGGGAGCAGCGTTCCCGCAGGCTGGCTGGCGGACTCGGCCGGCGTGCCCGTCACCGACCCCGCGGCATTCGATCGCGGCGACGCGCACCTGCTCTGGCTGGGCGCCGGAGCCTCGGCTCGCTCCGGCGGCGCCTACAAGGGGTTCGGGCTGGCACTGGCCGTGGAGGTCCTGGCGGCGCTGCTGCCCGGCGCCGGCCTGGGGCCGGTGGGGGCGGACGAGGTCGACGACCGCAGGGACGACGACATCGGCTTCCTCGCTGCGGCCATCGCCCCGGACCGCCTGCGCGAAGGGTTCGGGGTCGGCGCCGGGGAACTGTTCTCCGCGGTGCTGGAAGGGCCGCCGGCCGACTCCGGTGCGCCGGTGCGCTACCCGGGGTGGCACGAGGCCGAGGCGGCGGCGCGCCACCGCCGCGACGGTGTCCGGCTGCCGTCCGCGCTCCTGCGCGAACTCGCCGAGGCCGCCGATGCCGCGGGGGTCGCGAGGGTCGCGGCGCCGCCCGCCAACGGGGGACGCTGATGCCCGAAACCCCGCTGCGCGTCGGTGTCATCGGGCTGGGGGCGATCTCCCGCTTCTACCTGGCCGCGCTGGAGAGCACGCCGTCGCTGCGGCTGGCGGCGGTGTGCGACCGCCACCCCGAGGCGCTCTCCCCGCTGCGCGACCGCGTGCCCTGCTACCTGGACCACCGGGAGATGCTCGCCGGCGGCGGGCTGGACGCGGCGGTGGTCAGTGCGCCCAACCACATGCACGCTCCGCTGTGCCGCGACGTCCTGGCCGCCGGTCTGCCGGTCTGCGTGGAGAAGCCGCTGGCCATCCTTCCCGCCGACGGCGACGCGCTGCGAGCCGAGGCCCGGCTGCGCGGAGTCACCCTGTTCACCGCCTTCCACCGGCGCTACAACCTCGCCGTGCGCGCCCTCGCCGACCGGCTGCCGCAGGGGGTGCCGGTGGCCGAGGTGCGGGTGCGATACCTGGAGCGCATCGAGGACCACATCGGCCGCGACGCCTGGTACCTGGACCCGGCCCGCAGCGGCGGAGGATGTGTGGCCGACAACGGCCCCAACGCCTTCGACCTGGCACGGATGCTGCTCGGCGAGCTTTCCGTGGCTGAGGCGCACATCGCCCGCGACCGCGAGGCGGTCGACCGGCGGGCCGCGATCGGGCTGCGCTCCGAAGGCGGCGCCACGGCTTCGGTGGAGCTCGACTGGTCCTATCCCGGCGAGCTCAAGGACGTCCGGGTACGGCTGGCCGACGGAAGCACCGACTCCGCCGACATGCTCGGCGGCTTCCCCGGCTTCAAGAGCTCGCTGTGGCACGAGTACCGGGGTGTGCTCGGCGACTTCGCGAGCCGTCTGCGCGCCCCCCGCCCGCGGGACGACGACGGCGGACCGGCGGCGCTCGCCCTGGTGGACGCCGCCTACAGATCGGAGTGCCGAGCGCGGCCCGGAGGGGAGCCGGTGGCCGGAGGGAACGCGCACGACACGGAAGGGGGAGGCCGGTGATGGGAGAGGACGGGCCCAAGCGGGCGGTCACGGGCACGGTGGTCAAGGTGCTGATCCATCGGCGCGAGGAGCGCGGCATGGAGCTGCTGCCGTTCGCGAGCCGGTGCGTGCGGGCCGGCGAGGTGCACGAGCTGGTCGCCACCGACCACGCGGAGACCGCGGACGGCTCGCGGATCGACCGCGTGGCGTTCCTCGGGTTCGCCGAGATCGGGTGCGCGGGCGTCGTCGACCGCGGGGACGAGCTGCGGGTTGACGGGCGTGTGGTCGGCACCGTGCTGGGGTTCGACGGCTGCCACTTCCCCAACCACTACAACATCCTCGTGCACACCCGCGCGCCGCTGACGGGCGGCGAACTGGACCTTCACCCCGAGGACCGGGTGGAGTTCGCGCCCGCTTCCCGGCCCGGAGCGCGGACCGCCGCGGCGGCGGGAGCGGCCCGCGAGGGCTGAGTCGGGCGTGCTGGAGCGGCACCGGAACCCGTTCCGGTGCCGCTTCGGCGGGACCGGGCGGATCCGGTCGGACAACGCTTTGCCGCCGGGCGTGCCCGAGGGGATGGGGCACGCCCGGCGGCAGGAACCGGGGCCGCCCGCACCCCCTGCGCTGCGGGCGGCCCCGGCACGGCCGCCTGCTTACCGGCCGAGGAGCGGGACGTCGGTGCGCCCCAGGTGGTAGTCCCGCACGGCGGCCATGAGCTCGTCGACGGTCACGTAGCCGTTGCCGTTGGTGTCGATGCTGCGGAAGACGGCCTGGGGGTCGCCGGCCACGCCGATCCCGTCGAGCCAGCGTGAGAACTCGTCGGGGCTGACCCGGCCGTCGCCGTCCTTGTCGAGGAGGTCCACGATCGCCCTGACGGTCGGACGCAGCACGCGGCTGAAGCCCTCGTCGCCCTGGCTGATGATCTCGGCCTCGGCGACCTCCGCGAACTCGTCGGCGTTGAGCGAGCTCTTGCCGGCCTTGCTCGAGAGGTAGTCCCACATCTGGGTGTAGGCGTCGAACACCGCGCGGCCGCGGGGAGATGTGTCGTCCTCGCCGAGCTTGCGCATGATCTCGCGCGCCTCGGCCTCGAAGTCGGAGCGGTCGATGGTGCCGTCGCCATTGTTGTCCCAGTGCGCGAACCGCTCGTTCAGCCGCTCGCGCTCTTTCACGCCGTTCGCCATAATCGACCCTTCGTATAAATGAACGATGGACACGCGTTGGTGCCGTGCAACCGGCAGGCGAAGCTTCGCAAGAAATACGGTACCACCGCGCGCGCCGCCGCATAGAGAGAATTCGGCATTGGATCGCGGCCAATTGGACGCATGCCCCGGCCTCCCTGCATACGCCATCCGAAAAGTTCGGTACAAATCATCGGAAAATCTCCGGGCAGGCGCCGCATTCGCCCGGATATGACTCTGTTGGAAGTCGAGCCGGAAACCCACCGCATGTCCGAATCAATCCAGTCACGGAAACTGTTTCACCGTTCAGGAGGCCCGAAATCCGGATAGAGGACTCCCGCATCCTGTTTCACCGTGATCGGGTACCCGAGGATCCCCCTGAACGCTCGGAATGCGTCGCGACCGCCCGCAAACCGCCGCTCTGGCCCCGCCGCGAAACACGGACGGGCGAAAACCGGTCCATCGAAAGCCGGCAGCAGCGCGTCGGGGCCGAATCTGCGGGGGCCGGCCCTGCCGGGGCAGGCGAGATCAGAGCTGCTCGCGCACGCCGGCTTCGCGCTCGATACTGCCCAGCTGGGCGCGGAGGTTTCCCCCCATCGATGCGCGGCTGTCACCCCGGCGGAACACGGGCAGGACCGTCCGCTTGCTGATGTCCTCGATGAGCAGCGCAAGCGCGCCGTACAGGGCGAGCACGCTCAGCGCCACCCCCGCTGTTCCGGAGACGGTCGCCCAGATCGGCGCCCCGGTCAGCTCGTATCCCGCGGTCAGCGCGAAGCGCGCCGAGGCTGCCAGCAGCACGGCAGCGGCCAGCAGCTTGCCCGTCGCCGCGCCCGCTGCGGGTACGAGCAGGCCGACCGAGGCGGCCAGCATCAGCACACCGAGCGTGGGAACGGCGATCACGCCCGGCGGGGAGGTCAGGGAGACCACCGCTGTGGACAGCCAGGTGCCGCCCAGGATGCCCATTCCGGTCCCGACCACGATGTCGCGGCCCAGGAAGCCGAAGACACAGCCGAGCAGCTGCAGCGGGAAGGCGAAGGCGATCAGCACCAGGGACACGTGGTCGCGCTCGCTGGCGGGCAACCAGCCCAGCTGGAGCGAGCTGAGCATCAGGGTGGCCACAGCCAGCGCCATGAAGCCCACCGGTGCGGGACTGGCGATGGGGCGCAGGCCGATCCGCACGGCCGGCCGGTCCGGATCGGTCCCTTCGTCCGACGGTCTCTCGGGGGCGGGTCCGGTCACGGTGGCTCCTCGGCGACTCGCTTCCGCGCCGGACGCCGCGTGTCGCCGACGCGGCCCGGCCGGCGGCCTGGTCACCGGGCCCGGGGACCGCGGGGCGGGGAACGCGCGCCGCCGCGGCTCGGGCGGCCGGGGCGGCGCGAACCAAGCCGCACTGCCTACCCCGGCACAGTAGCGCGCGGCCGCCGCGCCGATCGCGGCGGGCCTTCGCGCAGCGCCGTCCCGGGGGCCGGCAAGGGTCGCGGCCCATCGCCGGCGCCGACCCCCTCTTCGGGCGAGGCGGCCGGCGCCGCGGCGGCTCCGGCCGTGTAGAGCTGGGAGACGGGCGTTCCCATCCCCTCGTAGTCCCATTCGCCCGAGCGGCGGTGCAGCTCCCGGATCGCGGCGTGCACCAGCCGCACCTTCTGGCAGGTCGGCACGAGCTTCGAGTGCTCGGTGAAGGCGTCGGAATCGCCCATCCCCATGAAGATCCGCGTCGACTGGGAGAGCCGCCGGTGCGGCGGGGCCGATCACCTTCGCGTATCTGCTCCTGCCGCCGGCGCGATAAACCTCCGAAGCGATGCTGGAATACCAGGTCAGACCGCAGATTCGGCCACCGTCGCGCCTCGGTCACCCCGGACCGGAATCAGCGCGCCTCCCTGGGGGCCGCCCGAACCTCGTACGCGCCGTCGCGGCTCGGGCGGCCGAGGCGGCGTGCGCCAAGCCGCAGTATGCGCCCGCAGCGCGCGGCCACCGCTCCGATTGCGGCGGGCAGTCTCCGGGACCACGGAAGCCGATCACCACCGACCTGCGGGACTAACGCAGCTCACCCAGCGTGCGATCTTCCTTCCTGGCGAATTTCCCTGGGCCACCTGCGTCATTACCGTCACCGAAACAGACGCACTCGCCCTGGAAACGTTCCAATTCCCCATGTTAGCGTGAGTTCGCCCAACCCCCCACGAAACGGGAGAATCATGAAGCTCACCTTGCTCGCGAAGGACAAGCTGTCCGGCGCCAAAGGATGCCCGTCGGTTTACGTCGCTGATACAGGTGACCTGGTCGTTCAGGGTGTAGAGCTGACCGATTCAGAGATGTCTGCAATACAGAACCCGCTCGACGGAGAGGTGGCGGTCCGCATCGACCCGGAGATCGTCATCGAGGCGATCGAGCGCTTCAGACACAGCGAAACCGCCTAGACTCGGCCGAACTCCGTCGATCTTGTAGCTATCGCAAAGGAAAGCGATTTCCATTTGCGATAGCTACAAGATCGACGGTGCTGTGCTGGGTGCCGCCCTCGTGGCCGCCCGGTTGCCCGGGCATCTCGGCGCCTTTCCCGACAGCACAACGAAACTCACTCAGAACGGCCAATGACGCCGGATGGATCGAACCAGAAGAACGCCGCATAGCCGGGTGAATCGCAGTTCGACTGACACGGATACGCCAATGCCGGTAAAAGTCAAGGCAGGAACGTCCCCTTGGCGAAAGGCGTCGCGTGGTCCCCTCAACCACTGGCCCTCCTATCCGAGTCCCGCGGCCGTTTAGAAAGCGCGGCTGCGCGCGGTCGACGCTGCGACCGAGCGCACCGTCGACCGCGGCGGCTGGCCCGCACTCCTTCGCCCGCGAGTCGACGGCGAATGCACACTCGTGGTCCTGCCTCTCCGCGAGGGGGCGCGCAAGGTGACTCTGGAGACTCTCACCCCGGAGGAGTCGCTCGCCCTGCTGCGCGAGCATCTCGGCACCGCGCGGGTAGACGCCGAACCCGAGGCGGCCCGCGCGCTGGTGGGCCACTGTGCGCGCCTCCCCTTGGCGCTGCGCGTCCTCGCCGAGCGGCTGAACGAGCTACCGGACCTCCCCCTGGCCACGATCGCGGCCGAACTCTCCGCGGAAGACGAGCGGCTCGACGGGCTCGGCTTCACCGGCGACGAGCTGAGCGACGTCCGCGCCGTGTTCTCGGCCTCCTACGGCGCGCTCGCGGAGGAGACCGCGGCGCTGTTCCGCGCGTTGGGCGTGCACCCCGGCGACGACTTCACTCCCGCCGCCTGCGCCGCCGCCGCGGGCCTGCGTCCGGGGCGGACACGGCGCCTGCTGGAGCAGTTGGCCGCGGCGAACCTGGTGCAGCGGCTCAAGCACGACCGCTACCGCATGCACGACCTGCTGCGGGTCTACGCCGCGGAGCGCTTCCGCGCCGAGGAGCCCGGCGGGCAGGAGGCCGCGGTGATCGGACGGCTCGGCGCGTGGTACCTGACCTGCGCACGCAACGCCGTGCGGGCGGTGCTGCCGAACTTCCGCTTCGTTCCGCTGGAGCGCTACGAGCGGGCGGACGCACAAGGGTTCGACTCGCCGGCGGACGCCGTCGCCTGGTTCGAGGCCGAGCGGGAGAACATCGTGCAGACGCTGCGCGCCGCGCTCGACTCCCGGCTCGACGACCTCGCGTGGCGGCTGCCCGCGACGGCCTACCCGCTGTTCGAGTACGGGTGGTACTGGTCGGACTGGCGCGGGATCCACCTCATCGGACTCGAAGCCGCTCGGGCTGCGAGCGACCGGTACGGCGAGGCCCGCAACCTGGTCGGGCTCGCCGACGCCGAGTGGTCGCGCGACGAGATCGACACCGCGCTGGGCCACTACGAGGCGGCACTGGCCGGTGCGCGGGAGTCGGGCGACGGCTGGACTGAGGGCTTCGCGCTGCGCCAGCTGGGCGAACTGCGCTGGGAGCGCGACCGCGACCCGGGCGCGGAGGAGCTGCTGTGGGAGGCGACGCACGCCTTCCACGGCGCCGGCGAGCGCCGCGGCCGCGGTATGGCGCTGCTCAGCCTGGCCGCCTATGAGCGCGACCAGGGACGCACCGCCTCGGCCGAGGAGCATGCGCGCGCCGCCGTCGCGCTGTTCACCGAGATCGCCGACACCTGGACCACGGCTTGGGCCGGCTGCAAGCTGGCCGCGATCCTCGCCGCCGCCGAGCGCTTCGCCGAGGCCGTCGCGGAGTACGCGACGGCGACGGCGGTCTTCGAGGAGGCCCGCAGCCTGGAGGGCGTCTCCGCCGCCCGCCTTGGCGCGGGCCGGGCGCTGGCCGCGGCGGGCAGGACGGAGGAGGCGCGCGCCCAGCTCACCGCGGCCTTGGACATCCTGGAGTCCATGGAGGATCCCAGAGCGGCGGAGGTGGAAGCCGAGATCGCGGACCTGGGCTGAGGTGGACCGCGCACGCTGCAACCGGATCCCGCCGTGCTGCGCCGGAGGCCGTCTCCATCCGCCTGCGTTCGATAGCCTTTCCACGCAGAGCACAGGAAGGGAGCCCCGTGTCCCCGGTGACCCGGCCCTTCGCGGAGGTGCCGGGAAACGAGTACGCCATGCTCACGTTGGCACGGCTTGCCGGCATCGACGTTCCCGAAGCCCGACTGGTTTCCCAGGTCAGATCCACCATCTCTGCTGTTTGGGAGTGGATCAACAGAAGGAGGCGTTCTCAGTGGGGCTCCACCGTCAGCGGCGGTCGGTGCCGGCCACTGCGGCGAGGACGTAGGCGGGCTTGTAGATGTCCTCCCACGTGAACCGGACGATGCGCGTACCCGGGTAGTGGGCCTGCAGAGCGTTCTGGCGCTTGCGGTCGTAGGCCAGCGTCCGCGCCTGGCCGTGGGGCCCCAGTCCGTCGCACTCGCCGATGACCTGCAGCTCCTCCCACCACAGGTCCGCGACGGCGAAGACCCGGCCGCGGGCGTCGGTGAACGGGTGCTGCAAGGCACTGGGCGGCAGCCCTCCGTCGGCACAGACGAGCCGGATCCGGGTTTCCAGCGGGCTCTGCGCCCGGTCGTCGGCCGACCGCCACCACTCGCCCACCCGGCGGCACCCTCTGCGTCCGCGGTTGGCCGCGTGGAGGCTCGGCAGGTCGGTGCGGCGGACGAGCCCGCGGTTGAGCGCGGAGTCGATCAGGCTGACGCCGGTGTCGCGGTCGACATGCAGGAGAACGTCGCGCAGCGTGCGGCCCGGCGTGGTCAGGCGGATGCCGGAGCCGACGGTTGTGATCTCCTCGTCTGCGGTGTCCCACGAGTGCAGGGTTATGCCGCGTACGTGCCGCTGGGCACCCAGGGCGGGAATGACCATGTGCATCTCGCGCCCGTCCCACGGCGGAAACCCCTGCATCCCCCACAGGCGGGCGGCGGTGGCGCCTCCGGCGAACCCGGCGGGGCCGAGCGCCAGCTGAGCGGCCATCACCCGCTGCAGCAACCGCTGGTCCTCCTCGGCGCCCTCAACCGCACTCCGGACGGCGTACACCCGCGGGTACACCTTCACCCAGTGCCCGCTGCGGAGGAGCCGCCGGACGAGTCCGTCGTCGATACCGCAGTCCAATGCCTGGTGCCAGGTGATGGATCCGTACTGCCGGGCGGCCAGCGCCGCAGCGCGGTGGGCGGGAGGGGGCAGCGCGGCGGGGAGGTTCGGTGCGGGAGGAACGCTCATACCTCCGAGGCTGCCGGGGCACCCGGCGGACCTCCACCCGGATCTCCGTCTTGTGGATACCGCCCTCGCCGCCCGCCCTCGCCGCACCCACCCCCGTCCTGTTGCCCCCGCCCCACCCGTTGATCTTGTAGCTATCGTGAGGGGAAATCGTTTTAATTCACGATAGCTACAAGATCAACGGGGTGTAGGGGCGGTGAGGAAGTCGGTGAGGGCCTCGGTGACCTGGCGGGGGGTTTCCTCTTGAACGAGGTGCCCGCAGGGCAGGGCGTGGCCGTCCACCGATCCGGCCGACACCTCGCGCCAGGTGCCGAGCACGTCGTAGGTCCGGCCGACGGTGCCCTCTGTGCCCCACAGCGCCAGCAGCGGTTGCGTGAGGTGCCGGCCCGCGGCCGCGTCCTCGGCGTCGTGGGCGAGGTCGATGCCCGCCGCGGCCCGATAGTCCTCGCAGACCGCGTGCACCGTGCGGGGGTCGCGGTAGCAGCGCAGGTACTCCTGGACCAGTTCCTCCTCGGGCACACCCCCGGTGCCGCTCTGCCCGCGAAGGTGGGCGCGGAGGTAGGTCTCCGTGGCCCCGGCGATCATCTCCTCCGGCAGCGGCTCGGGCTGGATCAGGAAGAACCACCAGAAGTACCGGGTGGCGAACTCGCGGTCAGCGCGCGCGTACATGGTGGCGGTGGGGGCGATGTCGAGGACGGCGAGCCGCTCGACCGCGTCGGGCCGGTCCAGCGCCATGCGGTGCGCGACCCGCCCTCCCCGGTCGTGCCCGACCACCGCGAAGCGCTCGTGGCCGAGCTCGCGCATCACGGCCACCTGGTCGGCGGCCATCGCCCGCTTGCTGTAGGGGGCGTGGTCGCCGCCGCTGCCGGGCTTGGCCGAGTCGCCGTAGCCGCGCAGGTCGGTGGCGACGACGGTGAAGCGCTCCGCCAGCGCGGGCGCGACCGCGCGCCAGGTGGCGTGGGTCTGCGGGTGGCCGTGCAGCAGCAGGAGCGGCGGCCCGCTCCCCCCGGTCGCCGCGCGGATGCGGACCCCTTCCCCGATGTCGAGATCGGCCGCGTCGAATCCGGGGATGAGCGTCGTCGGGGCCACTTCTCCTCCAGTCGCGAAGGCGGATCCGACTCCTGCCGTACCCGCCGCGGGTCCGCGGCGACACTCTACGCCCGGCTGCACGAGCGCACCCCGGCCGCTGCTGCGGTCGGCGAGGGTGCGGGCCGCTGGGAGCGGTTCGGGGTCCGTTAGGGTCGGTTGCCATGGAAGAACGCAAGCTCGGGAAGACCGGTGGGAACGTCAGCGCCGTGGGGTTCGGCGCCTGGCAGATCGGAGCGGCGTGGGGCGACGTCAGTGAGCAGGATGCGCTCTCAGCGCTGCGGACCTCCGTGGAGTCGGGGGTCAGCTTCATCGACACCGCCGACGTCTACGGCGGCGGGCGCAGCGAGCGCCTGGTCGGGCAGGTTCTCAAGGAGTACCCGCACCTGACCGCGGCGACCAAGATGGGGCGGCGCGTGCCCCAGGAGCCGGAGAACTACAACCCGGACAACCTCCGCGCCTGGAACGACGACTCCCGCGCCAACCTGGGCGTGGACTCGATCGACCTGGTGCAGCTGCACTGCCCGCCCGACGAGGTCTACGCCTCCGATGCGGTCTTCGACGACCTGGACAGGATGGTCTCCGAGGGGCGCATCCGCGCCTACGGTGTCAGCGTGGAGACCTGCGCGCAGGCTCTCGCCGCGATCGGGCGGCCCGGGGTGGCGAGCGTGCAGATCATCCTCAACGCCTTCCGGCACAAGCCGCTGGAGGAGGTGCTGCCCGCCGCGCGCGAGGCCGGGGTCAGCATCATCGCGCGGGTGCCGCTGGCCAGCGGGCTGCTGTCGGGCCGGTACACGGCCCAGACGTCCTTCGGCGACGACGACCACCGCAACTTCAACCGCTCAGGCGACGCGTTCGACGTGGGCGAGACGTTCTCGGGCGTCGACTTCGCGACCGGGCTGGCGGCGGTGGAGCGCATCCGCGAAGCCGTGCCCGAGGGCATGACCATGGCGCAGTTCGCGCTGCGCTGGATCCTGGATCAGCCGGGCGTGAGCACGGTGATTCCCGGCGCCCGCAACGCCGAGCAGGCGCGCGGCAACGCAGCGGCGGCCTCCCTGGACCCGCTTCCGCCCGAGGTGCACAGCACGGTGCGCGATGTCTACGACGAACTGATCCGCCCCCAGGTGCACCACCGCTGGTGACGGCCGGCCGCACCGGACCGCGTCGGGCTATCACCGTTGATCTTGTAGCCATCGTCACTGGCAATCGTTTTCCATCACGATAGCTACAAGCTGTGTGGGGCCTCCCTCTGGTCGGCCGTACCGGAGGAACAAAACGAGGGTGAACCGGCCCGCTCCAGACCCACTTCAGAGAATGTCACGGAACGATAACGGGATTTCGTGGGCGTCTCGCAATGGAGTGCGTTTGCCCAGGTCAGAGGTGCTAGCTCCGCTGTTTTGGGAATAGATCAACGGGGGTTAGCCGCCGGCCGGACGGGCGGCGGCCTGCTCCGGCTCGGCGAGGTCGCCGGGGATGCGGGTGCCGGCCTGCAGCGGAACGAGCTCCGACTGCAGCACCATCGTGGCCGCGCCGATGGCCGGAGCGGTCGCGGCCGAGGTGGAGATCCGCACCGCGACCGGGTGGGTGGTGCGGGCGAAGAACGCGCGGTCCAGCTCCTCCTGGACGACCGGCAGGTACATCGATCCGGCCACGGCCAGGCTCTGCCCGGTGAGTACGACGCGGTCCAGGTCGAGCACGTTGGCCAGGGTGCGGGTGGCCGCCGCCAGGTAGCGCGCGGAGCGGTCGACGATGGCGCGGGCGCCGGGCTCGCCACGGCGCGCCGCGCGGGCCACGGCGGCGAAGTCGGCGGCCACCGAGGGGTGGCCGCGCCCGCCCTCGTCGACGAGCCCCGCCGCCCGCGCGACCCCGGGGTCCTCCCGGGCGCGGGCGACCACCGCTGCCGGTCCGGCCATCACCTCGGTGCACCCGCGGGCGCCGCACCAGCACTCGGGACCATCGGGATCCAGGCAGATATGCCCGATCTCGCCGGCGTTGCCGCTGCTGCCGTGATAGGGGATGCCGTTGATGAGGATGCCCGAGCCGATACCGGTGCAGACGTAGACGGCGGCGAAGGTCGAGGCGCCGCTGACCGCTCCGGACCAGTACTCCCCCAGCGCAGCGGCGGTGGCGTCGTTGCCGAGGACGAGCGGCAGCCCGGTCGCCCGCCGCACCTCCTCGTCGAGCGGGAAGTCCTCCCAGTGCCGCATGATGGGCGGCGCCAGCCGCATGCCGGCGGTCGGGGTGAGCGGTCCGGGCGAGACCAGGCCCACGCCCAGCACGAGCCGCTCGTCGACCCCCACCCCTTCGATGAGCGTGGCCACTTCGGCTGCCATGCGCTGCACGACGGCGGGCGGCTCCTCGGTCCCCGCTCCGGCCCGGGTCATCCGCGCCACGACCGAGCCCCCGAGGTCGGTGAGCACGTAGGCGATGCCGGAGTGGTCCAGGTGCACGCCCACGGCGTATCGCGAGGACTGGTTGAGCTGGAGCAGCACGCGCGGCTTTCCGCCGGTGGACTCCGCGCGGCCGGTCTCGACGACGAGGCCGTCCTCGATGAGCTTGCGCACGACGGTGGAGATCGTCGCGCCGGTGAAACCGGTGGCCTGAATCAGACCGACGCGGCTGATGGTGCCGGCGGCGCGGATCACGTCGAGCACGGCCGACCGGCTGCTCGCGTGGGGTATTACCCGAGCCGGCGCGCCCACCTGGAACCTCCGCTTCACATCCCCCGTCGCCACCCGGCGCACCAGCGGCGATGCCCGCGGGCGCCTCGCGGCACCCGGGCAGTCTACCGCCGCAGCCGTACCGGGCCGCGAGCCGACCGGCGTGGCCTCCGCCCCGGATCGACGGAGGACGGGGGCGCACTGAATTCCCGACGTACTTCAGCGGGCAGCGCCGACGCGCGACCGTCCCTCCCGCAAACCGCCGCCGTTCTCCGCTGTTCTTCCGCGGAATTCCGCGCGCCCGCAGCAGAACGGAGATCGGTGGAATCACCCGTGTCACCCACGAGGCGTTGACTCGTTTTCCAAAATGCCGAATTATACCGGATATTCGGCCTGCAGAGCCCGCGCAGGCCCAACGCGAAGCGATTCCGAGAGGGAACGCGACCCACCGGAACACAGAACGCGCCGGGAAATCCCCCAGCACCGCCTTTCAGGAGCAGTGGAATGAGATCACGAAACGCCGCCGACCGGGCCAACCGGATTTCCGCCGCGGTCGTCGCTCTGCTGGCGTCCACCGCCCTTCTCGCGGTCTCGGCCGGCCCCGCCTCGGCTGCCGGAACCGGACCCTACGACGCCGAGTACACGACCACGCTCCGGCTGTACGACCACACGGTCTACCGCCCCGCAGACCTGCCCGAGAACGAGCGGCTGCCGATCGTCGTCTGGGGCAACGGCGGTTGCCTGGCCGACGGAACGATGTTCGAGAACTTCCTGCTGGAGATCGCCTCCCGCGGCTTCCTGGTGATCGCCAACGGCCGCCCCGGGGGGTCCGGCGGCACCGACGCCGACATGCTCACCGAGGCGATCGACTGGGCCGTCGAGGAGGACGACCGGCTGTTCAGCCCTTACCGGGGACACCTCGACACCGACTCGGTCGCCGTGATGGGCCAGTCCTGCGGCGGCATCGAGGCCTACGAGGCCTCCGACGACGAGCGCGTGGACACCACCGTGCTGTGGAACAGCGGCATGCTCAGCGATCTGGACAACTGGCGGCTGCGCCGGCTGCACGCACCCATCGCCTACTTCACCGGCGGCCCCGACGACATCGCCCACGAGAACGCGCTGGACGACTGGGACCGGATCCCCTCGGGCCTCCCGGCGTTCCTGGGCAGCCTGGACGTGGGCCACACCGGCACGTTCGGCGAGCCGGACGGAGGCGAGTACGGCCGGGTCGGGGCCCTGTGGCTGAAGTGGCGGCTCAAGGGCGATGAACAGGCCGGGCAGGCGTTCACCGGCTCCGACTGCGGCCTGTGCTCCACCGAGTGGGAGATCGAGCAGCGGAACCTGTAGGCCCGCCGCACGGTTCCTCCGGGGCCGGCGAGCGCACGGACCGGTCCCGCCGCCGCCGGCGGAAGCGGGGCCGCGCCGCTCGCCGGCCTTTCCGCGCGGAATTTCTCCGGCGGATTTATCCGAATCGACCAGGCACGATTCGTGGGAGCCCTCCCACGGAAGCCCGGACATCCCTGGCGGCCGGGAGCTTTACCGGTTTACCCTCAAGGCCGCACACACCACTCCGGGCGAGGTGGCACACACTGGGGGATTCGCGTGCCGAGTGGGTCGATTCCGTATTCCCAGGAGCCGAAAATGTCGAACCACCGACGGGCGCGGCGGCTGGCCGCGACCGCAGGCGCACTCGTTCTCGCTGCGGTGGGCCCGGCCGGGCCCACCGCAGCCGACGAGTCCCCGTCCGCCCTCGGCCAGGAGCCGTCCGCCACCGCGGAGGCGTCGCTTCCGCTGGACCGGTTGCAGGTCACCAATACACGCACCGACTCCGACCGCCTCGACCGGCCGACCGACATCGAGTCGCCGGGCGATGGCAGCGGGCGGATGTTCATCACGGAGAAGGAGGCCGGCGCGGTCCGCGTCTACCACCCCGACAGCGGGCTCGCCGCCGACCCGCTGCTCGACATCGGCGACCGCATCACCAGCGAAGGCAACGAGCAGGGCCTGCTGGGGATCGCCCTCCCGCCCGACTTCGAGAGCGATCCCGCGCTCTACGCCGCCTACACCAGCGCCGACGAGGGCACGCTCACCCTCTCGCGCTTCCCGATGGACAGCCCCGACCAGGCGAGCGTCCCCGCTGACGGCGAGGAGGTCCTGCTGACCGAGCCGCACAGCGAGTACACCAACCACAACGGCGGCGAGGTGGAGTTCGGCCCGGACGGCTACCTCTACTGGAGCCTGGGCGACGGCGGCAACGCCGGCGACAGCCTGGACAACGGGCAGAACCTCGGCACGCTGCTGGGCAGCATCGTCCGGCTGGACGTGAGCGACTCCTGCGGCGATCTCGCCTACTGCGTACCCGAGGACAACCCGTTCGTCTCGGAGCCCGGGGCCCGCCCGGAGATCTGGGCCTACGGCCTGCGCAACGCCTGGCGGTTCTCCTTCGACCCGGCGGACGGCTCCCTGTGGATCGCCGACGTCGGCCAGGGCAGCTGGGAGGAGGTCAACCACCTGCCCGCGGGCGAGGGCGGCACCAACTTCGGCTGGCCCTGCCGTGAGGGCTCCGAGGAGTTCGACGCCGAGCGGTGCGCGGCCGGAGCCGACTACACCGACCCGGTCTTCGCCTACGACCACCTGGACGGCAACTGCTCGGTGACCGGCGGTGCGGTCTACCGCGGCGACGAGTACGCCGACCTGGCCGGCGGCACCTACGTCATGACCGACTACTGCAGCGCGAACACCTGGGGGATCCGGCCGACCGGCGACGGCGGCTACACCACCGAGCGCATCGGCGAGCTGCCGATCCAGGTCACCGCGTTCGGAGCCGACGCCTCGGGCGAGCTGTACGCCGTCACCGACCTGCCGGGCGGCCTGCACCGCGTCGGCTTCGAGGCGCTGCCTCCGCCCGTGCACTGCGCCGTCGACTACACGGTGGACAGCGAGTGGGGCGACGGCTTCAGCGCGTCGGTGGTCGTGACCAACACCGGTGACGAGCCGGTCGAGGACTGGACCGCGCAGTGGGACTACACCGGCGGACAGCAGGTCACCACCGCCTGGCAGGCCGACGTCAGCCAGGAGGGCACGACCGTCTCAGCGAGCGGCCTGGACTACAGCCAGGTGATCCCGGCGGGCGGCTCGCGGCGCTTCGGCCTCCAGGGCACGATCACCGGCGCCAACCCGGCTCCCGAGGAGTTCCGGGTCAACGGCTCGGTCTGCGAAGGCTAGACCGGCAGGACCGACCGCCGCCGCCCCGCACCCGCCCGTCCCGACTCCTCGGGGCCCGCGCGGGGGCGGGGCGGCGGCGTGCGCGGGAGCGGCCGCGGCTGGCACCGCCACGGGGCCGTCGATGGAGAGGCCGATGGGCGCCGGGCGCAGGTCGTCCAGGTCCGGGCCGGTGAGCGGGCCGGGCGGGCGCCTCAGTGCGGGACGCGCCAGCGGGCTGCCGCCGGTGAAGGCGACGGGTCCGTGCCTACCCCGGATACGCGCATGTGCACGGGGCCGTGCCCGAGGACGGTGCGTTGCTGTGCCACGATGACGTGGTCCTTGTCATCGAGGGCCCGCTCGATTGACTTACTTAATTTGGTGAAGTAAGAATCTTTCCGCAGACGTCCCGGCCCCCGCAACCCGCATCCCCCGCCGATTCGCCCGTCCACCACCCCGCCGCGCGGCGGGCCCACCCTGGAGTGATCGCAGATGATGCGTCAGACCCTGCACGAGGACTGGCTGCTGTCCACGACGCGAGGCCCCGTGCCCGAGGAGATCGCCGGGCGCAGCGTCCCGGCGCAGGTGCCTGGAAGCGCTCACACGGACCTGCTCGCCGCCGGACTGATCGGCGATCCCTACCTGGACACCGCCGAGACCGACCTCGCCTGGGCCCACCGCACGTCGTGGCGCTACACGTGCACCTTCGAGGCCGATGCGCCGCGGCCCGGCGAGCGCGTCGACCTGGCCTTCGACGGGCTGGACACGGTCGCCGAGGTGCGCCTCAACGGCCGGCTGCTCGGCAGCACCGCCAACATGCACCGCGCGTACCGATTCGACGTCCGCGAGGCGCTGCGCGGCGGAGCCAACGAGCTCACCGTCGACTTCTCCCCGGCCCTGGAGTACGCCGAGCGGGAGCGCGAGCGGCTGGGCCCGCGCCCGCACACCAACGCCCACCCCTACAACATGGTCCGCAAGATGGCCTGCTCGTTCGGCTGGGACTGGGGCCCCGACCTGCAGACCGCCGGCATCTGGAAGCCGGTCCGGCTGGAGCGCTGGCGCGGCGCCCGCATCACCGGGGTGCGCCCGCTGGCCACCGTGGACGGGCGGGGCACCGGGCGCGTCGAGGCGCACGTGGGCGTCGAGCACGCCGAGCCCGGCAGCGGTGGAGGCGGCCTCGTGCTCGCGGTCCGCGTCGCAGGACGCGAGACGCGCGTGGCCGTCCCGGCGGGCGCCCACGAGGCGGTCGCGGTCGTCGAGGTGCCCGGCGCGCGGCTGTGGTGGCCGGCCGGCTACGGCGAACAGCCGCTCTACGACCTCGACGCGACGCTGTCCGAACGGGCTGCGGGCGGCCCGGAGGCCGACGGCGGGCCCGAGACCGGGTTGGACTCCGCGCACCGGCGCGTCGGATTCCGCACGGTCGACGTCGACACTTCGCCCGACGAGGTCGGCGCCCGCTTCACGGTCACCGTGAACGGCCGTCCCATCGCCGTCAAGGGCGCCAACTGGATCCCCGACGACCACTTCCTCACCCGCATCACCCGCGAGAGGCTGGCCCGCCGCGTCGACCAGGCGCTGGGCGCGCACATGAACATGCTGCGCGTGTGGGGCGGCGGCATCTACGAGACCGACGACTTCTACGACGTGTGCGACGAGCGCGGCGTGCTGGTGTGGCAGGACTTCGCGCTGGCCTGCGCCTCCTACCCCGAGGAGGAGCCGCTCGCCGCCGAGTTCGAGGCGGAGGCGCGCGAGAACGTCGCCCGGCTCAGCGCGCACCCGTCGCTGGCGGTGTGGAACGGCGGCAACGAGAACCTGTGGGGGTTCGCGGACTGGGGCTGGCCCGAGGCGCTGGACGGGCGCACTTGGGGCGAGCACTACTACTACGAGCTGTTCCCGCGTGTGGTCGCCGAACTGGATCCCACCCGGCCCTACGTGGACGGCAGCCCGTGCAGTCCCGGACACCGGCCCGGTGAGCTGCACCCCAACGACCCCGACCACGGCTGCCGCCATGAGTGGGAGGTGTGGAACCAGGTCGACTACACCCACTACCGCGACATCGTCCCGCGGTTCTGCGCGGAGTTCGGGTTCCAGGGCCCGCCCACGTGGACGACCCTGACCGACTGGATCCACGACTCCCCGCTCACCCCCACCTCGCCGGGGTTCCTGCTGCACCAGAAGGCCGGGGACGGCAACGGCAAGCTGCACCGGGGCCTGGAGGGGCACTTGCCCGTTCCCGGCGACTTCGCCGACTGGCACTGGGCGACGCAGCTCAACCAGGCGCGGGCGGTGGCCTACGGTGTCGAGCACTACCGCTCCTGGTGGCCGCGCACCTCGGGCACCCTCGTCTGGCAGCTCAACGACTGCTGGCCGGTGACCTCGTGGGCCGCGGTCGACGGCGACGAGCGCCCCAAGCCGCTCTACTACGCACTGCGCCGCGCCTACGAGCCGCGCCTGCTCACCTTCCAGCCGCGCGACGGCGCACTCGCGCTGGTCGCGGTCAACGACACCGACCAGAGCTGGACCGGCCACGTGCACCTCCAGCGCCAGGACTTCACCGGCGAGGTGCTGGACGCGGCTAAGATCGAGCTGTCCGTGCAGGCCCGGTCGGCCGCCCGGCTCGACCCGGCCGCGTCGCTGACCACCCCGGCCGACCCGAGCAAGGAGCTACTCGTGGCCGCCACCGACGACGCCCGCGCCGTCCACACGTTCCGCGAGGACCCGGAGCTGGCCTACGACCCCGAGCCGCTCACCGCGGTGGCGACCGCCGTGCCCGAGGGCTACCGGGTGGACGTCCGCGCGCGCTCGTTCGCCCGCGACGTCGCCGTGCTGGCCGACCGGGCCGCGCCCGACGCCGGGGTCGACGACATGCTGGTGCCGATGCTGGCGGGCGAGACCCGGTCGTTCACCGTGCGCACCGGCGCCCGGATCGACCCTCAGGAGCTGACCGCACCGCCGGTGCTGCGCTGCGCCAACGGCCTGTCCCGGCACGCGGCCGGTACTGCATGACCGCGCCGCAGCACCCTGTCGCCGCGGCGGGCGCGATCGGGCTGGTATTGGCCCGGCCGGCGCGCCTGCTCGGTGTCGAGCCGTTCTTCATGGAGTTCATCGGGGGGATCGAGGAGCGCCTGGCCGAACGCGGCATGTCGGTGCTGCTGCACATCGTCGCCGATCACCGCGCCGAGCTGGAGGCTTACCGCCGCTGGGCCGAGCGGGGCCTGGTCGACGCCGTGGCCGTGGTGAACCTGACCGTCGACGACGAGCGGCCGCGGGTACTCGCCGAACTCGGGCTGCCCGCGGTCCTCGTCGGGGCGTGGCAGGGCGCCCCGGACGCACCCGCGGTGCGCACCGACAACACGGCGCCGGTGCACGAGGCGCTGCGGCACCTGCTGGACCTGGGCCACCGCCGGGTGGCCCGGGTCAGCGGGCCCGCCTCCCTGCTGCACACCCGCAGGCGCACCGACGCCCTGGAGGAGGGCTGCCGCGAGGCCGGGGCCGAGCCGCCGGTCATCCTCGAAGGCGACTACTCCGGCGAGGCCGGGGCGGAGCTGACGGCGGCGCTGCTGCGGCGCACTCCCGCACCCACGGCCATCCTCTACGACAACGACGTCATGGCGGTGGCAGGGCTGCAGGCCGCCCAAGAACTCGGCGTCGCCGTCCCCGAGCGGGTGAGCATGATCGCCTGGGACGACTCCACCCAGTGCCGGCTGTCCTCGCCGCCGCTGACGACGATGAGCGTGGACGTGCACCAGCACGGGATCACGGTCGCCGAGTCGGTGCTGGAGGCCGCCGACGGCCGCCCCGTGGCCGAGCGGCGGTCCCCGGCCGCCCGCATCACCCCGCGCGGCAGCACGGCCCGTCCGGGCGTGCACGCGGCCGTGTAGGTCCGGGGCCGAACGCGCAGCCGCCCTCTCCCGGCGGGGCCGGCGCCGGATTCGGCCACCGCGGCTACACGATCGGGGGCGCTCGGGGTACCTTCGGTCGGGCCGGTGGGCACGGACCGGCCACAGCCGGCCGCGGCGCCGCGGCGGTGCCGCCGCCCGCCGATACGCAAAGGATGAAGACCGTGCGCCGTCCGACAATCGCCGACATCGCCCAGGCCGCGGGCGTCTCCAAGGGATCGGTCTCCTATGCGCTCAACGGCAGGCCCGGTGTCTCGGAGGCCACCCGCATGCGCGTGCTGTCCATCGCCGAGGAGCTGGGCTGGGCGCCGAGCACCGCCGCGCGCGCCCTGTCGGACGGCCGCGCCGACGCGATCGGCCTGGTCGTCGACCGGCCGGCGCGGTCGATCGGCCTGGAGCCGTTCTTCATGGAGCTGATGTCGGGTGTGCAGACCGCGCTCTCGGAGATCTCCACGTCGCTGCTGCTCCAGGTGGCGTCCGACCAGGAGCACGAGATCCGGACCTACCGGCAGTGGCACGCGCAGCGGCGTGTGGACGGCGTGCTCGTGGTGGACCTGCTCAGCGGCGACAGGCGGCCGGCGGCGCTCGCCGAGATCGGCATGCCCGCCGTCGTGGTGGGCGGTCCCCTGCCGGGCGCGGTGCAGCCGTTCGTGTGGTCCGACGACGCCGCCTGGACGGAGATGGCCCTGCGCCACCTCGCCGACCTGGGGCACCGCTGGGTCGCCCGCGTCGCCGGGCCGCCGGCGCTGCTGCACACCTCGCGGCGCACGCGGGCCTTCGAGGAGGCGGCCGCGGACCTTGGCCTGGAACGGAGCACCGTCGTGCACGCCGACTACACCGACGAGGCCGGGGCCGAGGCCACGCGGCGGCTGCTGTCGGAAGTTCCGCGCCCCACGGCGCTGATGTTCGACAACGACCTGATGGCCGTGGCCGGGCTGAGCGTGGCCCAGGAGATGGGCGTCTCGGTACCCGCGGACCTGTCGGTGCTCGCCTGGGACGACTCCGCTCTGTGCCGCATGACCCGCCCGCCGCTGACCGCGATCGGGCGCGACGTCAAGGGCTACGGCGAGCAGGCGGCGCGGGTTCTGCTGGAGCTTCTGGCCGGAGGCGCGCCCGGGGACCGGAAGGCCGCCGACGCCCGCCTCGTGCTCCGCGCCAGCACCGGCCGCCCGCCGGCGGAGGCGTGAGCGCGGCGGTGCCGATCGCGGCCGCCCGCCTCCGGCGGGCCTCGCGGCCCCACTGCGGGCGCCCGCGGTGGGGCCGCGAGGGCCGTGTACGCTCCTGTGGAGGCGACCGCCGAGGCCGGACGACCGGCTGACGCTGACCTGTGGAAACCTTGACACTTAACCGGTTCAGTGGTGTTCTGTCCCGGTTCCCTCCCCCGGACCCGCCGTCCGGCCGCCCGATTCCAGCCGCACGCCCGCGCCCCCGCCCCGGCGCCGCACGGCCCGCCACCCGACTGCGCCCGTGCGAAGCCGCCGCGCCACCGTGCGGTCCGGCGCCCCGACGCGGGCGGACCGCGGACGACACGCGTCACCTAGGAAGGACGTCGCAATGGACTTCTCCGCCGACGATCCCGCACCGCTGTCCTGGACGCGGGAGCAGGCCGAAGGCCTCATCGCCTGGGCGGAGCGCTCCCGGCAGGCGCAGGGGTTCGCCTGGCTGGACGACACCGGGCGCCAGCGCACCGAGCAGGGTGTGCAGACCTGGATCACCTCACGCACCACGCACGTCAGCGCGCTGTGCTCGCGCGAGGGCGGCGGCGCGGCGGCTGAACTGGCCGAGCACGGCGTGCACAGCCTGCGCGAGTCGCTACGCGACCCCGAGCACGGCGGCTGGTTCTCCACCGTGGCCTTCGACGGTGCGCCCGCCGACACCGGCAAGGCCGCCTACCAGCACGCCTTCGTGCTGCTCGCCGCCTCCACCGCGGCGTCCGCCGGAACGCCGGGGGCCGACCAGCTGCTCGGCGACGCGGCGGCCACGGTCCTCGACCGGTTCTGGGACGCCGCCGCCGGGCTCTCGGTCGAGTCGTTCGACCGCGCCTTCGCGCACGGCGAGGACTACCGCGGCGCCAACAGCAACATGCACATGGTCGAGGCGTTCCTGGCCGCCGGGACCGCTACCGGCGACCCCGCCTGGGCGCGGCGGGCGCTTGGCATCTCCGACTTCCTCATCCGCGGCGAGGCCGCCGCGCACGGCTACCGGCTCCCCGAGCACTTCACACCGCAGTGGGAGGTGGTGCTGGAGTACAACCGCGACCGCCCGGGCGACCCGTTCCGCCCCTACGGCTGGACCCCCGGCCACTCGCTGGAGTGGGCGCGCCTGCTACTGCACGTCGAGGCGGCGGTGGAGGAGCCGCCCGGTTGGCTGCTGCCCGCCGCCGAGGCGCTGTTCTCGACCGCCGTGGAGGCGGCCTGGGCACGCGACGGTGCCGACGGCTTCTGCTACACGCTCGACTGGGACGACCGCCCGGTGATCCACGAGCGCATGCACTGGGTCGCCACCGAGGCGGTCGCGGCAGCGCACGCCCTGCACACCCGCACGGGTGAGTCCGCCTACGCCGAACTCGCCCGCAGGTGGTGGGTCCACGTGCGCACGTGCTTCGTCGACGGCGACCGGAACTGGCGGCACGAGATCGACTCCCGGCACCGGCCCAGCACCACCGTCTGGAGCGGGCGTCCCGACGTCTACCACGCCTACACGGCCCTGGCGTTCGCCGCGGGCACCCCGATCCCCGGATACGCGGTGCTGGGCGCGGGGGCCCCGTCCGAGGGGAGCACGAACGCGTGAGCACCGAGCAGAGCGCGCCGAGCATGCAGCCGGCGCCGCAGGCGGCGATCGCCGGCGAGCACGTGATGGACCTGCTGCCGGAGGACGGCGGCGTGCTGCGGCCGGTGCCCGGCGGCGGACCGGCCAACATCGCCGTGGCCGCCGCCCGCTTGGGCACGCCGACGATGCTGCTGTCGCGGTTCGGCGCCGATGCCTTCGCCGAACGGCTGCGCGCCCGGATGTCCGCCGAGTCGGTCGACCTGAGCCGCTGCCCCACCGGGCTGGGATCGTCGGCGCTGGCGGTGGCCACGCTCGCCGGCGACGGCTCGGCGCGCTACGACTTCTGGCTGGAGGACGCGCCCGACTGGTCCTGGACGCGCGCGGAGCTGACCGGTGCGCTACCGGACTCGGTACGGGTGCTGCATCTGGGATCGATCGCGGCACTGCGCCCGCCGGGCGACGCCGAGCTGCTGGAGCTGGCCCGCCGCGAGCGGGAGCGCCGCACGATCGCCTTCGACCCCAACGTGCGCATGGCGACGCTGCCCGGCGCCGACCACGCCCGCGCGCGCGTGGAGGACTTCTGCCGGGTCGCCCATCTCGTCAAGGCGAGCGACGACGACCTCGCCGAGCTGTATCCGGGCACACCCGCCGAGGAGGGCGCGCAGCGGCTGCTGGAGCTGGGGCCCCGGGCGGTCGTGGTCACGCGCGGCGGCGAGGGCGCGGTCGCGCTCAGCACCGAAGGGCGCGCCGAGGTCGCCAGTCCCCGCGTGGCGGTTCACGACACGATCGGCGCAGGCGACACGTTCATGGCGGCCCTGGTCAGCGCCTGCGCGGCGGACGGAGGCCGGGTGCCGACGGATGTGCGGGAGCTGCGCGCGCTGCTGACATCGGCCGCGGCCAGCGCCGCGATCAACTGCACCCGGCCGGGCGCGGACCCGCCCACGGCCGCCGAGCTGGCGGAGTTCGGCGAGGCGCGGTAGCCGGGAAGGACGGGCCCGGACGGCGGGCAGCGGCCGCGCCCGGCCTGCCGTCACCTGTGGTGGACCGAATCGACCGTGTAGAGACGCGGCTCGAACCCGTCGGCGATCGCGGCGGCGCGGTCCATGTGCTCCCGGGCGCCCGGGTCCTGGAGCATCCGCTGGAAGTCCGCGGCGCTCTCCCACTGGGCATAGTTGACGACGCGCTCGCCGTCGTCGCTGGTGTGGATGTTGGCGGAGACGAAACCCGGGACGTGTCGCATGACCTCGTCGGTCGCGGCGGTGAGGCAGTCGGCCAGTTCCCGTTGCCGCTCGGGCCGGACCGTGAAGACATTGATCAGCGTGGCCACGGCCGCGCCGCTCTCGATGACGGTGGACTGGGGCATGACGACCTCCATGTCAGGTTCCTTACATCGCAATCGGCCGCCAACCTATGTAAGGTTCCTGTCATGTGTCAAGAAGACGTGCGGGACCGCATCGGATACCTCGTCAAACAGGTGGCCCAGGCCTTCCGCTCGGCGAGCGAGGAGCGCCTGCGCGGCATCGGCCTGTCCATGGCGCAGTACGCGGTGCTGACGGCCCTGCGTGACGCGCCCGGCGCACCGGCCGCCGAACTCGCCCGGCGCACCTTCGTCACGCGCCAGTCGCTGCGCGACGTCCTGTCGGGGCTCACCGGGCGCGGTCTGGCCTCCGTGGCGCCGGAGCCGCCCGCGGGCGGGCGGGCGCAACCGGTCAACCTCACCGACGCCGGACGCTCGCTGCTGGCCGAGGCGGAGGCGATCGTGCTGGAGACCGAGGCGCGGATGACCGCAGGCCTGAGCGGCGACGAGGCGGAGCAGTTGGCGGGGCTCCTGCGCAGGTGCCGCGCCGGCCTCGACTAGCGCAGCACCGGAGGGCGCCGCACATGCGGCGTACAGCCGTGGCGGTGGCGACGCACGGCGCACGGCGCCGGCGCCGGCGCACGGCGCACCCCGGATCCGACTGGCCGGATGCGGCCAGCCGCAGGGCGTCCGGCAGCACGGGCGATCCGCGCAGCAGGGAAGCCTCCGGACGGAATGGACGGAACCGACACCAGGGAGCGGCCGTCCTAACGAGTGCCGGAAAGCCGAGCGGGCACGCAGCGGCCGACCGGCGGCCCACTCAGGCCGGTGCCCCATCGGCCCGTTCAGCACTTCGGCGCCTCTGCCCGCTGTACGCTCTTCGTGGCCCCCAGAATTCGCATTCGCGACAAAAGCCGCACAACGACCAACAGGGACCCCCGTGTACTCTCAGTATCCTCAGCCGCAGCCCTACCCGCCGCCCCAGCCCGAGAAGAAGCCCAACTACTGGCTGATCGGATGCTTCGGCTGCGGCGGCGCGCTGGCGCTCATCGCCGGGATCATCATCATCTTCCTGGTCGTGGTGAACAGCGGTGACGACTCGGGCGGCTCCGCCAGCGACCAGCCTTCGTCGTCGGCGGGCACCGGCGACGATGCGGGAAGCGGGCAGGAGCAGACCGCCCCCGCCGACGACGAGCCGGTCGCGATCGTCGCCGAGCCGGCCGAGTACGAGGCCGGCGCCCTCAGCCAGGGCGGCGACTTCGTCGCCGTGTACGTCACGGTCACCAACAACAGCGACGAGCCGCTCGCCGTCAACCCGCTGTACTTCAGCATGGAGGGCTCCGACGGCCAGTCCCAGGACGCCGACCTGATGGAGTCCGCGGGCCAGGAGGACAACTTCGAGGCCCTCGACCTGGCCAACGGCGAGAGCGAGAGCGGCGTCATCGTGTTCCCCGGCACCTCCGACCCGGTGAGCGTCACGCACACCGGCGTGATGGGCGACGCCTACACCGCCGACGTGGCCTGAACCTCCTCCGGCCCGAGCACCGCGCGCCCGGCGGCTCCACGCACGGAGCCGCCGGGCTCAGTCGTGCCGGAATCCGCCCGCGATCCCCGCACCCAGGCCCCGCGCCCCGTTGATCTTGTAGCTATCGTGAAGGAAAACGATTTCCTCTCACGATAGCTACAAGATCAACGGACAACGCCCACCGACGACGCGCGGGCGGGAGCCTGCCGGACAGGCCGGCGCGTCCCGGCGTCATCCGCGGGGGGGACCCCGGTCGCCCCGGAGGCGGTGCCGGAACGGCGGTGAAGTCGGTAGCGCGAAGGATCCGCGCGCCGAACCGTTGTGGAATGCTTCGAGGGAGCCCGGCGCCCGCCGCGCCCCGCCTTCCCCCCTGAGGTGACCTGTGCACGACCTTCTACTGCGCGACGCAGCGATGACCGCCGCCGTCCTGGCCTTCTTCGCCGCGGCCTGGTTCGGCTGGGCGCAGGAGCACCCCCGGCCGGGGTGGCGGGCTCCGCTGACGGCCGGGTCGGTCGGGGGCCTGCTGGTCGCCGCCGCCGCGGGCGCCGTGGCCGGAGTGAACTGGGACAGCGGGTCGGTACTCGACGGCCGGGACGCGTTCGGGGACTACCTGGTGATCGTGGGGGTGGAGTTCACAACCGCCGCGGCCGGTGCGGTCCTCCTGGCGGTACTGCGCCGGGCCCGCTACATCCCGGTGTGGATCTGCCTGGTGGTCGGCGTGCACTTCTTCCCGATGGCGGGGGTGCTGGACAATCCGGCGCTGTACGGCCTGGCGGTGCTGCTCACCGCGGCGGCCCTCCTCGCCCCGATCGCCGCCGCCCGCACCCGCGTTCCGGTGAGCCTGGCGACGGGCGTCCCGGCCGGCACGGTCCTGCTGGTGTTCGCGCTCTGGGCGGGAGGCGCCGCCGCCCTGTGACGGGGCCGCCCGGGTCAGTGGTGCGGGGGCTCCCCGGTGACCACGTGATCGGCGTGGTTGACGGCCTCCAGGACGAGCCGCCGCAGATGGCCGTCCCGCAGCCGGTAGATCGCGTGCCGGGACTGCTTGCGCGACTCCACCAACCCGGCGAGGCGGAGCTTGGCCAGGTGCTGGGAGACGGCGGTGCGCGAGGCCGCGCAGGCCTCGGTGAGCTCGGTGACGTCGGCCTCGCGGTGCCCCAGCACCCACAGCAGGTGCAGCCGGGTGGGGTCGGAGAGCAGCCGGAAGACGTCGGCGGCCACGGCCAGGCGCTCCGCCTCGGGCGGTGTCTCGTGCGACAGGCTCGCGGCTGCCGGGGTCTCTCGGGTCTCCATGGGGGCAGTCTAGGTCCGCGCCGCTCCCCCGGGGCCTTCGCCGTCCTGCGCCGGTCCGCGCCCGCGCCGCGCTCCCCGGCGCTTTCGCGGGCCCGGCCGGGGACCGCACCCGCGGCGGCGCTGTCAGCGGACCGTTGCCGCGGGCGTTGCGCGCTTCCGTTCCGCCGGCCGCCACAGCAGGGCCGCCGCGCTTCCGGCGAGAGCGGCGACCAGGCCCGCGCCCGCGAAGGCCGCCTCCGAGGGCAGGGCCGCACCCGCCCAGCCGGCAAGAGGGTAGGCGGCCAGGAAGCACAGGTGCGAGAGGGAGAACTGTGCAGCGAACAGCGGGGGCAGACCGCAGTCGGCGGCGCTGTCGCGCAGCACGCGCCCGGTAAGGGTCGCCACGAGCGAGCAGCCGGCTCCCAGTAGAGCCCAGAACCCGGCGAGCAGGGCCGCGGTCGGCGCGATCGCCCAGCCGACAGCGAGCGCCCCGGCGGAAGCGGCCATCAGCGCCGGACCCGCCAGCATCACCGGCCGTACGCCCGAGGGCATGGGTACCCGGGGCAGGGCGAAGGCCGCGATCATCGATCCGGCACCGAAGCAGGCGAGGACCGCCGCCACGCCGGTGTCGGTGCCGCCGAGCGGTCCGCGCACGTAGACGACCGTGTCGACCAGCACCAGCGCCGTCGGCGCTGCGACGGCCAGGTTGAGTGCCGCCAGCCCTCGCAGCGGGGGCCGGACGGCGAAGGCGCGGATGCCCGATAGCGCTCCGGCGAGCCGCGACGGGGACCCCCTGCCGACCGTCCCCGGCAGTCGTGTAGTCGCCACCAGCAGCGCGGAAGCGGCGAACCCGACCGCGGTGAAGCCGAACAGCGCGCTGAAGGGCACGACCAGCAGCAGCCCGGCGGCGAGCAGCGGCGAACCTACCGCCTCCAAATCGTAGGCCAGACGCGACAGCGCCAGGGCAGCGGTGTAGTCGGAGTCCCGGACGATCTCGGGGATGAGCGCCTGGAACGCGGGCGTGAACGCGGCGGACGCGGTCTGCAGCAGCGCCACCAGTGCGTAGACGTGCCAGACCTGGTCGGCCCAGGGCAGCAGCGCCACAGCGGCGGCGCGCACCGCGTCCGATCCGACGAGCACGGCGCGGCGCGGCAGGCGCAGCGTGATCCCGGCGAGGAGCGGCCCGCCCGCCACGTAGGCGACCATCTTGATCGTCAGCGCGGTCGCCATCACCCGGGATGCGTCGTCGCCGGCCAGCCGGAACGCCAGCAGACCCAGCGCGACGGTCGCCAGCCCCGTTCCCGCCAGAGCCGCCGCCTGGGCGGCGAGCAGCCGCCGATAGGCACCCGGGCGCAGCAGCAGTCCCAGCATGTCGCCCTCCCGCCGGAGATCGGGGTGATCGGTCGCGAGCCAACATAACAAACATGTGCGTATATGCGCACTCGATATGAATGCGCACAGGCGGCGCAGACTTCTCCAGCCGCAGGATCCGCGCCGACCGCCTTCGGGGCGAGCGCGGCGAGCGCCGTGGCCGTCGCGGTCGAGATGGGCGGGTCGGTGCAGCCGCTCCCCCCTCTCCTCGGGCGGCAACCTGCCGAGGGCGGTGCTGCGCTCCGGTCGAGCGGACTCGCCGACTCCGTACGGAGTGGCCTGCGCCGCGGCGATGAGTTCGCCGGGCGGCCGGAGTCGGTACTGGTGCAACCGCCGCGACGGGCGGCGGCCGGCCCGGCCGCGGGACCGCATCGGCGGTCCGGGCACCGCCACGCAGGACGAAACAGAAAGGCGATCCCATGCCGAACGGAACAGGCCTCGACGGGATGCTCCTGGCCAGCCGCGACCCGGAGCGGCTGCGCGCCTGGTACTCCGCCGCGCTGGAGCCGCAGGCGGAGTCCCGGGAGAACCAGTACCGCATGCTCGACTTCCGCGGTTTCTACCTGGTGATCGACCACCGCGACGACGTCGCGGCCACCAACCCCGACCCGGCCAGGGTCGTCCTCAACTTCGACGTCGAGGACGCCCGCGCCGCCGTCAAGCGCATCGAGCAGGCCGGCACCCGGTGGATCGCGCCGCTGGAGGACCGCGACGGCAGCCTGTTCGCCACGGCCACCGACCCTGACGGCAACTACGTGCAGGTGATCCAGTTGAGCCAGGAGCACCGGAACGCGATGTAGCCGACGGTGGCCGCCCTGCGCGGCCGCCTGATGAAAAGGAGAGTGCGATGCTCGATTCGAGCAGGGCGTTCAGCAGTTTCGCGGTCGACGACACCGCGGCCGCGCAGCGGTTCTACACCGAGACACTGGACATCACGGTCACCGGCGTCGCGGGGATGGAGGAGTTCGGACTCCTCAGCCTGCGCCTGGCGCCCGACCGAGCGGTGCTGGTCTATCCCAAGCCGGACTTCGTCCCGGCCTCCTACACGGTGCTGCACTTCCCGGTCGACGACATCGACAAAGCCGTCGACGAGCTCGCGGCACGCGGCGTGGAGTTCCTGCGCTATGACGGCTTCGAGCACGACGCCAGGGGGATCGCACTCGGGCGCCCGCGCAACGCGTGGTTCACCGACCCGGCGGGCAACGTCCTGGGACTCGTCCAGGACTGAGGCCGTCCTCGGGCCCGGTGCGCACACCTGCCGCGGGCGGGGCGCGCAGCGGTTCCCGCCCGCCTCTCGGCGGCCCGGCGGGCCGACCGGACGGGAGAGGCAGGCGGGAAGGCCCCGGGCCGGTCCCATCCGTACTTCGCCGTGGCCCGGCAGACCTTCGCGCCCGGCCGTAGCCGGCGTATGCGCCGAGGCGCCGGCGCCTCGGCGGAAGCGAAGGCCGCTCACAGCGCAGCCTTCAGCGGTGAATCGTCCGCGTCGCAGCGGGTAAAGAGTCGGCATGCTGCCCTGGTTGACCCTGGAGTCGTTCCGCTCAGCGGTGCACCGGATGCTGCTGGGCGGGGCGTGGCTGTGCCCGATACTGCCCGCCGACGCGCTCGGCGCGACTGCGGGTGTGCCCGCCCCCGTCCCGCCTTCCCCCGGCGTGCCTGCCCCCCGCGTCGAGCTGGACCCCGGACGCGTCGACGAGCTGTGGTCGGACCTGATCCGCCGCGAGCTGCCCGACTGGTAGCGTTCCCGCCGGCCCAGGCGATCCCCTGTCCCCGGACTCCGCGTGCGCCCGGCCCGCGCCCGGCGCGGCTGCGCCCTGTCCGCACTCCCGCAGGAGGACCGCCGCAGTGGACGACAGACCCGGCGCTCGGCGTCCCCGCGCCCCGGTTCGGCTCGCGCCCTTCGGCAGGGTCGTCGCACCCTGCTGCGGCGAATGTCCCACCCGTCCTGACATGAATCGGTTGGAACAGGGGTACAGAGCGCACGGGCGGAGCCACCAGACCCCTTTGCGCAGCGGGTATACCCGATGCCGCACCGGTTCGAGGGCGCTCCCGGCACGAACCGGGGAACGGCTGCGCCCCCGGGCACACCAGCCACAGCCCCACCGCCCCTATTATGGCGCCCCGGTGGCCATCGGCCGCGCGGTCCGGCCCGGAGACCGCCGACCGCAGACGAAGGTGAGAGGAGCATTGCGAAAGCGAAGAACGAAAGGCGCGTCTCGCGATTTCCACTCCGTGTCGCAGCCGCGGCACGCGACAGCCGCTGCGCTACCGTCTTCACGCACGAACGGAGCCGCTCATTGTCCCGGCATGACAGCGCCCGGGTCAATATCCTATAACCATCCGGCGCATATAAGGGAAGTATGCACCGATTGGCCGTAGAGTTTCCGATCGAGGACTGCAAATAGCGCAACGGAACTTACTCCGGCACCAGCAGCGGTCCCGTGCAGGCACCTTCACGGGGTCGGGAGAAAGGGCCAGGCCCTGCACACTGAAGGGCGTTTCGACGCCGGTACCTGCCCCGGGACTCCCGGTCCGGACCTCGGGAAGGAGTTGTCATCTCTCGATTCAGGTCCTACATACAAGAGCATACGAATCCACCGGTATTCTTCGTCTCAGGCGGGATCGTCCTCGTCTTCCTGATCCTGGGCGCGCTCTTCACCAGTGGGCTCGCAACGGTCGCCACCAGCGTCCTCACGTGGATCACCACGTATTTCGGCTGGTTCTACATTATGGCGGCCACTTTCTTCCTGGTGTTCGTACTCTGGGTGATGTTCAGCCGATTCGGTAACATCCGTCTCGGCCCCGACTCGTCACGGCCGGAGTTCGGAACGACCGCGTGGTTCGCCATGCTGTTCACCGCCGGCATGGGCATCGGCCTGGTGTTCTTCGGCGTCAGCGAGCCTGTGGGCTACAACGCCAACCCGGCCCACCCCAACGAGGTCGCCGCCAACACCTCGGCGTCGGCCTCTGAGGCGATGAACTCCACGCTGTTCCACTGGCTCTTCCACCCGTGGGCGATCTACATCGTCCTCGGGCTGGCACTGGGCTACTTCTGCTTCCGCAAAGGCCTCCCGATGCGGCCGGCCTCGGCCCTCTACCCGTTGATCGGCAACCGCATCTACGGGTGGATCGGCAACCTGGTCGACATCCTGGCCGTATTCGGCACGCTGTTCGGCCTCGCCACTTCGCTGGGCATCGGTGCGCGCCAGGTCAACGCGGGCCTCACCTCGTTGTTCGGTGTGCCCAACATCTGGTGGATGCAGGTCATCATCGTCGCCGTGATCACCGGCGTCGCCGTGCTCAGTGTGATGCTCGGCATCGACAAGGGCATCCGCCGCCTGTCGGTGATCAACCTCTGGCTGGCCGTCGCGCTGATGGTGATCGTGTTCCTGTTCGGCCCGCGTCTGTACATCCTCACCGGGATGGCCGACTTCACCGGCTACTACCTGCAGCACCTGCCGCAGACCAGCCTCTACGTCGCCAACCAGCAGACCGACCCGAACGGATTCGAGTTCCAGCAGGCGTGGACGCTGTTCTACTGGGGCTGGTGGATCTCCTGGTCGCCTTTCGTCGGCATGTTCATCGCGCGCATCTCCTACGGGCGCACGATCCGCCAGTTCATCACCGGGACGCTGTTCGCGCCGGTCGGCGCCTCGATCGTGTGGTTCAGCGTCTTCGGTGGCGCCGGTCTGTTCTACGACAACATCCGCAACGCCGGTCTGGCGGACGAGCCCGCCGAACTGACGCTGTTCTCGCTGCTCAACGAACTGCCTATGCCGGGGATCATGGCGGCGCTGCTCTCGGTGCTGACGATCGTGGTGGTCGTGCTGTTCTTCGCCACCTCGTCCGACTCGGGCTCGCTCGTCGTGGACATGCTGACCAACGGCGGCGACCCGCACCCGATCAAGCTGCAGCGGTTCTTCTGGGCCGTCACCGAGGGCCTGGTGACCATCGTGCTGCTGATGTCGGCCATCGGCATGCAGGAGGGCGACGCGGATCCGCTGTCGACCCTGCAGTCGGCGTCCCTGGTCACGGGTCTGCCGTTCGCCGTAGTCCTGATCATCATCTGCTTCGGCATCGTGAAGGCGTTGCGCGAGGAGGACCAGCGGGTACTGGTCCCCGGGACCACGCCTCCGACCCGCGGGGGCGAGGGCGCTGTGCACGTCCCCCCGCCCGGCGACGTGGACCAGGCCAAGGTTCGTTCGGGGTCTTCGGCCGGCACCGCCAAGGAGTCGGACTCGTCCTCGGACAGCAGCGACAGCGGCGCTTGAGACCCAGTGAGGAATGAGCATGCCCACTAAGAAGAAAAGGACGAATCCGTTCCGCGGCGTCCTGGACATGATGAGCGAGATGAACCGCATCTCCGACACCATGTCCAACCTGGAGACCAGCTCGGCGACAGCCACGCCGCGCGGGTTCTCCGACGCCTGGAGCCCGCCCACCGACATCTTCGCCCGCGGCGAGGACCTCTACATCCGGTGCGAGCTGGCGGGCGTCTACTCCGAGGACGTCGAGGTCTCGTTCTCGCACGGTCTGCTCACCATCGCCGGCGAGCGCAAGCGGGACGACACCGACGTCATCTACTACGCCTCGGAGCGCTACCTGGGCAATTTCCGGCGGGAGATCACCTTGCCGGAGGGGACGGCCGACGAGGACATCTCGGCCGACTTCGACGACGGACTGCTGACCGTCCGCGTGGCGGGCGCCGCCAACGCCGAGGGCCCCAGCCGCATCCAGGTGAACAGCAAGAAGAAGCCCCGCTGACGGGGGCATGACCCGTAGCAGCGAAGGCGCCCGGCCGATCCGATCGGCCGGGCGCCTTCGTCTTCGCAAGGGGCGTCCTAGAAGTCGCGGCCCTGGTCGTAGGGGCCGATGACCGCCAGCGCCTCCGGACCGCCCAGGACGTCCGCGGCCACCTCGGCGACGTCCTCGGCCGTCACCGCGTCGAACAGGGCGAGGTCGTCGTCCAGCGAGAAGTGCCGCGGGTAGGCCAGCTCGTGCACCGTCAGCCGCCCCATTCGGGCGTTGCTGCCCTCGGCGCCCAGCACCCACGATCCCTTGATCTGGCCCTTGGCGCGCTCCAGCTCCTCGCCGCCGATGCCGGTGGCGGCCGCCTTCGCCAGCTCCTCGCGGCACACGCCCAGCACCTCGTCGATCTTGTCGGGCAGGCAGCCCGCGTACACCTGGAAGATGCCGGTGTCGGCGTAGGAGCTGTGGAAGGCTTGGACGGCGTAGGCCAGCCCGCGCTTCTCGCGCACCTCCTGGAAGAGCCGGGAGGACATCCCCCCGCCCAGCGCCGAGGCCAGCACGCGCAGCGCGTACCAGCGTTCGTCGGTGCGCGGCAGGCCTTCGCGGCCCAGGATCAGGTGCGCCTGCTCGGTATCGCGGGCGACCGCCCGTGTCCCGGCGTAGGCGGGCACCCGCTCGCCGCCGATGCGCGGGCGCGCTGGCCGCGCACCCCAGGCGGCCGCGCACTGCTCCGCGAACTGCTCGCGCACCTGCGCGACGACGGCGTCGTGGTCCAGGTTCCCCGCGGCGGCGACGACCAGCTCGCCGGGCACGTAGGCGGAGCGGTACTGCTCGAGGATCCGGTCACGGGTCAGGGACGCGATGGAGTCGTTGGTGCCCAGGATCGGCCGCCCCAGTGCGGAGCCGGCGTAGACGTGCTCGGCGAAGACGTCGTCGATGAGGTCGGCCGGCTCGTCCTCGTTCATCGCGATCTCTTCAAGGATCACACCGCGCTCGGTCTCGACCTCGCCGGCGTCCAGCACCGAGCCCGCCACCATGTCGCCCACGACGTCGACCGCCAGCGGCAGGTCGCGGTCCAGCACCTTGGCGTAGTAGCAGGTGTGTTCCTTGGTCGTGTAGGCGTTGTGGTCGGCGCCCACGCTGTCGAGCAGCGCCGAGATCTCCATCGGACCGCGCCGCCGGGTGCCCTTGAAGAGCAGGTGCTCCAGGAAGTGGGCCGAACCCGCGTGGAGGGGGTCCTCGTCCCGCGAACCGGTGGTGGCCGAAATCCCGAAGGCCGCCGAGCGGAGTCCCGGCATCGCCTCGGTCACGACCCGCAGTCCGCCGGGAAGGACGGTCCGCCGCACCAGTCCGGAACCGTCGCCCGGTTCCAGCAGGGTGATGGTGCTGCCGGGATCCTGCTCGGCGGCGATGGGCGCAGAGGTCATACTCGAGTGTCGCCTTCCTGGACGTGGCGTGGGTCGGGCAAGGAGGGCCCGGGCGGTGGCGGCGCGCCGCCGCAGGGGGCACCGACGACGCGGGGCGGCCGCACCCGAGGTGCGACCGCCCCATCGATCCTAGGCGCTGATCAGGTGTTCTCGCCGCCGCCGCTGCGGGTGCGGCGCCGGCGGCGGGTCCCCGAACCGCCGGAGGCGGACTCGTCGTCCTCGCCCTCCTCCTCGGCCGCGGGCTCGGAGCCGTTGGCCGAGTCGGAGGCGGGGGCGGACTCTGCCTCGACGACCTCGACCGGCACGAGCGAGAGCTTGCCCCGGTCGTCGATCTCGCGGATCTCGACCTGGATCTTCTCGCCGATGCTGACGACGTCCTCCAGGTTCTCGATCCGCTTGCCGCCGTGCAGCTTGCGGATCTGCGAGATGTGCAGGAGGCCGTCCTTGCCGGGCAGCAGCGAGACGAACGCGCCGAAGGCCGTGGTCTTGACGACCGTGCCCAGGTAGCGGTCGCCGACCTCCGGCATGGTCGGGTTGGCGATGCTGTTGATCGTGTCGCGCGCCGCCTCGGCCGAGGGGCCGTCGGTGGCGCCGATGTAGATCGTGCCGTCGTCCTCGATCGTGATGTCGGCCCCGGTGTCGTCCTGGATCGAGTTGATCATCTTGCCCTTGGGGCCGATGACCTCACCGATCTTGTCGACCGGGACCTTGACCGTGAGGATGCGCGGCGCGTAAGGGCTCATCTCGGCCGGACGCGTGATGGCCTCCTGCATGACCTCCAGGATGGCCAGCCGCGCGCCGCGGGCCTGCTGCAGGGCCTGGGCAAGCTGCGAGGCGGGGATGCCGTCGAGCTTCGTGTCCAGCTGCAGCGCGGTGATCAGCTCGCGGGTTCCGGCGACCTTGAAGTCCATGTCACCGAAGGCGTCCTCGGCGCCGAGGATGTCGGTCAGCGTGACGTACTCGTCGCCCTCGCTGATCAGGCCCATCGCGATACCCGAGACCATCTCCTTCAGCGGCACGCCGGCCTGCATCAGCGACATGGTCGAGGCGCAGACCGACCCCATGGAGGTGGAGCCGTTCGAGCTGATCGCCTCCGACACCTGCCGGATCGCGTAGGGGAAGTCCTCACGCGAAGGCAGCACCGGAAGCAGTGCCCGCTCGGCGAGCGCGCCGTGGCCGATCTCGCGGCGCTTGGGCGAGCCCACCCGGCCGGTCTCACCGGTGGAGTAGGGCGGGAAGTTGTAGTTGTGCATGTAGCGCTTGGTGCGCTCGGGGTTGAGCGTGTCGACCATCTGCTCCATGCGCAGCATGTTCAGCGTGGTCACACCCAGGATCTGGGTCTCGCCGCGCTCGAAGAGGGCCGAGCCGTGCACCCGCGGCACCACGGAGACCTCGGCTCCGAGCTGGCGGATGTCCTTGGGGCCGCGGCCGTCGATGCGGACCTTGTCGCGCAGCACGCGCTCCCGCATGAGCTGCTTGGTCAGCGAGCGGAACGCCGCGCCGATCTCCTTCTCGCGGCCTTCGAAGTCCTCACCGAGCTTCTCGGCGGCCAGGGCCTTGACGCGGTCCAGCTCCGCCTCGCGGTCCTGCTTCTCGGCGATGGTCAGCGCCTCGCCGAGCTGGTCGCGCACCGCGGTCTCGACCGCGGCGTAGACGTCGTCCTCGTAGTCCAGGAAGATCGGGAACTCGCCGACCTCCTTGGCGGCCTGGTCGGCCAGCGCCTGCTGGGCCCGGCACAGCACCTTGATGAACGGTTTCGCGGCCTCCAGGCCCTCGGCCACGGTCTGCTCGTTGGGGCCGACCGCGCCGTCTGCCACGAGCTGCAGTGTCCGCACCGTGGACTCGGCCTCGACCATCATGATCGCGACGTCGCCGTCGTCGAGGACGCGGCCCGCCACCACCATGTCGAAGGTGGCCTCCTGCAGTTCGGTGTGGGTGGGGAAGGCCACCCACTGGCCGCGGATCAGCGCCACGCGCACGCCGCCGATCGGGCCCGAGAAGGGCAGGCCGGCGAGCTGGGTGGACATCGACGCGGCGTTGATCGCCACCACGTCGTAGAGGTGCTCGGGGTCGAGCGACATGATCGTCTCGACGACCTGGATCTCGTTGCGCAGGCCGTGCTTGAACGACGGCCGCAGCGGCCGGTCGATCAGCCGGCAGGTCAGGATCGCGTCCTCGGACGGACGCCCCTCGCGCCGGAAGAACGAGCCGGGGATGCGGCCCGCGGCGTACATGCGCTCCTCGACGTCGACCGTCAGCGGGAAGAAGTCCAGGTTCTCCTTCGGGCGCTTGGAGGCCGAGGTGGCCGAGAGCACCATGGTCTCGTCGTCGAGGTAGGCCACTGCGGAACCGGCGGCCTGGCGGGCCATGCGGCCGGTCTCGAAGCGGATGGTACGGGAGCCGAAGGTGCCGTTGTCGATCACGGCTTCGGCGGAATGCGCGCCCTCCATGGGCGTCCTCCTCATACAGGGTTACGGCTGTTCGGTCGTCCCGCGCCCGTAGCCCCGGAGGATTGTCGAGAGTCGCCGCCGCCCGGCGGCGCGGGCGGCTCGATGCCTGCCGACGCAGCAGGACCGGCGGCGGCCGGCCATCGATCGAAGCCTGCGGCTCGCCCTGGGGACGGGCCGCAGACCACTACCGAGGACCGGCCTCGACACGGCAGCCGAGGCGGGGAGCGCGGGAGTGCTCTGCCACGAGCCTTGTCGGCTCGGTGCGGTCTTCTCTGCGGTTGTAGCGCCGGCTCGCCCGACGGAGCCGCCACTTGGGACGATACCCGCCGACCGGGGCCGAGGCCGATAGGTCCACACTACTAAGAAGGGGAGTGGCCCCGGCCACTCCCCTATCGCCGCGTCGTCAGCGGCGCAGACCCAGCCGCTGGATGAGCTGGCGGTACCGGTTGATGTCCTGCTTCTGGATGTACTTCAGCAGGCGGCGGCGCCGGCCGACCATCAGCAGCAGTCCGCGGCGGCTGTGGTGGTCCTGCTTGTGGGTCTTGAGGTGCTCGGTCAGCTCCGTGATGCGGTGGGTCAGCAGCGCGACCTGGACATCAGGGGAGCCGGTGTCGCCTTCCTTCGTGCCGAAGTCGGCGAGGATCCTCTGCTTGGTGGCGGCGTCGATCGACACGTCGCTCCTTCTCGGAATAATCGGTACGCAGACGTCAGGGACCCCGGCGCGCTATGAGCGGATCGGCAGCGAGCACGGGCCGGTGACCACGCGTACGAACAGTCACCGTCAGCGGTCCGGACACTCCCGCGGCGAGCCGGCGGGCGCCGCATCCGGATGCTCGGCCCGACATGCGGGCAGGTGTATGCGGCCTTCGTCGACCAGTCTATAGCACCACGCGAGCCGCGAGGACACGCCGGAGGCCGGACCGGCTCGGCCGCACGGCCGCACGGCCGCACGGCCGCGCCGACGTGCACAGCCGCCCGCGCCCCGGCCCCGACGCGGCGCCGCCGCCCGGGTGCGGGCTCAGGACTCGGCCGCCAACTCACGCGCCCGGTCGACGTCGCGCGCCATGGCCTCGATCAGCTCGTCCACGTTGTCGAAGCGCAGCTGGCCGCGGATGCGGTGGGTGAACTCCATGGCCATCGGCCGCCCGTAGAGGGCGAGGTCGTCGCGGTCGAGCGCATAGCCCTCGACCGTGCGCGCCGCGCCTTCGAAGGTCGGGTTGGTACCCACGGAGATCGCGGCGGGCCACGCCGACTCGGTACCGGGCTCGGCGTCGCGGAGAAGCATCCGTCCGGCGTAGACCCCGTCAGCGGGCACCGCCGTGCCCGCGGGGTGGTCCAGGTTGGCGGTGGGAAAGCCCAGCAGCTCACGGCCGCGCGCCGCGCCGTGCACGACCACGCCCTCGACCCGGTGCGGGCGGCCCAGCTCCAGGCGGGCGCCCTCGACGTCGCCGCCCTCCAGCGCCGCGCGGATACGCGTGGAGGTGACCGTGTCGGCACCGGCGACCAGCGGCAGCCCTTCGGCCGCGAAATCGTACTTCTCCCCCAGCTCGCGCAGCGTCTCGACGGTGCCGGCGGCGCGGTGCCCGAAGCGGAAGTCCTCGCCGACGACGACGGCCGCCGCGCCCAGGCCTTCGACCAGCACCCGGCGCACGAAGTCGTCGGCGCTCAGGCGGGACAGCTCCGCGGTGAAGGGCAGCACACACAGCGCGTCGGCCCCGCAGTCGGCCAGCAGTTCGGCCTTGCGCGGACCGGGGGTCAGCACCGCGGGCGGCTCTCCGCCGTGCACGACCGCGTCGGGGTGGGGCTCGAAGGTGACGACCACGGCGGGCAGCCCCAGCTCGCCGGCGCGCTCGACGGCGGTGCGCACGATGGCCTGGTGCCCGCGGTGCACGCCGTCGAAGACGCCGATGGTCACGACGGAACGGCCCCGATCGCGGGGCACCTCCTCCAGACCGTGCCAAGCCCGCACGTCCAACAGCTCCCCTCCGGATGCGTCCCCGTCCGCTGCCCAGATTCGCACGGACCAGCGGGCGGGCACGGTGCGCTGGCGCGCCTCACGGCCGCACCCGGCTCAACCGTACCGCCCGAGCGGACACGGTTCGGTGCGCTCAGGCTGCCTCGAACACCACGATCGGCTTGGCATAGCCCGGCCGGTCCTCGGCCAGCGCCACGACGGTGCCGTCGGGCGCGAACAACCCGACGGGGCCGGGGCCCAGCTCGCCGGGCGAGATCCGGTTCCCGTGGGCGATCCTGCGCACCTCGTCGGAGTCGAGCACCCGCACGGGGAAGGCCGACGCGACCGCCTCCGCCAGCGGCACGGCCGTAAACTCGTCGGCCAGCTGCTCCAGGGTGCGCGCTCGGGAGATGTCGTAGGGGCCCACGCGGGTGCGGCGCAGCGCAGTGAGGTGGCCGCCCACGCCCAGGGCGGCGCCCAGGTCGCGGGCCAGCGCGCGGATGTAGGTGCCGCTGGAACAGGTGATGCGGGCATCGACGTCGACGAACGCGCCTTCGGGGTCGTCGACGCGGCGCACGTCCTCGACCGCGAACTCCGCGACCGTCACCTCCCGGGCGGCCAGCTCGACCTCCTCGCCCGAGCGCGCGGACTTGTAGGCGCGCCTGCCGTCGACCTTGATCGCGCTGAACTGCGGCGGTACCTGGCTGATGGTGCCGGTCAGCGCGGCGGCGCCGTCCCGCACGGCCTCGTCGGCCACCGCGGAAGCGTCGGTGCGCACACCCGGCTCGCCCTCGGCGTCGTCGGTGTTGGTGGTCAGCCCCAGGCGCAGCGTCGCCGTGTAGGCCTTCTCGGTGAGGGTGAGGTGCCCCAGCAGCTTGGTGCCTTTGCCGATGCCGAGGACGAGCACGCCGGTGGCCATGGGGTCGAGCGTGCCCGCGTGGCCGACCTTGCGGGTTCGGGCCAGTCGGCGGGTGCGGGCGACCACGTCGTGGGAGGTCCAGTCGGCCGGCTTGTCGACGATCACGACGCCGCTGTCGGTCATGGGGGTCGGGTTCCTTGTCCGGAGGAGTCGCCCCGCGGTCCACGCGGGGCGACGGGGCGGCTGGACGGAGGGAGCGGTTCGTCCGGGGAGGGCACGGGCCCGCCGGACCTGATACCTCCGCCGGGCACGGCTCCGCCGGAGGAGCTACTCCTCGTCGTCCTCGGGCCGCCTCGGCTCCTTGTAGGGGTCGGGGTCGCCCGCCGGGGTGGCTCCGGAGGCGGCCTGGGCCACCTCGGCGTCGGAAAGGCGGGCCTGCGCCAGCAGCGTCTCGATGTGCTCGGCATTGCGCTGCACATCGTCGCTCTTGAACGTCAGGCTCGGCGTGTGCCGCAGGCCCGTCTGGCGGCCGACCTCGGTTCGGATGATGCCCTTGGCGCTCTCCAGGGCGGCCGCGGTGCCGGTCTTCTCCTCGTCGGAGCCGAACACCGTGTAGTAGACCGTGGCGTCGCGCAGGTCGTTGGTGAGACGCGCGTCCGTCACCGTGACGAAGCCAAGGCGCGGGTCCTTGACCCGGCGCTCCAGCATCTCCGCCACGATCCGCTGAATGCGGTCGGCGAGTTTGCGCGCTCGTGCGGCGTCAACCATCGTTCTCTAGTCTTCCTCTGGGCTGAAGAGCCGCTGCCTCGCGGAGAGCAGCTCGACCTCGGGGCGCTCCGCGACGAGCCGCTCGCACGTGTCCATCAACTGCGAGCAATGGGCTGCGGTTGCGGCCACGACGGCCACACCGATCTCGGACCTGCGGTAGAGGTCCTGGTCGCCGGTCTCGGCGACCGAAGCGGAGCACGCGCGCTGCAGCTCGGCCACGATGGGCCGCACCACCGAGCGCTTCTGCTTCAGGGAACGCACATCTGCGAGCAGGATGTCCAGTGTCAATGCCCCGACGAACATGCGCCCACCCTGTGTGCCGCGCGCCGCGGATCGCGATTCAGATGTCATGTGTCGGCCGCATGACGGAGCGGCCGGGCCGGTCGTGGGAGAAGGCGGGACGGCGCCCGGCCCGCGGACCCCCGGCCGGACGGCCGGGGGTCCGCGGCGCGACGCGGCCCGGTTCAGTCGCGAGGCTTCTCGCGCATCTCGTAGGTCTCGATCGTGTCGCCGATGCGGACGTCGTTGTAGCCGACGCCGATACCGCACTCGTAGCCGTCGCGGACCTCGGTGGCGTCGTCCTTGAACCGCCGCAGCGAATCGACGTTGAGGTTCTCCGAGACGACGATCCCCTCGCGGATGAGCCGCGCCTTCGTGTTGCGCCGGATGGTGCCGCTGCGCACGATCGCACCGGCGATGTTGCCGACCCGCGGGACCTTGAAGACCTCGCGGATCTCGGCGGAGCCGAGCTGGACCTCCTCGTAGATGGGCTTGAGGAGCCCCTTGACCGCCGCCTCGATCTCGTCGATCGCCTGGTAGATGACCGAGTAGTAGCGGATGTCGACGCCCATGCGGTCGGCGAGCTCGCTGTTCTTGCCCTCGGGGCGGACGTTGAACCCGACGATGATCGCACCGGCCGACGCGGCCAGGTTGATGTCGTTCTGCGTGATCGCACCGACGCCGCGGCCGATGACGCGGATGTCGACTTCCTCGCCGCCGACGTCGATCTTGGACAGCGACTCCTCGAGCGCCTCGACCGACCCGGACATGTCGCCCTTGACGATCAGCAGCAGCTCGTTGCGCTCGCCCTCGGCCAGCGCGTCCTTCCAGGTGTCGATGGTGACCCGGCGGGTGGCCCGGCTCTGCTGGGCGAACCGCTCGCGGGCCTCGCGCTGCTGGGCGATCTGGCGGGCCACCCGGTCGTCCTTGACGACCAGGAAGCTGTCGCCGGCGCTGGGCACGTTGGTCAGCCCCAGCACCTGCACCGGACGCGAGGGCTCGGCGCTCTTCACGTTGGTGCCGTGCTCGTCGAGCATGGCCCGGACGCGCCCGTAGGCGTCGCCGCAGACGATCGAGTCGCCGACGTTGAGCGTGCCCCGCTGTACCAGCACCGTGGCCATGGAGCCGCGGCCGCGGTCGAGGTAGGCTTCGATCGCCAGCCCCTGGGCCTCCATCTCCGGGTTGGCCCGCAGGTCCAGCGCCGCATCCGAGGTCAGCACGACCGCCTCCAGCAGCGAGTCCAGGTTCTCGCCCCGAAGAGCGGAGATCTCGACGCACTGCACGTCGCCGCCGAACTCCTCGGCCACCACGCCGTACTCGGTGAGCTGGGCGCGCACCCGCTGCGGGTCGGCGCCCTCGACGTCGATCTTGTTGATCGCCACCACGATCGGGACCTCGGCCGCCTTGGCGTGGTCGATGGCCTCGGCCGTCTGCGGCTTCACGCCGTCGTCGGCCGCCACCACCAGCACCGCGATGTCGGTGGCCTGGGCACCGCGGGCACGCATGGCGGTGAACGCCTCGTGGCCCGGGGTGTCGATGAAGGTGATCTTGCGGTCCTCTTCGTCGACCACGGTGCCGACCTGGTAGGCGCCGATGTGCTGGGTGATGCCCCCGGCCTCGCCGCCGACCACGTTGGAGCTGCGGATGGTGTCCAGCAGCTTGGTCTTGCCGTGGTCGACGTGGCCCATGACGGTGACCACCGGCGGGCGCGGACGCAGGTCCTCATCGGTACCGGCGTCCTCGCCGAACTCGATGGAGAAGGACTCCAGGAGCTCGCGGTCCTCGTCCTCGGGGCTGACGACCTCGACGTTGTACTTCAGCTCGTCGCCGAGCAGCTGCAAGGTCTCGTCAGGCAGGGACTGCGTGGCCGTGACCATCTCGCCCAGGTGCAGCAGCACCTGCACCAGCGACGCCGGGTTGACCTCGATCTTGTCGCCGAAGTCGGCCAGCGAGGCCCCGCGCGACAGGCGGATCGTCTGCCCGTTGCCGCTCGAGATCTTCACGCCGCCGAACGACGGCGCCTGCATGTCGTTGAACTCTTGGCGGCGCTGCTTCTTGGACTTGCGCTGGCGACCCGGGCGCCCGCCGGGACGGCCGAACGCGCCGGCTGTGCCGCCGCCGCGACCGCGACCGCCGCCGGGACGGCCGGCGAAGCCGCCTGGACGACCGCCGCCGCCACCGCTACCGGGGCGCGCACCCGTGCCCGTGCCGGCAGGAGCGCCGCGGCCGCGGCCGCCACCGCCGCCGCCACCGGGGCGGCCGCCACCGCCGCCGCTGCGTCCGCCGCCCGCGGGCGCCGGACGGGACGAGGGCATGTTCATCGGGCTGGGGCGCGGACCGCCCGGTCGCGGACCGGAGTTCGCCGGGTTGGGCCGGGGACCGCCTGCGCCGGGAGGACCCGGGCGCGGGGCCGGACGCGGGGCGCGGTCACCGCCGCCCGAACGCGTGCCGGCGCCGCCTTGGCCGCCGCCCTGACCGCCCTGGGCACCCTGGCCGCCGCCCTGCTGAGGGCCGGGCCGCGGGCCCGGGCGCGGCGCGGGCTTGGAGCCCATGCCGGTGGCCGTCGACGCGAACGGGTTGTTGCCGGGACGCGGCCCGCTCGAACGCGGACCCGGGCGCGGGGCCTTGCCGCCGCCGTCGGACGAGGGACGCTCGCTCCGCTCGGAGCGGCCGCCGCCGGGCTTCTCGGACTTGGACTGGCCCGGACGCGGTCCGGGCTTGGGGCCGGGCTTGGGCGCGGCACCCTTGGGCGGGCCGGAGCCGGCGCCCGCATCGGAGCGCGGACCGGACTGCGGCGCCTGGGCGGCGCGCTCGGACTGGCCGCGCGCGGGCTCCTGCTCACCGCGCGCAGGCTCCTGGCGCGGGCCGGGCTTGGGGCCCGGCTTGGGCGCCGCGGGGCGCGCGGCCGAGGCGTCCGCCTCGGCCCCGTTCACGGGGGCCTCGTTCGCGGCAGCTCCGTTCGCGGGGGCCTGCGGACGCGGCTTCGCACGGCCGCCGCCACCGGACTGCTGGGGGCGGGACTCGCCGGAACCGTTGTTGAATGCTTCCTTGAGACGACGGACGACAGGCGCCTCGATGGTCGACGATGCCGACCGAACGAACTCACCCATTTCGTTGAGCTTGGCCAGAACGGCCTTGCTCTCGACTCCGAACTCCTTCGCGAGCTCGTATACCCGGACCTTCGCCACTGCTCTCCTCTACTCGGTCCGGGACATGGGCTTGTTCCGGACCGTCGCTAGCTTGACGTACTCATCGCTGCGTACTCATCGAGCGCTCATCGCAATCTCGACCCGCTTCCTCGTCGTTACACAACAATGGGTCGACCACGTCGGAGATACCGACATGGCAAGACCCGCCGCCGTACGGCTCTTACAACCAACGGGGCGGCGTGATCATTCCAACCCTATCCGGATCCCGGTGCGTCGCCAACGCGCGGACCGGCGGCGAACAGGGCGTCGACGCGCGAGGTGTCGAGACCCCGCGCGGACCGAAGCGCCCGCGCCAGGCCTCCCCGCCGCTTCGCCGACTCCCAGCAACCGGGATCCGCGTGCAGGTACGCACCACGACCAGGCATTCGCCTGGGGGGGTCCGGCACCGCGGCCCCGGAAGAGGCCACCAGCCGCATCAGGTCGGACTGAGCTGCCCGCGACCTGCACCCGACGCACGTGCGTACGGGACGGGATCGGCCGCGGCTTCCTAGTCTAGCGCGTCGGCGCATCTGCGTGCCCGGTGGGCCTTCCGGGGTCGTCGTCAGGCGATGCGTCGATGGACGTCTCGTCGGGGTCGCCGGGGTCCGCGTCGGACCGGATGTCGATGCGCCAGCCGGTCAGCCGGGCGGCGAGGCGGGCGTTCTGCCCCTCTTTGCCGATCGCCAGCGACTGCTGGTAGTCGGGAACGGTGACGCGGGCCACCTTCTCGGCCTCGTCGAGCACCTCGACGTGGCTGACGCGCGCGGGCGAGAGGGCGTTGCCCACGAAGACCGCGGGGTCGTCGGCGTGGTCGATGATGTCGATCTTCTCGCCGTTGAGCTCGGCCATGACGTTGCGGACACGGCTGCCCAGCGGGCCGATGCAGGCGCCCTTGGCGTTGACACCCGGTTTGTTGGAGCGCACCGCCATCTTGGTGCGGTGGCCCGCCTCCCGGGCGATCGCCGAGATCTCGACCGTGCCGTCGGCGATCTCGGGCACCTCCAGCTCGAAGAGCTTGCGCACCAGATTGGGGTGGGTGCGCGAGAGCGTGACCGAGGGGCCGCGATGGCCCTTGCGCACCTGGACCACGTAGGCGCGCAGCCGCTCGCCGTGGCCGTAGTCCTCGCCCGGCACCTGCTCCTGGGGCGGCAGGATCGCCTCGACCCTGCCCAGGTCCACCAGCACGTTGCGGGGGTCCCTGCCCTGCTGGATCAGGCCGGAGACGACCTCGTACTCCCGGCCGGCGAACTCGCCGAGCGTGAGCTCGTCCTCGGCGTCGCGCAGGCGCTGCAGTATGACCTGCTTGGCGGTCGAGGTCGCGATGCGGCCGAACCCGGTGGGCGTGGCGTCGTACTCCCGGACGGCGCCGCCCTCGTCGGTGTCGGCCGCCCACACGGTCACGTGCCCGCTCGTGCGGTCCAGTTCGACGCGCGCTGAGGACTCGGTTCCCTCCTGGCGGTGGTAGGCGATCAGCAGAGCGTCCTCGATCGCCTTGACGACGAGGTCAACCGAGATGTCCTTCTCACGCTCAAGGCTGCGTAGGACACTCATATCGATATCCACGGGGCTCCCCCTCTAGTCCGCCGCGTCCACGTCGGATCCGCGGCGGAATTCCACCTGGACCTTGCCGCGCCCCAGGTCAGAATAGCCATAGGAGCGGTTCTGACCGTCGACCTCCAGGGTGACGCCGGAATCGTCGGCGCCGGCCACACGCCCTTCCACCTCGCCGCCGTCGGCGGTCGCGGCCCGTACGAGGCGACCGCGCGCACGACGCCAGTGGCGGGGCAGGGTGAGTGGGCGGTCGACTCCCGGCGAGGTCACCTCGAGCACGTAAGGCGCCTTGCCCATGGCGTCGGACCCGTCGAGCGCCGCGGAGATCTCCTGGCTCACCTCGCCTACGGCGTCGAGGTCGACGCCGGCCTCGGAGTCGACGATGACCCGCAGCAGCCGTCGCTTGCCCGCCGGGGTGACCTCGATCGCCTCCAGCTCCAGGCCGACTTCGGCCAAGACCGGCTCGACCAGCTCGGCGAGACGGTCGTGGCGAGCCTGCGCGCCCATCGGTGATCCTCCTCGGCGAATTCCGCCCGCGGACGGATGTCCGGGGCGGTCCAGCTATAGCGGTCGTCCACCGCACGTCGCGGCGACGTCGTGTGATGTCAAGGGTATCCACTGTCGGCGGTTGCCCATGCCCGAACATCCCTCCTTGTCAGCGCAGTGTCCTCGCCGGACGCCGCGAGGCGCGGCCCCGGCGCGCGATCGGCCGTCCGGGGCAACCGGCGGCGGCCGGCCGCGGCGGGCGCGCACCCGGCGCGCGGCGCCCGCAGCCGTGCGCCTGCGCGCGCCCACAGTGCCGATCATGGAAGGATGGGGGACCGATCCGCACCGCGGTGCCCGGGATGTCGCCGGCACCCTGTGCCGACCGACTCGGCGCGGCCGCCGGCGGAGTGCGGCACCCCGCTGGCACAGCGAACGGTCTCACCCCGGCATGTCCGGGGATCTTCCCGGTGAGGAGGGACGGTGGGCAACGACTACGGCGCCATCCGCCGCCGTACGGTCGTCGCCGGCGCGCTCGCGGGGATCGCCGCGGCGGCGCTGAGCGGCTGCCAGGGGCCCCGGTGGTACCCGAGCGAGATCAGCCCCGACGAGTACGTGCTGCGCGCGGTGATAACCGAGAAGCGGCGGCTGATCGCGCGCTACGAGGCCGGTGTCTCCTCCGGGATGGGCCCGGTCGATCTGCTGGAGCGGGTCCTGAAACACCACCGCGACCACCTGGCCGCGCTGCGCGAGCGGCTGCCCGAGCGACCCGCCGGCGAACCGGAAGCCGCCGCCGAAGCCGAGGAGAGCCCCGACCCCGGCCCCAGCCCTGCTCCCGTCGGCGACGAACCGGTGCCCGTGTCGGGACTGCGGGTGGCCGAGCAGAGCGCGGCGGCCTCGCGCGCACGCCAGCTCGCCCGCCTGTCCGACTCCGGTCTGGCGCAGCTCGTCGCGTCCATCGGCGCCTGCGAGACCGGCCATGCCCGACTGCTCTCGGAGGCCTGATTGTCCGCGACGCCCGAGGACGGCGAGTTCGGCACCGTCCCCGCCCTCCAGGCTGCTCTGCGCGCCGAGCACGCCGCCGTCTACGCCTACACCTACATCGGCGCGCGGTCCGGCGGCCGGCAGCGCGAGCGCTGCTACGAGCACCTGGACGCGCACCGGGCCCAGCGGGACACACTGCGGGTGGAGCTGAACGGACGGGGTGCCACGCCCGACCCGGGCGCACCCGCCTACGAGCTGCCCGAGAACGACGGCGACTCCGACCTGGACGCCTACGCTCAGCGCGTCGAGCGCCAGGCCGCGCAGGCCTATCTCGAACTGGCGGCCGCACCCGCGGCGGCGGCGCGCGACCTCGCGCTGCGCTCACTGCAGGACTCCACGCTGCGCGGCATGGCGTGGGGGACCCGGCTGCCGGTGTTCCCGGGCTTCGTGGAGGGCACGCCGCCGTCCTGAAGCGGCGGCGTGCCCCGCGCGTCCGGCGGCGCGTCAGCCCGCGGCGACGGCGGAGGCGACGCGGTCCGCGGCCCCCTCCAGCGCGATCTCCATGCTCTCGCCGGAGGCGCGATCACGCAGCTCCAGGCTGCCGTCGGCCAGGCCCTTGCCCACGATCAGGCTGGTGGGCACCCCCAGCAGCTCGGCGTCGGTGAACTTGACGCCCGGAGACACCCCCTTGCGGTCATCGACGAGCACCCGCACGCCGCGCTGCTCCAGCTCCTCGGCCAGGCGCAGGGCGACCTCGATCTGCTCTCCCTTGCCGGTGCCCACCACGTGCACGTCGGCGGGGGCGATCTCGCGCGGCCACACGATGCCCTTGCCATCGTGGGACTGCTCGACGACGGCGGCGACCACGCGCGAGACGCCGATGCCGTAGGAGCCCATGGTGACGCGCTTGGGCTTGCCGTCGGCACCCAGCGCATCCAGCTCGAACGCGTCGGTGTACTTGCGGCCGAGCTGGAAGATGTGGCCGATCTCGATGCCGCGCGCGGGGTAGAGCGTGCCGCGGCCGTCGGGCGAGGGGTCGCCCTCGCGGACCTCGGCCGCCTCGATCGTGCCGTCGGGCACGAAGTCGCGGCCGCACACCAGGTCCAGCACGTGGTGGTCGGCCTTGTCGGCGCCGGTGAGCCACGAGGTTCCTTCGGCCACGCGCGGGTCGACGAGGTAGCGCAGCTTGTTGGAGAGCAGGCCGTTGGGCCCCACGTAGCCCTTGACCAGGAAGGGGTGGGCGGCGAAGTCCGCGTCGTCGAGCAGCTGAACCTCGGCCGGGTGGAAGGCGGCCTCCAGGCGCTTCATGTCGACCTCGCGGTCGCCCGGCACCCCGATGCCCGTGACCTCCCAGTCGTCGGCGCCGGGAGCGCGGGTCTTGACGAGCACGTTCTTCAGCGTGTCGGCTGCGGTGAAGGTGCGCCCGAGCCCCGCGGCGTTGAAGAAGTCGACCAGCGTCTCGATGGTGGGGGTGTCGGGAGTGTGGTGCACCTGCGCCTCCGCCAGGCCCTCGACGGACGCGGCCGGCGGCGCGGGGGTGTCCACCGCCTCGACGTTGGCGGCGTAGTCGGAGGCGGTGCTGCGGACGAACGTGTCCTCGCCGGTGGGGGTCTCGGCCAGGAACTCCTCCGAGGCGGAGCCGCCCATGGCTCCCGACTGCGCCGAGACGGCGACGAAGCGCAGGCCCAACCGGTCGAAGATGCGGATGTAGGCCTGGCGGTGCAGCTCGTAGGAGTGCTTCAGGCCCTCGTCGTCGAGGTCGAAGGAGTAGGAGTCCTTCATGTGGAACTCGCGCCCGCGCAGCACACCGGCGCGCGGCCGGGCCTCATCGCGGAACTTCTCCTGGACCTGGTACAGGATCACGGGGAAGTCCTTGTAGGAGGTGAACTCGCCCTTCACCAGCCAGGTGAACAGCTCCTCGTGGGTGGGGGTGAGGGCGTAGTCGCCGCCCTTGCGGTCGCGCAGCCGGAACAGGGCGTCGCCGTACTCGGTCCAGCGGCCGGTGGCCTCGTAGTACTCACTGGGCAGCAGCGTGGGCAGCAGCATCTCCTGACCGCCGATGCGGTTCATCTCCTCGCGGATCACCGCCGCGACATTGTCGAGCACGATCTTGCCCAGCGGCATCCACGAGTAGATTCCGGGCGCGGCGCGGCGGACGTAGCCTCCGCGCACCATCAGCTTGTGGCTCGGCACCTCGGCGTCCGCCGGGTCCTCGCGCAGGGTGCGCAGGAACAGGGTCGACATCCGCAGCACGGCCACTCCTCAAGTCGGTGTCTCTATGTCCGGCCGGGTCCGGTCGCCTTGGCGACCGGTCCGGCACGCCTCCGCGGGCGGGCCCGCGCGTCGCGCGCCGGCCGACCGCACCCGGTTCCGCGGGGGCGGTTTCCGCAGAAGCGCGCCTCGCCCGCCGCAGGCGATACGTGAGAGGAGTTCCAGGCTAGCGCCCGCGGCGAGTGCGGGCATACGCCCGACGGCGACGGGCACCCGGCCCCCACCGGCCGACTGCGGGCTCCTCCGCCGCACCGCAGCGCCCGTTACCTTGGGATGCGGCCGGGAATCGGCGGCGAGTCGCGAACGGGCGGGGTTGGCACATGGCGCACAGGAACGGGGCACAGGCGCAGCGGCCCGAGGTCGAACTGATGCGCGACGCCGACCGCGCCGACTCCTGGCTGCTGCTGGTCGACGGGACCCCGCAGTCGCATGTGGACCTGTCCGACCCCACCTACCTGGACTTCGAGTACGTCCAGCGGATCGGGCACACCGTCGACCTGGCCTTCGCCGGCGGCGCGCCGGTCCGGACACTGCACCTGGGCGCGGGCGCGCTGACGCTGGCCCGCTACGTGGCGGCGACCAGGCCCGGTTCGCGCCAGCGGGCCGTGGACGACAACCCGCGGCTGATCGAACTGGTACGCGGGTCGCTGCCCTGGGACCGCCGCGCCGACCTGCGCGTGGCCACCGGCGACGCGCGGGAGTGGCTTGCGCAGCGGCGCAGCGGCAGCGCCGACCTGGTCGTATGCGACGTCTTCACCGGCGCGCGGACACCGGCTGCGCTGACCTCGGCGGAGTTCTTCACCGACGTCGACAGGGTGCTGGACGCGGGCGGCCTGTGCGCGGCCAACGTGGGCGACGGCCGCCGGCTGCGCCACGTGCGCGCCCAGGCGGCAACGCTCGCCGCGGTCTTCGCCCACACCGCGCTGATCGCCGCCCCCGGGGTGCTGCGCGGCCGCCGCTTCGGCAATTTCGTGCTGCTGGGCTCGCAGAGCCCGCTGCCCACCGACGAGCTGGCCCGGCGCGCCCACCGCGATCCCGACATGGCCGCGCTGCTGGAGGGCACGACCCTGGAGCGGTTCGTCGCCGGCGCCAAGGCGGTCGGCGACTCCGACGCGACCGACTCCCCCGCCCCGCCCGACGACGTGTTCGCCCGCTGAGCCCGCCCGGCCGACCGCCCATCAGTCGGGCAGTTCGTGGTCCAGCAGAAAGGAGAACTCCGGCGTCTGGCGGATGCCCACGCCGCCCCCGGGGTCGGGCTGGGTCGTCATGCCGGTGACCCGCCCGTTGCGCCACCAGATGATCTGGTCGGTCACCGGGGTCCCGTCCTGCACCAGGCTCTGGAACGTCTGGTAGAGGAACGGGATCAGCGAGACCGAGCGCTTGCTGCGCAGCACCGCGTAGAGCAGGGTGTTGGGCGAGGGCAGCATGACCACCGCGCCGTAGGGCATGGGTTCCTGGGCGACGTCGACCAGCCGCATCACGTGCGCCGACCCCGGCCAGCCGATCCCGTGGACCACGTGCACCGGGGTGTCGGCGTTGGTGGTGAAGGTCTGCAGGTCGTAGGGCTCGTAGGCCAGATTGCGCATCGCCGCGAACCACAGGTCCTGCTTGCCGACCCCCCATCCGCGCGCGTGGCGGACGTCCAGCACGGCGGCCTCGTATGTCTGCGGGTCGGTCCGGTAGCACAGCAGCGCGGTCAGGCGCGGGTTCACCGAGTACGCGAGCTTGTCGGTGCCCAGGCCGGAGGGGTCGCCGGTCAGGACGATCCGCAGGTAGGGCTGCGCGGCGGCGAAGGGCTCGGCCAGCAGGCGGCTGTGCACGTCGGGCGGCGCCGGCTGCCCGTGGGGGTTGTCGGGGACGTTCATCGCGGGTTCGGTCGCTCCTATGGCTGCGGTCGGCGGGCCGGCGTCCGTCCGCCGACCGGGCGCCCGTCGTGGCTGCGGGCCGGGGAAGGGCGCCTGCGGGTGCGGTCGGGGCGGGGCCGCGGACCCGCGGCGGCCGCGAACGGCGTCGTCGGCAGTATCGCATCCGCGGGCCGCCGCCCGTCCCGCACCACCCGCGCCGCCGATGGCCCGGTGATCCGATGACCGGGACCCGTGCGCTAGCCTCACGGCCATGCGGTATCGGACTGGGCACCTCGCCACTCCCCCGCCCCGGAGCTGACCGGCGCCCGCGCCGCGCGCCTGCGCCGTCGCGCGAGCCTCGCGCCCTCGCCCAGGAGTTCCCGACCGCTGCCGACTCCGGAGTGCCGACCGTGTCCGAACCCGTTCTCCCTCCTGCCCGCCCCGCTCCCGGCACTCCCCGGTCCGCCCCTTCCGCACCGTCGCCCGCAGGCCGCCCCGAAGCCCGCCGCGGATTCGCGCTGCTGGCGGTGGCCGGGTTCCTGTGGGGTACCAGCGGGCCGGCCGGCAACGGCCTGCAGGCCGCCGGAGTCACCGTGCTCGCCGTCGCCTGCTACCGGCTGCTGCTCGCGGGCGCGGTGATCAGCGGCTGCATCGCACTGTCGGGACGGCTGCGGCGGTTGCCGCGCAACCGCACGGTGGCGGTGCGACTGCTGGTCAACGGGCTCCTGCACGCGGTCTTCCAGTGCTGCTACTTCGCGTCGCTGACGCAGATACCCGTCGGGCTGGCGACCCTGGTCAAGATCGGCAGCGTGCCGGTGTTCGTCGCCGGAGGGATCTGCCTGGCCGCGCGGCGCGCGCCGCAGCCCCGGCTGGCGGTGTCGGTGCTGCTCGCCGTGGCGGGGCTGGCCCTGCTGATCGGGTTCCCGGCGACCGGCGCCGAGGCGGGCGAGATCGCGCTGGGGATGGCCCTGGCGCTCGGCGCCGGGGCGACGTTCTCGGTGATGACGCTACTCAACCGGACGCCGGTGGCCGGACTGGATCCGCTGTCCAACGCGGGCCTGGGGCTGCTCGCCGGCGGGGTGCTCCTGCTGCCCGCGGGCCTGGCCGCCGGCATGGCGGTCCCGCTGGAGCCCGCGCCCTCGGCACTGCTGGTGTACCTGGGGCTGGTCCCGACGGTGCTGGCCTACCTCGCCTACTTCGGCGGCGTGAGCCGCGCCTCCGATGGCGGGGCCGCGGTCGGCACGCTCGCCGAGCCGCTGACGGCGGCGCTGCTGTCGATGGCCCTGCTGGGCGAGGAGATGACGGCGGCCGGCGCCGCCGGCGCAGTGCTCCTGGCGGCGTCGATGGGGACCGGCTACGCCGCAGGCGTGCTGGACCGGCGCAGCCGGCGCCGGAGGCGGAGCGCGGCGTGACCGCGCTCGCGGTGCCGCTGTGTACTCCCGCGGGAGTAGCCGCGCGGCCGCGGAACCCTCCCGAGGAGGACGGGAGGCGGGGAGTCCGGGGCGTAACGTCGAAGGGTGCTGTCTGGACTCACACCCCGGCGCGGCGACGCGCTGACCGCCGCCGTCGTGGCCGTGGTGGTCATCGGCTCGCTCACGGTCCTCCAGGAGCTCTCCCAGGCCGCGGACGTGTGGCGGGCCGTGATGCCGTGGGGGATGGCGCTGATGGTCGCCGCGATCGCCGCGCTCGCGTGGCGCAGCCGCTTTCCGCTGCCCGCCGCCGTGGTGGCCGTCGCGGCGTCCACCGTCTACTACCCGCTGGCCTTTCCCGACGGAGCCATCGGGCTGGCCGGGATCGTCGCCCTCTTCGGGCTGGCCGCCGACGGCCACCGGTGGCAGGCGTGGAGCCTCGGCCTGGCCCAGTTCCTGATCATCCACGTCTGGGAGGCCGTGGCCTACGGCTCGCCGCGGCTGGACTCGGCGGTGGCCGTGCTGGAGATGGTGCTGGTGGTGCTCATCGCCGGTGAGGTGGTGCGCCGGCGACGGGAGAACCGGACGCTGGAGCGCGACCGCGCGGATGAGGCCGAGCGCGGCCGCGAGGAGGTCCTCCTGCGCCGCGCCTCGGAGGAGCGGGTGCGGCTGGCCCGCGAAGTGCACGACGCCGTTGCGCACAACATCTCGCTGATCAACGTGCAGGCGGGTACCGCGCTCTACCTGATGGAGTCCCAGCCCGAGCGGGCGGCGGAGGCGCTGGCCACGATCAAGCGGACCAGCAAGGAGACCCTGCGGGAGCTGCGCGCGACCCTGAACGTGCTGCGGTCCGTCGATGAGCAGGCGCCGCGCGCACCGTCGCCGGGCCTGGACCGCATCGAGGACCTTGCCGAGGGCGCCCGCGGCGCCGGACTGGACGTGCAGGTGGTGCGCAGGGGCGGCGCCATGCCGCCGGGGGCGGCCAACGCCGGGGCAGCGGCCTACCGCATCGTGCAGGAGGCGCTGACCAACGCGGTGCGCCACTCCGGCGCCGCCGCCGTCACCGTCGAGGTGGACTGCGGCGACGGCGGCGTGCAGGTGCTGGTCCGCGACGACGGCGCCGCCGCGGCGGACGGCTTCACCTCCGGCAACGGCATCACCGGGATACGCGAGCGGGTCGCAGCCCTGGGCGGGGACGTTGCGGTTGGGCCGTGTCCGGGCGGAGGATTCGCCGTGCGGGCCCGGCTGCCCGCCACCGCGCACGCGGCCGGCCCGGCCGCTGACACGGGCGAGGCGGCGGCCGCAGACGGCGCGGCCGGCGGCGGCCGAGGGGACCGGGCGCGAAGGGAGCGGCGCGGGTGATCAGGGTTCTGCTGGCCGACGACCAGGCGCTGGTGCGCGCCGGATTCCGCGCGCTGCTGGACAGCGCCGAGGACGTCTCCGTGGTGGCCGAGGCCGCCGACGGCCGGGAGGCCGTGCGCCTGGCTGCGGCCGAACGCCCCGACGTGGTGCTCATGGACATCCGGATGCCGGTGCTCGACGGCCTGGAGGCGACCCGGCGGATACTCGCCGACCCCGCGCTGGAGTCGGTGCGGATCGTCATCCTGACGACCTTCGACCTGGACGAGTACATCTTCGAGGCGCTGCGCACGGGTGCCAGCGGGTTCCTGGTCAAGGACACCGAGCCCGAGGACCTGCTGCAGGGCGTGCGGGTGGTGGCGCGCGGCGAAGCACTGCTGTCGCCGGGGGTGACGCGGCGGCTGATCGCCGACTACGCCGGGCGGCCCAGGCGCCCCGAACCCTCGCCGCGGCTGGCGGAGCTGACCGAGCGCGAACGCGAGGTGCTGGTGCTGGTAGCCGCCGGGCTTTCCAACGAGGAGATCGCCGAGCGCCTCGTCGTCAGCCCCGCCACCGCGAAGACCCACGTCAGCAGGACCATGGTGAAGCTGCGGGTCCGCGACCGCGCGCAGCTCGTGGTGCTCGCCTACGAGAGCTCGCTGGTGGCGCCCGGCTGGATGGACTGACGGTCCCGCCGGTCGGCGAAAGCGGTGCGCCCCAGCGGCCCTCGGGGTCCCCTGACGCCGCCTGCGGGACCCCCCTTACACCTGGAGCGGTAGCCGGCCCGCCTCGGCAGCGCCGGGCGGAGTAGCGGGGGTGCCTCCCCGTGGGCGATGTGCGGCGCGGTGCCGCGCGGCCATGCTCGGCGTCGTCATCCTCCGCCGAAACCGTGAGGCGCCACCGCCATGTTCGACGATCCGCTCCTGCTGGCCCGCGTGCAGTTCGCGCTCACCGCCGGCGTCCACTACCTCTTCGTCGCGCTGACCCTCGGGCTGGCCCCGTTCATCCTGTTCGGCCAGCTCGGCGCCACCCTGCGCCGCGACGAGGCGCGAATGCGGGCCGTGCGCTTCTGGGGCGGCCTCTACGTCGTCAACTACGCCATGGGCGTGCTCTCCGGGCTGGTCATGGAGCTGCAACTGGCGCTGAACTGGAGCGGGCTGAGCGACATGTTCGGCTACGCGTTCGGCGCCCCGCTGGCCGTCGAGACGATGGGCGCCTTCTTCGTCGAGTCGACCTTCCTCGGCCTGTGGATCTTCGGCTGGGACCGGATGGGCCGCTGGGCTCACCTGGCCTGCTTCGCGGTCGTGACGGCGACGGCCTACCTGTCGGCCTACTGGGTGCTGGTGGCCAACGGGTTCCTGCGCTACCCGGTGGGGCTGCGGATGGAGGACGGCGTGGCGCACGTCGCCGACCCGGCTGCGCTGATGGCGAACCCGTCGACGCTCCTGGCGTTCGGCCACATCGGCTTCAGCGCACTGCTGGTGGGATCGTCGGTGGTCATCGCCGTCAGCGCCTACCACCTGGCCCGGCGCCACGACCCCGACCGGATGTTCGGCCGCGGCATCCGCTGGGGCACCGCGGTGTTCTCGCTGGCGCTGTTCCCAACGGTCACGGCCGGGGGCGCCCAGTTCGCCCTCTACGACCGCACGCCGCCTGCCAGCGGGCTGACCTACGGGCCTGCGGAGATCGCCGCGATCGAGGCCGGCGGCCGCGCCCCCGGCGTTTTCGACGCCGTGGGAGACACGCTCATGATGGGCTCCTGGGGGCTGATGTCCCTGATCGCGCCGGTGCTGCTGGGGGTGTGGCTGCTGCGCCGCCTGGACCGCTGGCGGGGCGTGCTGTGGCCGCTCGTAGTGCTGCCGTTCCTGCCGTTCGGGGCCAGCGTCGGCGGATGGCTGCTGCGCGAGACGCAGCGCCAGCCGTGGGCGGTGGAGGACTTGCTGACCACCGCAGACGCGATGACCGACATGACGCCGGCGATGGCCGCGGTCTCGTTCACCCTGTTCACCCTCGCCTTCGCGGTACTGGCGACGGCGACCTACGTACTGCTGGTGCGCTACGCCCGGCTCGGCCCCGAAGGCGGGCCGCTGGCGCCGGCGCGCACAGGCGGCTCGGACTCCGGCAGGGCGGCCGCGAACCCGCCGGTGCACACGTTCTGACCCGCGACGCCCGCCGACCGTCCCCTCTCCCCCATTGGAGCCTGCCGTGGAAATCATTGCCGTTGTCCTCCTCGCCGGACTGGTGGCGGGGTATCTGGTGCTCGCCGGATGCGACATCGGGCTGGGCATGCTGATGCCCTGGGTGGCCCGCACCCGCGCCGAGCGGCGGCGCGCGGTCTCGGCCATGGCCCCCTACTTCCTGGGCAGCGAGGTGTGGCTACTCGGCGCGGTGGGCGTGGCCATGGGACTGCTCCCCGAGTTGAAGGCCGCCGTGATCACCGGCATGTGGCCGGTGTTCGTGGCACTGCTGGCCGGGTGGCTCTTCCGGGACGCGGGGCTGTGGATGCGGGGCCGCATGCGCGGGAGAGCGGGCCGGGCGGTCTGCGACGCGGGGATCGTCGGCGGAAGCTGGACGCTGGCGCTGAGCTGGGGGCTGGCCGTGGGCGGTCTGCTGGGCGGGGGCGCGGTGCTGACTCCCTTCGCACTCGGCTGCGCGCTGACCGCGGCCGCGCTGTTCGCCCTGCGCGGCGCGGCGTTCGGCGCCGAGCGCCTGGTGCCGGCCGCCGGTACGGAAGGGGCAGGCGGGCGAGGGCCTCGGCCGGCACTGGCGGCGGAGTCCGGGACCGCGGGCGTGCCCGCCGCGGGCGAGGTCACCGCGCCGTCCACGCCGACGCGCCATTCTACGGAGGCCGGCGGAACCGGTCCCGCCCACGCGGCGGATCCGGGTGGAGCCGCCGACACCGCCGACACCGCCCTCGCCGCCGACACCGCGGCCCGGGCCACGCGTCCGCTGGCACGGGCCGCGCTGGTGGCGGGCGTGCTGGCGGCGGGCGCGTCGCTGCTGCCCGGCGGCGCGGCGCCGGACCGCCCGCTGGCCGCCGCGGCGGCCGCGCTCATGCTGCTGGGGCTGCTCGCCGCGACCTCGGGGCTGTCGGGGCCGCAGCTGTCGCGGCACACCTCGGCGGCGGCACTGGCATCGGTGCCGGTGGTCGTGGCGGCAGCGGTGAACCTGCCCGTCGCCCCGGTTCCGGACGGAAGTGCCCTTCTGGTCGGGTCGGCCCTGGCACCCGCCGTCCCGTTCATGGTGCTCGGCCAGGTCTGGCTGTACCGGATGGTGCGCCGACCGGCGCCGGCGCCGGGCTACTTCGCCTGACTCCGGAGCGCGCGGGCGCGCGCTCGCCGGAGCACCCGCCCGGGCGGCGCCGTGCGCGAAGGCGCAATCGGCAGGCTCGGCGCCGCGGAGGCGACAGCGGTCGAACCCCGGGGACCGGTTGGCAGCGCCGTGGAACGGGCACGTGTCGAAATGCACTGCAATGCCGCCCATGTGGGCACACGGCGACCCGCTTCGAGGAGGCACCATGCCCGAGTCCGCCCCCAACCCGCCCGCCCCGGCCGGCTGCAACTGCGGCTCAAGCTGCACCTGCGGCTGCCAGAGCGGAGGTCCGTGCAACTGCGGCGGCAGCTGCGGCTAGCCGCCTTCTCCCGCCGGTTCCGCGCCCGCGCGCCGGAGCCGGCGGGCACGCGGCTTCCCTACGGCGGCGGGCGCCCGGCCGGACCTGCGGAACCGGTCCCCATCCGACCGGTCGTACGATGGGCGGACACGGAACGGAACGGCGCGTCCAGCCCACATCACGCTCGGTAACCTGCGATAATTCTTCCCCGGGGTACCACCGCCGACGACCGGGGCGCACCGCGCCTGCGGTGACGGCGCCGCAGGGGGAGGCCGCATGTCGCTCTCGGACATCTTCGCGTCCACGACCGGCCAGCTCGACGACCACGAGCGGCTGCGCATCTACGTCGAGGGGATCCGCGAGCGCGCGGCCAAGGCGGTGCCGTGGGGCCCTGACACCGTGGGGCTGCCGGCCCAGGCCGGTGAGAACGCGCTGATGCGGATCAACGACATCGCCTTCTACGCCAACGCCCGCGAAGAGATCATCCGCTTCTCCGACCTCTGCCTCGCCCTGCTGGACTCCCACCGCCCGCGCGATGCGGGCGCTCTCAGCAGCGGGAGTGTTACTCCGGCGCAGCGGTGCCGCTGCTGCATGCTGCGGTGGCCCTGCCCCACCGTGCGCGAAATGGCGCAGCTGGTGGACTGACCGCCGGCGCGCCCGCCGCCCTCCGCGAGCGGCTCGCGGAGGGTGCGCGCTGCCGCTGCGACCGAACCCCGTCGATCTTGTAGCTATCGTGATGGCAATCGATTTCCATTTGCGATAGCTACAAGATCGACGGTGATATGCCTAGTCGGACCCGCCGGTGCGGAACTGCGCGGACGCCCGTTCGGCGAGCAGCGGGCGGATGATCCCCAGCGCCGCCTGGTGCTCGGGGTGGTCGCGGTAGGCGGCGAAGGCCTCTTCGCCGGCGACGTCCGCGACCACCGCGAAGTCGAATGTGTCGGCCCCGATCCCCAGGTCGGCTCCGTAAGCGTAGGCGTCGAGCTGGGGGATCGCCCCTGGCAGCCGCGCGAGGGCCTCCTCGACCTCGGCCACCTGGGCGGGCGTGACGCCCTCGGACCAGCGGAACAGTGCGATATGCCGTAGTGCCATGGGGTGAAGCTACTAGACGCCGGCGCTGCCCTCCGGCAACGGATCCGGCCCCAGGGGCGGGGGACAGCTCCTGGGGCCGGGCGAGGGGATGAATCGCGGGCGCACGGCCCTCGGACCGTGCGGTGGGGCACCGCGTCGTCGACGACGGTATCCGGACTTCGGTCACGCCGACGGCCTGATCGGATAACCGGAATGTCTCGATGCCCGGAGTCGACGACCGCCTCTCGCGGAGTGATGTGCCGCGACAAACCACGCGTAAACGGCATCGGACACACAGGCACCGCGGGGCAGGGCGTGTCCGAAGGAGCCGCCGCGGCTCAACCCTCGCGGACCGCCGTGAGGTAGGCGTCCTCGGCGTCGGCGTTGACGATGTCGGTGATGCGCCACGTCTGGCCGCCGACGGTGAACGTGTCGCCCCGGCGGACGTCGATCATGCCCTGCTCGCGCCATTCCTCCGGGCCGCCGAGCTTGGCCGCGGGGGAGCCGTCGTCTTCGAGCCAGAACCGCCCGCCGCCCACGGGGCCGCCGACGAAGCGGTCGTTGCGGCCGTAGGTAATCTTCTCTTCCGCACCGATCTCGTGCTCCACGTCCGACCGACTCCCGTCTGTGCACGCCAGTCCGGATTCCGCCCATACCGAGATAGGCGGGCCCCCGGCAAGGGCGCTCCGCCTTCAGATGTCCTGAACCCTACCCCGCTACGCGTGCAATTGCATGAAGGCTCGATTACTCCGGGGGGTCGATTTTCCGTGCGCACGGAACTGCAATCGCCCGACGGGAATCCCCGAGCACCGGGGCCCGGTCGCGGTCGGCAGCGGCCGGGCCCCGGGGCCGGGAACGTCACTCTCCGAGATCGGCTATGGCCGCCGCGGTGCCTCCCCCCGACGGGCCCTGGTGGACCGCCGCGACCGAGACGAACACCGCGGGGTCGCCGGTCACCGCGGCGGCGACCCCGCCGACGGTGGCCTTGATCTGCCGGTGCCAATGCACGTCGGAGTCGTCCAGCATGATGTTGCGCCGCCCGCGCACCCGGCCGGAGGGGTCGGCCTCACACTTGAGGAAGACGTTGACCAGCCGCTCTCCCAGATCGTCTGGGTGGGGGCGCTCCGGCAGGTCGATGCCGGCCGAGCGGACGGCCGACCAGATCCCGTCGGCGTCCAGCGCGTCGCGCATGACGCCGTGGCCGGCGCGGTACCGGCCGCCCACACCGCGCGCGTTGCCGACCACCACGATCTGGGCACGGTCCAGCTCCACACCCGAAGAGCACGAGGCGACCGAGGAGAACAGGCCCAGGTCGGTGTGGATCTGCTCGGCCGCGGGCTCGTCGATCTCGCCCAGCGCGGTCGCGATCCCCAGCGCGGTGGTGGAGTTGGAGATGTCCATGGACTTCAGCGTGTCCTGGGTGACCACGTCGTGGCCGCGCGCCTTCGCGTCGTTGATGGTCTCGAGTACCAGCAGCGGGGTCTTGGTCTGCACGTAGTGCACGTCGGCGGGGTCGGCGATCCCCGCCTCGTCCATCGCCGCGCGAACGCCCGCGGCGACCTTGCGCACCATTGCCGGGCGGCCGATGTCCTCGGGCAGGATCTCCTCGCTCATCGCGATTCCCACCACCAGCCGCGGCTCGTCGCTGGGCGCGTAGCGCCCCTCGGGCGCGCGGGCGAAGACGGTCGCGTGCGGGGACAGCACGCCGTCGGTCCCGCCCGACCACACCAGCGGGATGCGCCGCACCTCCTCCTCGGCCCGCGACCCCTTGCCCACGAGCACCTCACGGAACGCCCGGTCGGCCAGGATCCGTGTGTAGTCGTTGACGCCGCCGTTGCCCTCGGTCTTGCCGATCACGGCCAGGACGTCGTCGGCGCGAACGGCGCCGCCGTCGATCAGCCGGGCAAGCCCGGACGCGTCGGTGACGCTCTCGATCGCCACCTTGTGCACCTCGATGGGCGTGGGCATCTGGGTCCACCTCTCGTCTGCGGTTCTCATGCTGATCAGGGCGCCGGGGTCATGGTTCGACGACGGTACCCGCCTGCCCGGCCGATCCGGCGGCGACACCGTCGAGTCCCGTGATGACGGCGCGCCGCCCGCCCGCCTCCACGAACCGCACTGCGGCCTCGACCTTGGGCCCCATGCTGCCTTCGGCGAAGTGCCCGGCGGCGAGGTATCCGCGCAGCTCGCCGGCTGAGATGCGGCCGATGGGGCGTGCGCGGTCGGTGCCGTAGTCCAGCACGGCGCAGTTCACGTCGGTGGCGACGACCAGCACCTCCGCCGACAGCACGCACGCCAGCAGCGCGGCCGTGCGGTCCTTGTCCAACACCGCCTGCACGCCCTGCAGCGTCCCGGAGGCGTCGCGGACCACCGGCACTCCCCCGCCCCCGGCCGCGACCGGCACGACGCCGGCCGCCAGCAGCGCCCGCACGGCCGGAGCGTCGAGGATCTCGCGGGGCTGGGGCGAGGGCACCACGCGGCGCCACCCGCGCGCTCCGAAGTCGGCCCAGTCCTGGCCGAGCGCCGCGAAGCGGGCCGCCTCCCGCTCGGGCAGATAGCGGCCCACCGGCTTGGCCGGGTGGTCGAAGGCGGGGTCGGCGGGGTCCACCAGGGTGCGGGTGACCACGGCGCTGACCGGGCGGGGCCGCCCGCGGCGGGCCAGCGCCGACTCCAGCGCGTCGGCGATGGTGAAGCCGATCGTCGCCTGGGTCTGGGCGCCGCACCAGTCCAGCGTCACCGGCGGCACCACGTCGGCGGCCAGCTCGTTCTTCACCAGCAGGTTGCCCACCTGGGGGCCGTTGCCGTGGGTCAGCACCACCTCGGTGCCGCCGGCGACGAGGTCGGCGACGTGCTCCATGGCCGCGGTGAGGGCGCTGCGCTGGTCGTCGGGGCGGGCGCTGCCGTCGGGGCCCGTCATTGCGTTGCCCCCCAGGGCGACCACGACTCGGGAGAGGCTCACAGGCGATCGACCTCCGCACTCTCAGCGCCGCCGGCCAGCAGGGCGTAGCCGGGGCCGCGGTCGAAGAAGGGGGCGTCGTCCGGCCGGGAGCGGCGCAGACCGGCGCGCACCCGCTCCACCTCGGCCGTGTCCGCGCGGGGCGCGTCGTCGGGACCGGTCACCGGAACGCCGTAGTCCTCGCGTGCGGCCCTGCGCGAGACCTTTCCGCAGCGCACGTCGGCCAGGACCGCGTCGGCTCCGCGCTCCAGCGGGTCGCCCCAGCCGCCGCCGCCGGTGGTGCGGATGCGCACGACCTCGCCGGCGCGTACCGGCTCCGCCTCCACCAGCCCGCCGGGCTCGCGCTCGCGGGGGCCGCCTGGGTCGATCGTCACCTGGAAGGACGCCCCGGCGCGGCCGCCCTTGACGCCCCAGCAGGACAGGATCGAGCGGTCGGCGATGGACATGAACGAGGCGTCGCGCAGCATCCGGATGTGCTTCTCATAGCCCAGGCCGCCCCGGTAGCGGCCGGCCCCTCCGGAGTCGACGGCCAGGCCGAGCCGTTCGACGATGAACGGGAACCGCGACTCGGTGAACTCGGTGGGCAGGTTGCGGGAGTCGGGAACGACGTGGATGGTGTCCTCGCCGTCGGCGTAGTGCCGCCCTCCCGAGCCGCCGCCCAGCACCTCGCGCATCAGGTAGGGCCGGCCGTCGGCGCCGGTGCCGAAGACTCCCGTGTAGCGGATGGTCTCCTGGTCGGCCGGCATGTAGCCGTCGACGGCCTTGGCCAGGACGCCGGCGAGCACGCCCAGCAGGCGCAGGATGACGAACGTGCGCGCGTTGGTCGGCGCGGGGAACACGGGAGTGAGCAGGGTCCCCTTCTCGGGGAAGCGCATCTCGATGAGCGGCACCACCCCCTCGTTGACGTCCAGCTCGGCCATCCGCTCCGGGGTGTCGGCCAGGTTGCGCAGGACGGGCGCCAGCCACTTCTTCAGGAAGTTGCCGTCGGCGTAGTCGCCGCAGTGGTTGATCGGCCCCCTGGCCTGCGGCGAGGTTCCGACGAAGTCGATGATCAGCCGATCCGGCACCTTGGTGAGGGTGATGCGCTGCCGGTGCAGGCGGGGCTCGTCCACACCGTCGTGCTCGGCGTAGTCCTCCCACACGTAGGTGCCGTCGGGGATCCTGGCGAGGATCTCCCGCCGGTAGGTCTCGGTGGTGGCGTCCAGCACGGCGTCGAAGCACCGCTCGACGGCCGCGCGGCCGTAGCGGGCGAACAGGTCGGCGAGCCGGCGCGCCCCCATCAGGCAGGCCGAGCACTCGGCGTCGAGGTCGGCGGCCAGCGAGTCGGGCATCCGGGAGTTGCGCACCATGATGCGCAGCGCGGCGCGGTTGGGCACGCCCCGGTCCCACAGCTTGATCGGCGGGACCATCAGGCCCTCCTCGAAGACCGAGGTGGCGCTGGGCGGCATGGAGCCGGGGCAGGCGCCGCCGATGTCGTCGTGGTGGCCGAAAGCCTGCACGAACGCCACCACCTCGGGGCCCGCGCCGTCGTCGTGGAAGACCGGGACCGTCACGCACAGGTCGGGCAGGTGCCCGATCCCGCCCTCGGACTCGTAGACGTCGTTGTGGAAGAACACGTCGCCGGGGCGCATGGTCTCGGGCGGGAAGTCGCGGGCGACCGGGTGCACGAGCGCGGAGTAGGAGCGGCCGGTGAGCTTGCGCAGCCGCCGGTCGTGGATGCCCACCCGGAAGTCGTGGGCGTCGCGGATCATCGGCGAGCGCGAGGTTCGCGCGATCGCCGTCTCGACCTCCATCTCCACCGAGGCGAGGGTGCCCTCGACGATCTCCGCCAGCACGGGGTCCGCGGGCGGGCGGCCGTCCCCCGCGGAGGCGGGGCCGGCGGCGCGCGGCACCTCCTGCGGCGGCGCGGGGCGGTCGGGGTCGCGGTTCAACGCTGGACCTCCTCGGCAGCGGGTGCGGTGTCGGCGGTGACGGCGATGCCGCCGTCGGGGTGCACGCGCGCGGTGAAGCCGGGGTGCAGCGGCAGGGTCGACGCGTACTCCTCGATCACCGCGGGCCCGCGCACGGTGCTGCCCGGCGCGAGCGCGCCGCGCCGGTACACGGGGGTGCCGCGGTGCACGGCGCCGTCGAAGCGCACGTCGCGCACACCGGTCCGCGCTTCGCGGGCCCCGCCGGGGCCGGCGACGCCGCGCGGTTCGGGGCGGCGGATGCGGCCGATACCGGTGACCCGCAGGTTCACCCACTCGACCTGCTGCTCGGGGGTGTCGCGCAGGTCGTAGCCGTAGAGGCCGCGGTGGGCGGTGTGGAACGCCTCGGCCACGGCGTCGGCTGCGGCGGCGTCCAGCGCGCCCGCGGGGACGGGCACGCGCACCTCGTAGGCCTGGCCGACGTAGCGCAGGTCGGCGCTGCGCTCCAGGCGCATGCCGCCGACGCCGCCGGGACCGCCCTCGGCGGCGAAACCCTCGGCCCGCAGCACCTCGGCGGCCTCGCCGGCCAACTCGGCGAAGACGGCCTCGGCCGCGGCCGTGTCCAGGTCGGCATGGCGTGCCACGCGGGTGCGCACGTAGTCGTTGCGCACATCAACGCTCAGCAGCCCGAACGCCGAGACGTTGGCGGGGTCGGCCGGCACGAACGCGCCTGCCGGGCCCAGGATGTCGAGCAGCGGGCACAGCAGCAGCGAGCCGGAGCCGCCGAAAGCCACCAGGTGGAAGTCGCGCACGTCCAGGCCGCGCTGCACCGTTACCTGGCGCAGTGCGTTGGCCTGGTTCCAGGCGGAGATGCGCAGGATGCCCTCGGCCGTCTCCGCGGCGTCCATGCCGAGCTTGTCCCCGAGCGCCGCCACGGCGGCCTCCGCCGCGGAGACGTCCAGGGGCATTTCACCACCGAGCAGGTAGGGGGGGATTCGGCCGAGGGCGGCGTGGGCGTCGGTGACGGTGGGTTCGGCGCCGCCCCTGCCGTAGCAGGCCGGGCCGGGCTCGGCCCCCGCCGAGGCGGGGCCGACCTTGAGGGCGCCCTCCGGGGAGACCCGCGCGATGGAGCCGCCCCCGGCGCCGACGGTCACGACGTCGATCATCGGGATCTTGGAAGGGTAGCGGCCGATGGAGCCCTCCGTGGTCAGCCCCGGCTCGCCGCCGAGCACGACCGAGACGTCGGTCGAGGTGCCGCCGCCGTCCAGGGTGAGGACGCGGTCGTAGCCGGCGCGCCCGGCCAGCAGCGCGGCGCCGAGGGCGCCGGCGGCGGGCCCCGACATCACGGTGCTGATGGGCTGGTGGACGACCTCGTCGGCCGAGAGCACACCGCCGTTGGACTTCATCACCAGAAACGGCGGCCGCTGCCCGCCGGGGCCGGTGCCGGCTTCGGCGAGGCGCGCACCGATGCCGCGGATGTAGCTGGTGACACCCGGCTTGACCGCGGCGTCGACCAGGGTGGTCATGGAGCGCTCGTACTCGCGGTACTCGCGCAGCACGTCGGAGCTGATGGACACGGTGGCGCCGGGGTGCTCGGCCCGCAGGACCTCGCGCAGCCGCCGTTCGTGGGCGGGATCGGCGTAGGAGTGCAGCAGGCAGACGCCGATGGTGTCGACGCCCCGGTCGCGGAACCAGCGGGCGGCGGCGGCCGCCTGCTCCTCGTCGAGCGGGCGGATCTCGGCGCCGGTGTGGTCGAGCCGGCCGCCGACGGTGCGCACCAGGTCGGCGGGGACGATCCGGTCGGGCTTGACCCAGAAGTATGAGTTGCCATAGCCGTCCGGCACGGCCTGGCGGGCGATCTCCAGGATGAACTCGTAGCCCTCGGTGGTGATGAACCCGAGGGGGCCGGTCCTGCCCTCAAGAAGGAGGTTGGTGGCGACGGTGGTGCCGTGGCACAGCGCGCTGACCGCGGTCGGCGGCCCGAGCAGGTCCAGCGCCTTGGCGACGCCGTTCATGAACCCCGCGGAGGGGTCGGCGGGGGTGGAGGGGGTCTTGGTCGCCAGCAGTTCGCCGGTGTCTTCGTCGAGGGCGACGACGTCGGTGAACGTGCCGCCTGTGTCGATGCCGATGCGGACCCTGCGCTGCCCTGCCATTCACCCGCCCCTGCGTGTCGGCCGACTCGCCGCGGCCGCAGCGGACGCGGGCCGCACTAGGGATTCAAACGGTCCGCGGCGATCGGTGAATCGGCAAGATCTGCCAACACCGGGGCGAGGCGTTGGTCGAACCCCGTTGATCTTGTAGCCATCGTGATGGAAAACGATTTCCAGTGACGATGGCTACAAGATCAACGGGGTTGTGCCGGGGGCAGTCGCTCAGGCGGTCTCACCGGAGCCGGCGAGCTTGCCGCGGAAGCGGCCGACCACGGTCTCCAGAGCGGAGGAGAACGGGTGATCGTGGACCATGTAGGTCCAGGTCATGGTGGGACGCTTGACGCCGACCTCGGCGACGTCGATCTTGCCGTTCTCGTCGACCTCGGTCTCGGCGAAGGTCTCGGCGGCGCGGGCGCGGGCCTCGTCCAGGAAGCCCTTGAACGCGGGCACGGCGTCGGCGTTGAACTCGTCCAGCGGGTCGCGCCTGCCCAGGAAGCGCAGGTGGATGCCCTCGCGCAACTCGGCCAGGTAGGCGTTGTGGTCGGTCCAGCCCCGGTCGAGGTGGTACAGCGTGATCAGGCGGGCCGCCCGGGCGGTCTCCTCGGCGCCGGCCTCCTCGACCAGATCGGCGTGGTGGGCCGGGCAGTCGACGCGGAGCTGGCGGTCGCCCAGGTCGTCGGCCAGCACCGCCTCGCGGTGCTCCAGCACGACGCTGCGCTGCACGTCGATCAGCTTGTTGTAGCGCCAGGTGTTGCGGTGCACCTCCAGCAGCTTGCCCTCGGAGACCCGCTGGGCGTGGTCGACCATGCGCAGCCAGCTGTCGTCGGTGATCGCGCCGTCGCCCTGGGCCTCGTAGCCGCGGGTCTCGGGTGCGTTGTTGGCCACCAGGTCGTCCTCGACGGAGACGAAGTAGGCCGACGCGCCGGGGTCGCCTTGGCGCCCGGCACGCCCGCGCAGCTGGTCGTCGAGGCGGCTGCTGGGGTAGCGGCCGTAGCCCATCACGTACAGGCCGCCCTGCTCGACCACCCGGTCGCGGTCGGCCATGTCGCTGCCGCCCAGCCGGATGTCGGTGCCGCGCCCGGCCATCTGGGTGGAGACGGTGACGGCGCCGTAGGTGCCGGCCTCGGCGATGACGGCGGCCTCGTCGGCGTCGTTCTTGGCGTTGAGGACGACGCACTCCAGGCCGTCGCCGGACAGGCGCTTGGCCAGCAGCTCGGACTCGGCGACGTCCTGCGTGCCGACGAGGACCGGCCGACCCGTGGCGTGCACCTCGGCGATCTCCTCGGCGAGGGCGTCCTCCTTCTCCTCGCGCGTGGCGTAGAGCCGGGTCCCCTCGTCCTCGCGGACGCATGGCTTGTTGGGCGGGATGACCGCGACCTCGAGCTCGTAGAACTCGCGCAGCTGCTCGGCCACCGCCATGGCGGTGCCGGTCATGCCGCAGCGGGTCGGGTAGCGCAGCACCAGCGACTGCACGGTAAGGGAGTCCAGGACCTCTCCGGTGTCGGAGACGTCGACCTTCTCCTTGGCCTCGACCGCGGCCTGCAGGCCGTCGGGCCAGCGCTGCAGCAGCGCGATCCGCCCGCGCGACTCGTTGATCAGCCGCACCTCGCCGTCGCGGACGACGTAGTGCACGTCGCGCTGCAGCAGCGCGTGGGCGTGCAGGGCGAGGTTGACGCGCGGCAGCACGGAGGTGTCGTCCTCGTCGTAGAGGTCGACGCCGCCGAGCTCCTTCTCGCACTTGTCGATGCCGGCGTCGGTGAGCTGGACGTTGCGGCCCTCGGGGTCGATCTCATAGTCGACGCCGGGCGTCAGACGGCGGACGAGATCGGCCATCTCGGCGTCGGCGTCGGCGGTCTCGGCGGCGCCCGCCAGTACCAGCGGTACCCGGGCCTCGTCGACCAGGACGGAATCGGCCTCGTCGATGATGGCGATGTCGGGTGCGGGCACCACGCGCTCGTCGACGCCGGTGACCATGCGGTCGCGCAGGACGTCGAAGCCCAGCTCGCTCACGGACGCGTAGGTGACGTCGGCGGAGTAGGCGGCGTGGCGCTCCTCGCGGGTGGACTCCTCGCCGATCCAGGAGACGGCGACGCCCAGCATGTCGTAGAGGGGCGCCATCCACTCGGCGTCGCGGCGGGCGAGGTAGTCGTTGACGCTGAGGACGTGCGCGCGCTGACCGCGCAGCGCGAAGCCGGCGGCCGCGAGGGCGCCCGAGAGGGTCTTGCCCTCGCCGGTGGCCATCTCGGCGATGTGGCCGTCCAGCAGCGACATGACTCCGAGCAGCTGCACGTCGTAGGGGCGTTCGTCGAGCGTCCGGCGAGCCGCCTCGCGGCCGACCGCGCACAGCTCAACGAGGTCGTGCCGGTCGTAGGGGAGGTCGGCGTTGCCGAGGTCCGTCGCCTTCTCGGTCAGCTCGGCGTCGCTGAGCTCGCGGAGGTCGGGCTCGCGGGCCTCGATCGATTCCAGAAGCTTCGTATAGGGGCGCAGATCCACCGCTCCGGGCTTGCCCAGGAGTCGGCGGACGCTATCAGCCATTCGTCCGAACACCACGCAAGGGTAACGCCCACAGACCTCTTGTGGTTCCCTGTGGCCCCATTCACACGGCGCGGATCGGGTCGGCAGAGCTCGCAGCGCTTGGCATGCCGGGATCTCCGTGCGGCGGCACGCCCTTCGCGGGCCCGCGCGATCAGCGCACGAGCTGGCCGCGCTGCCCGTTGCGCTGCGCGGCCTCCATGGCGATGCCGTGCCGCACCAGCGCGGCGAGGACCTCGACCACCGAGTTCTTGTCGCGGGCGTCGCAGCGCACGATGGGGACCTCGGGGCTGAGGTCGAGCGCGTCGCGCAGGTCCTCCGTCGAGTGCCCGGGGTCGCCGCCGAACGAGTTCAGCGCGACGAGGAAGGGCAGCCGGTACTGCTTCTCGAAGTAGTCCAGCGCCTGGAAGGAGTCCTCCAGGCGTCTGGTGTCGACCAGCACGATCGCACCCAGGGCGCCGCGCACCAGGTCGTCCCACATGAACCAGAACCGCTGCTGGCCCGGTGTACCGAAGAGGTAGAGGGTCAGGTCGGTCTCCAGCGAGATGCGGCCGAAGTCCATGGCCACCGTCGTGCTGGTCTTGTCGGGGGTGTGGGAGAGGTCGTCGATGCCCGCGCTGGCGGCCGTGACCGCCGCCTCCGTGCGCACGGGCGGGATCTCCGAGACGGCGCCGATGAAGGTCGTCTTCCCCACGCCGAAACCGCCGGCGACGATGATCTTCGTAGAGAGTTTCGGTGCTTCACTCACGTGGATCTCGGCTCCCTCGCGACGCTGGGGCAAAGCAGGATGTTCGTGGCGGAAGGTGTCAGACGATGCGGAAACGCCTGCGACTACGGAGATTGCGGCTCCTGGCCGTGGCTCTCGGACACCACGCAGTGAACCTAGCACCGCCCGGCGGCGTCCGGTGACCACTCGACTACGGCAGCAGGTCACGAGAGTGCGACAACGTGCCGCAAAAGACCCGAATCCTTTGCCTGCGGGGCGTTCCACGCCCGAAAGGACGTGATCACGGACGTGTGGCGCCCGCGCTGCAGCTCGGCGCCGGAGCCCTTGGGCGCAGCGCCGGTGACACACGCAATACCCGCGGCACGCCCGGAGCCGCAGGGGTCAGCGGGCCCGGCGCCCCGCCCAAGCGCCTACAGCCACGCCCGCGAGCGCGGCCGCGGCGCCGAAGAGTGCTCCCCGCACGAACGCCGCGGCGCCGTCGCCGACCGTCGCGGCCGGGACGACCGTCGCGGCCGGGGCGGGCACGGTGGCGGCGCCGGGCGCGGGCGCCGACGTAGCCGCCTCGGGCGCGGGTCCCGAGCCCGCCGGGCGCCCCGCGACCTCGTCGCCGAGGCGGCCCAGGAACTCCCCGGCCATCTTCTTGGCCACGCCCGCGAGCATGCGCTGCCCGACGCCGCCGACCATGCCGCCCACTACGGCGTCGGCGTCGTAGGAAAGCTCGGTGCGCCCGTCACCCAGGTCCGCCAGGCGCACCCCGATCTCGGCGGTGACCGTGCCGGGAGCGCCCGAGCCCTGGGCGCGCATCGTCAGCGACTCCGCGGGCCGCAGGTCGCACAGCCGCACGCCGCCCTGGAAGGTGCCCTTGATCGAGCCGACTCCGGCGCTGACGGTGCCCCGGTACTCGTCCGGGCCGACGCGCTCCAGGCTCTCGCATCCGGGAATCGCCCGCGCGAGCGCCTCGGGGTCGAGCATGCGGTCCCAGACCCGCTGCGCGGGTGCCTGCAGTGTGGCGCTGCCGGAGATCTTCAACGGGGCTCCCTCGCGGACGGGACGGACGGGTCGGGATTCACGGATCCGCCGGGCTCTTCCCCGGCCCGGCGGTGCGCGGCGCCGGGTGCGCCGACGGGCGAGGCGCGGACGGGGACCGAGGGGACGCGCGCGTCTCCTGCGGCGTGGCGGCGGCGCAGCTCGAACAGCTCCGGCGGCGAGATCGGCATGCGGGCCACGCGGAAGCCCTCGGCGTCCTCCACGGCAGCCGCGAGCGCCGCCGAGGCGGGGATCACCCCGGCCTCGCCCGCCCCCTTGACGCCCAGCGGGTTGAGCGGGCTGGGCGTCTGCATGTGCGCGATCTCCACGGTCGGGATCTCGCTGGCGTAGGGCATCAGGAAGTCCATCAACGAGGCGTTGAGCAGCTGGCCGTCGGAGTCGTAGACCATGCGCTCGTACAGCGCACCGGCGACGCCCTGGGCGACGCCGCCGTGCACCTGCCCCTCGACGATGCGCGGGTTGATCAGGTTGCCGCAGTCGTGGACGACGCAGTAGCGCAGGATGCGGATCTCGGCGGTGTCGGGGTCGGTCTCGACGACGGCGGCGTGGGCGCCGTTGGCGAAGGTGCAGCGCAGCGGCGAGTGGTAGTCGGTGCCCTCCAGGCCCGGCGCGTCGCCTTCGGCCACCGGCGGCCGGTCGGGGTCGCCGCCTCCGCTGAACTGGGTGGCCGCGGCCGACGCGGCGTCGAAGGCATAGCGCAGCGGGTTGGACAGGACCGCGACGGTACCCAGCTCGACGCGGTGCGCAGGGCTGCCCTTGACCTGGATCCGCCCCTGCGAGAACTCCAGGTCGCCGGTGTCGGCCTCAAGCGCGTCGGCGGCGATCCGCAGCGCCTTCTCCTTGAGCCGGCGGGCCGCCAGCGCGACCGCGCTGCCGCTGGTCACAGCACCGCGTGAGGCGAAGGTGCCGACCGAGTAGCCCATGCGCCGGGTGTCGCCGGTGGTGACCTCGACGTCGGTCAGCGGCACGTCCAGCTCGTCGGCGACGACCTGGGCGAGCATCGTGCCGTGCCCCTGGCCCTGGCTGGTCAGGCCGGTGGCCACGCGCACCTTTCCGCTGGTCTCGACCTGCACGTGGCCGCCCTCGTAGGGCCCGGGACCGGTGCCCTCGACGTAGCAGGCCACGCCGATGCCCACGCGCCTGCCCTCCTCGCGGGCCCGCTCGCGGTACTCGGCGAAGCCGGGCCAGTCCACCAGCTCGCCGATCATCTCCAGCATCCGCGGGTAGTCGCCGGAGTCGTAGATCAGCGGCCTACCGTCCTGGAAGAGCAGGCCCTGGTCATAGGGCATCTCGGCGGGCGTGATCACGTTGGCGGCGCGCACCGCCAGCCGGTCCAGGCCCAGGTGGTCGGCGATCGCGTCCATGGTGCGCTCCATCGCGAAGACCCCTTGAGGGCGGCCGGCGCCGCGGTAGGGGGTCACGATGGCCGTACTGGTGTAGAGGCTGCGGAACTCCACGCGGTAGGCGCCGGGCTTGTAGGGGCCGAGCAGCTGAGTGGAGGTCACGATGGGCACGATCACGCCGTAGGGCAGATAGGCGCCGTTGTCGTGCAGGATGTCGACGTCCAGGCCGAGCAGCCGCCCGCTGTCGTCGAAGCCGACACGCACCCGCTGGCGCTGCGCGCGCTCGTGCGCGGCCGCGATGAAGTGCTCCCGGCGGTCCTCGACCCATGCGACCTCGCGGCCCAGCCGGCGGGCGGCCCAGGGGACCATGACCTCCTCGGGCCAGGGATGCACGATCTTCACCCCGAACCCGCCGCCGACGTCGGGCACCACCACCTCGACCTGGCCCAGCGCCAACTCCAGTTTGGCGGCCACCGCGGCGCGCACTCCGGTGGCGGTCTGGGTGGAGCTGTAGACGCGCAGGCGACCGTCGTCGCTGCCGGTGGAGCCGGTCGGGGGCTCCCAGCGGGCGTAGACGCCGCGGCCCTCCAGCGGAGTGGCGGCCGAGCGCTCGATGTCCAAGTCCAACTCCAGGGAGTTGGGGGCCGCGCCGATGGCGGCGCGGGCGTCGCCGACCTCCTGGACCAGGTGCGCGGCGACGTTGTCGGCCATGCCCTCGTGCACGGTGCGCTCGGCGGCCGCCGCGGCCTCAATGCCGACCACGGGCCCGCCGACCTCGTAGTCGACGCGGATGCGGGCGGCGGCGTCCTCGGCGGTGTAGCGGTCGTGCGCCACGACCATGGCGACGGGTTCGCCGACGTGGTGGACGTACTCGCGGGCCAGAGGGTAGGGAGTGCGGCCGTCGACGATCGAGGGGTGCGGGATCAGCAGCGGCAGCGGCTCGGCCATCGGGCCGGAGAGGTCCTCATAGGTGTAGACGGCGATGAGGCCGTCGACGTCGACCGCCTCGGCGGCGTCGATGTCGAGGATGCGGGCGTCGGCGTGCGGACTGCGCACGAACGCGGCGGCGCACGCGCCGGCACCCAGGTCGTCCAGGAACGCGCCGCGGCCGGCGACCAGGCGCTCGTCCTCGCTGCGCTGGACGGGCGCGCCGAACATGCGGGTGCTCACGGGCGGCCTCCCTCCTTCGGGGATGCGGCGGGCTGCGCGTCGTCCGCCGCATCCGCCCGCTCGTCGGGGCGGCGCGCCTCGGGGACGTCGGCGCCGTTTTCGCGGACGATCTCGGCGGTGCGCAGCACGGCGGCGACGATGTTCTGGTAGCCGGTACAGCGGCACAGGTTGCCGGTGACGGCCTCGCGGGCGTCGTCCTCGCCGGGGTCGGGGTTGTCCCGCACGTACGCGGCGACCAGGGTGAGGAAGCCCGGTGTGCAGAACCCGCACTGCAGCGCGTGGCACTCGGAGAAGGCGCGCTGGACCGGGTGCGGGGTGCCGTCGGGCGCGGCCAGCCCTTCGACGGTGGTGATGTCGTACCGGGCGGCGCCGACGGCCAGCATCAGGCAGGAGCGCGCCGGCTGCCCGTCGACGAGGACGGTGCAGGCGCCGCAGACTCCGTGCTCGCAGCCGACATGGGTGCCGGTGAGCCTCAGATCGTGGCGCAGGCAGTCCGACAGCAGGCGGCGGGCGGGCACCCGCGCGCTGTAGCGGACCCCGTTGACGTGCAGCCGGATCTCGTGCTGTTCCTCGGTCATCGGGTCGCTCCGGTGTCGGCGGCGGTGGCGGCTGTGGCAGCGGGAGAAGCGGCGGCCGCCCGGGCCAGGGCGCGCCCGGTGAGGACCCGCGCGAGATGGCGGCGGTAGCCGGCGCTCGCGTGGATGTCGTCCTCGGGGTCGGTGCGCTCGGCGGCCGCGGCGGCGGCCTCGTCCAGCTCGCCGGGCAGCGCCCGGGTGCCCGACAGGTCGGGCGTCAGGTCGACCACGAGGGGCACGGGCGCCGCCGATATCAGGCAGCATCGGGCGGCGGTGACGCGCCCGTCGGCGTCCAGGGTGAGCGCCGCGGCCGCGCCGCAGAGCGCGTAGTCACCGTGGCGCCGCGCGATCTCGACGAACGCGGTACCGGTGCCGGGTGCGGGTTGGGGGAACCGGGCCGCAACGGCGATCTCGCCGGGCGCCAGGGCGGTCTCCATCGGGCCGGTCGTGAACGCGGCGGCGGGCACCGTGCGCGATCCGGAGGGGCCGCGAACCTCGACAGCACCGTCCAGCAGGGCCAGCACGGCGGGCATCTCGCCGGCGGGGTCGGCGTGGGCGATGCTGCCCACGGTGGTGCCCCGGTTGCGGATCACCGGGTGGGCGACCAGCCGCAACCCCTGCCGGAGCAGCGGCACGGCCTCGGCCGCGGCGGTGTCGGCCTCCAGCTGCGAATGGCGCACCAGCGCACCGACCCGCACGCCGCCGGAATCGGTGCCGATCCCGTCCAGCCCGGCGACCCCGTTGATGTCGACGACGACCCGCGGGGACGCCAGGCGCATGTTCAGCAGCGGGATCAGGCTCTGCCCGCCGGCCAGGATCTTGCCCTGCTCGCCCGCCTCCGCCAGCAGGCCGACGGCCTCGTCCAGGTCGGTGGGCGCGTGGTAGGCGAACGGCGGTGGCTTCACGGATCTCCTCTCGCGGCAAGCCTCGGGCCTGCGGCGGGCTGCGGGCGGGCGGCGGCCCGGGGTCAGTCGTCGGCGCCTCCCCCCTCACGCTCTTCCTTCCCCGTCTCACCGGCGCCAGTGCTGCCGTGTTCCGCGTCGTCGCCGGACACGGCGTCGACGCCGCTGCCCAGGACGACTCCGGCGCCGGCGTCGGGCTTGTGCACTCCGGCGCCGCCGCCGGGTGCGGGCCGCATGCTCTGCGGCGCCAGGCGGTGGAGCAGGTGGTAGCCGGCGAGGATGATGATCGTGCCCAGGGCGATGCCCTCCAGCGCGAAGCCCTCGGTGATGCGCAGGCTGACACCGCCGATGCCGGCGATCAGCCCGGCTGCGAGGGGGACCAGCACGATCGGGTTGCCGAAGTCGACCCGGTTCTCCACCCAGATCTTCGCGCCGAGCAGGCCGATCATGCCGTAGAGGACCACGGTGATGCCGCCCAGGACGCCGGAGGGGGTGGCGGCGACCAGCTCGCCGAACTTGGGGCAGAGCCCGAAGAGCACCGCCACGACCGCGGCCACGTAGTAGGCGGCCGTGGAGTAGACGCGGGTCGCGGCCATGACGCCGATGTTCTCGGCGTAGGTCGTCGTGGGCGAGCCGCCGACCGCGCTGGCAAGGCTGGTGGCCAGCCCGTCGGCGAAGATCGCGCGGCCCATGTAGGGGTTGAGGTCCTCGCCGGTCATCTCCTGCACGGCCTTGACGTGGCCCGCGTTCTCGGCGATCAGGGCGATGACGGCGGGCAGCGCCACGAGCACGGCGGAGGCCTGGAACGCGGGCGCATGGAAGTCGGGCAGGCCGATCCAGGCGGCCTCGCCGACGGCGGAGAGGTCCACGCGCGGCGCGGCCCCGCCGCCCTGGCCCTCCGGCAGCGCGGCGGCGCCGAACGCCAGGTCGAACAGCCACGAGAGCACGAAGCCGAAGACCAGGCCGAGCAGGATGGTGATGCGGCCGAGGAAGCCGCGCAGCAGTACGGTCGCCAGGATGACGAACGCCATGGTGAGCAGCCCGACCCACTGGTCGAAGGGCCAGTAGTTCTCGGCCACCACCGGGGCGAGGTTGAAGCCGATCAGCATCACGACCGCGCCGGTGACCGCGGGCGGGAACGCGGCGAGCACGGCCCTGGGGCCCAGCAGGTGGATGACGATGCCGGACAGGGCCAGCACCAGGCCGGCGACCATGATGGCACCGGTGAGCAGGGCGGGGTTGGCGCCTCCGGGCGAGATCGCGGCCGCGGCGGCCACGAACGAGGCGCTGGTGCCGAGGTAGCTCGGCACGCGGCCCTGCACGATCAGCAGGAAGAGGATGGTGGCCAGGCCCGACATCATGATGGCGAGGTTGGGGTCCAGGCCCATGATGACGGGGAAGACGAAGGTCGCACCGAACATGGCGACGACGTGCTGAGCGCCCAGTCCCGTCGTGCGCCCCCACGACAGGCGCTCCTGAGGGCGCACCACCTCTCCGGGAGGCGGTGCGCTGCCGTCGCCGTAGAGCTTCCACCGCAAGCCGAGGTTCACTGGGGGCCTCCAGGTGTGACGTGTCCGTTGCGGCCGGGGCGCGGGGCGCGCCCGTGCGGGGCACGCGCTCGGTTCGGGCGGGTCACCGCTACGTGATCAAGTTCACTTCCGGGCAACCATAGAGCCCGTCCCGGGCGGCGGCACTGGCGATATCTGCCAAAGCACCGCCCGGTCGTTGGCGCGGCGGCACCGCGGATCCGGCACCGGCCGCATGTGCTCCCACAGTCCGGCACAGGAGTGTGACAGCGCCGTCGCCGACCGGTTGCGCAGCGGTAACCGATGCCCGTGCGGTGCGGAGCACGGGCCGGTACATCGGCGCCCCGTCCGCGGACCCGGCTTCCGCGGAGAGCGCGCGAACACCGTCCGCACCCTCTTGATGGCCGACCGTGCCGGGATTAGGATGCGGGTCCGCGTGATATGGGCCCGACGGGTCGAGGCCGCATCCTCTGCCCATCGTCGAACCGCTTCGAGGACTCATGTCTGCGCAATCCCCCTCGCCCGCCCGCCCGCCGCGCCGCTCCTCACCGGTCCGCACCGCCCTCCGGCGGACCCTCGTCGTCGGCGCCGTCGTCCCGCTCGCGCTGACCACCCTGTTCACCGGCAGCGCCTTCGCCCACGGCTCGACCGTCGATCCCGCATCGCGCAACTACGGCTGCTGGGAGCGCTGGGGCGACGACTTCCAAAACCCCGAAATGGCCACCGAGGACCCCATGTGCTGGCAGGCCTGGCAGGCCGACAGCACCGCGATGTGGAACTGGAACGGCCTCTACCGCGAGAACGTCGGCGGCGATCACCGAGGCGCCATCCCCGACGGCCAACTCTGCAGCGCCGGACGCACCGGCGGGGACCGCTACGCCGCGCTGGACGAGCCCGGTCCCTGGCACACCACGCCGGTGCAGAACGACTTCACCGTCACCGTGCACGACCAGGCCCTGCACGGAGCCGACTACATCCGCATCCTGGTCACCGAGGAGGGTTTCGACCCCACGACCCAGCGCCTGGCCTGGGACGACCTCGAACTGCTCGCCGACACCGGAACCATCCCGCCGGGCGAGGGCGCGCCCTCCGACGGGGAGTCCCTCAACGGCGTCTCCATCGACATCGACGTGAGCGCACCCGGCCGCACCGGCCACCACGTCGTCTACATGATCTGGCAGGCAAGCCACTACGACCAGGTGTTCTACGCCTGCAGCGACGTCTCCTTCCCCCAGGCCTGACCCCCACCGGCCCGGGTCCCGCCCGCCGCGCCGCACCCGGCCGGCGGCGGGGCCCGGATGGGCGGCGCGTCAGCCGCGCAGGTCGCGCATGCGGACGGCGCGCAGGGCGACCATGAGGTTCAGGCGCAGATGGGGGTCGGTACTGAACGGTCCGAGCATGCGTTCGAGCTTGCCGATGCGGTAGCGCAGGGTGTTGTAGTGGAAGTGCAGCAGCCGCGCGGTCTCGGCGACGTTGAGGTTGTTGTCGAGCAGGGTCTCCAGCGTGGTGCGCAGGTCGTCCTGTTCCGGCGATCCGGTCCGCGCCAGCTCGCCCAGGACCTCCTCGGTGAAGGAGCGCAGCTCGGCCGTGTCCGGGATCTGGCTGAGCAGCCGGTAGACCCCGAGGTCGTCGAACTCGGCCACCGCACCCGGCCCGCTCAGCCGCCGGCCGACGCGCGCGGCTTGGCGGGCCTGATCGTAGGCGTGGGGAAGGTCCCCCGGACGCTCGGCCACCCGGCTGATCCCCGTCGCGAAGGGCCGCCGCCCTCCTCCCCCGTCGCCGGCGACCTGGGCGATCGCCTGGCGGACCTGGCGGCCCGGCCCCGCGCCCGGCCCGCCGGGCGCGCCCTCGGCGCCCATGAGCACCACCACCTCCTGGCTGTAGCCGACCACCGCCGCGCCCGGGTCGCGCTCGCGCACGACCATGCTCCAGGCCCCGGCGAAGCGCTCGTGGGCCGGCCGCAGCTCGCCCGCCGCCGGCACCGGCGAGCCCGCCTCGCCGTCCAGCTCGGCCACGACGACCACCAGCGGGCGGTCGATGTCCCAGCCCAGGCTCGCGCAGTGACTGATCACGTGCTCGTCGCCGCCGGCGCGGCCGGCCAGCAGGTCGCGCAGGAAGTCGCCCCGGTACTTGCCCTCGACCGCCGCCACCGCCAGGTCGCGGGTGATGACCAGCGCAGCGGTGGCAGCCGCGCGCTCCAGCAAGTGCACGTCGGCGGGCTCGGCGCTGCGGCCGCGGGTGATCAGTACCACGCGGCCGTGGTCGAGGCTGCCGGCGAGCACGGGCACCTGTACTACGCGCGGTTCCTCGTCGTCGAGCGCGCGTGCGCCGTGCTTGAAGTCCTCCACCCGGAACCGGCCCCCGCGGGTGTCGAAGAACACCGGGTCGGCGAGCAGCTCCTCGTCCATCCCCGACCGGGCCAGTACGCGGCCGTCGGGTGTGGTGACCATGACGCCGCCGTCGAGCAGCTCGGGCAGCTTCCGGGTGATCGCCGCCAGCCCTCCCCCGGCGAGGATGACGTCGACCAGGACGCGGTGCACCTCTTCGGCGCGCGCCAGGGTGGCGGCCTGGCGGTTGAGGATGTCGGTGAGCAGCTGGTTGAGGACGTCGTCGAATGCCACCGCACGGCTCAGCCGCAGCAGGGGCAGCCCCAGCGCGTCCGCGGTGCGCAGTACCTCGTCGGGCAGGGTGTCGACGTAGCGGCCGAGCTTGATCGCCACCGCGGCCAGCCCCCGCCCGTCCAGCTCGCGAACGAGCCCCGCGAGGTCGCCCGCGCTGCGCAGCGGGTAGCCGGTGGTCAGCAGCAGTTCGTCGGGCTTCACCCAGGGCAGGATGTCGGGGACCTCCATGACGTTGAGCCGCTGGATCACCCGGTCCAGGCCGCTCGCGCCCGCCAGCACCTCGGTGCCGGCCAGGCTCGAGAGGCTGAGCGCATCGGCCACGGAGAGTCCCCGCGCCAACGTGCTCGCCGTGCGGACAGGGTCGGCGCTAGGCAGATCCTGTCCAGCTCGGCCCCCATCGTTGGCAACGTTTTCCATGGGTCGACGATAGCCCCCGCCCGTAGCGTCGGCTTGCGGGTGCGCTGGCATACGGCCCGCGGAGGCGTGAAGGGAGGGGGCCATGGCAGCCGGACCGCCGTTCGCGGTATCGGCTCCGGGCACCGGACCACCGGGCCCGGGCGAGGGCGCGCGGGCGGACGGTGCGCGCGGCACGCCCGGGCCCGGGCACGACCGCTCCGCGGGGCGCGCGTGGCCCGCCGCGGCCTCGTCCGCGCTTTATGACATTGTGAGCGGCCCATTTCGGCCGTCGCGGATACTGGGCGTGTCACGTCTGGCGGTCTACCTTGAAACCGAGGGCCCGCACGAGGCGACGGTGATCGCTCTCCTGGCACGAGACGCCGTCCGGTTGCCCAACGGGCTGGTCCTCGTCGACACGCAGAGCGTGGGGCCGTTCGCCGACGTCGCTTCGGCGACGTCGGTCCGCATCGGTCGATGCTCCGCGGAGTTCGACGGCCCCACCGGCCCGCGTACCGTCCGCGCGGGCCGGTGGTGGCGTCCCCGCACGCCGCGGCCCGCACGACCCGGCCCTTTGGCCGCGGCCGCCGCCGAGCTCGACCGGGCCCTGCGCGGCGCTTCGGGCGGCCTGCCCGCCGCGGCCGCCGCCCCGCTCGACGACGACCTCGCGCGCCCCGGCGCAGCCGAGGAGGCCTGCCTGCACCTGGTCGGCCGAGGCCCCGGGCTCACTCCCAGCGGCGACGACATCCTCTGCGGCTACCTGCTCGCGGCCCGCCACCTGGGCGCACCGGCCTCAGCGGACGCCCTCGCCGCCGCGGCGCGGCGCGCGGCGCCGGCCACGACCGCGCTCTCCGCCGACCTGCTGCGCCACGCTGCCGCCGGCCGGGCCTGCCCGCAGGCGGTCGGCGTGCTCGACGCCCTCTCCGGCCACGCCCCGCTGGCCCCCGCCCTGCGAGCGCTGCGCGCCATCGGCCACACCTCCGGCACGGACCTGGCGCTGGGTCTTTCCGCCGGCGCCCGCGCGGCGCTGCGCAGCGCCGGTATCCACGACACAGGGAGCAGTCCATGACCACGGAACCGGCGACCGCGGTGCGGGTCGAGGTACGCAAGGGCGCCTACCGCGACTCGGTGGCGCTGATGCGCGTCACCCGCGAGGTGGCCGCGTTGCCCGGGGTGGAGGCGGCACTGGTGGCCATGGCCACCGACCTCAACCTGGGCATCCTCGCCGACATGGGTGCCGCCGCACCTGAAGGCACCGGCCCCGACGACCTGCTGATCGCGGTACGCGCCGACGAGGAGACGCTGGCCGGGGCGCTGGCCGCCGCCGATGCCGAGCTTGCGGCGATGTCGGCGGGCGGTCACGGCGCCGCGCCCGCCGACGCGCCGCCGCGCACCCTTCGTACCGCGGTCCGCCGCGCCGCCGCGGACGGGACCCCGGCCACGGTCGCGCTGGTGTCGGTGCCCGGCCGCTACGCCGCCGCCGAGGCCTTCGACGCGCTGGAGTCCGGGCTGGACGTGCTGGTCTTCAGCGACAACGTGCCCGTCGAGCAGGAGGCGGCGCTCAAGCGCACCGCCGAAGGCCTGGACCGGCTGGTGATGGGCCCCGACTGCGGCACCGCGATGGTGGGCGGAGCCGGCCTCGGATTCGCGAACGCGGTGCGGCCGGGACCGGTGGGCGTCGTCGCGGCATCGGGCACCGGCGCACAACAGGTGATGTGCCTGCTGGACGCGGCGGGAACGGGGATCAGCCACTGCCTGGGCGTGGGCGGGCGCGACCTCTCCGCCGAGGTCGGCGGGATCTCGACCCGCCGCGCCCTGCGGATGCTCGACGAGGACCCCGCCACCGAGCGGATCGTCCTGGTGTCCAAGCCTCCCGCACCCCCGGTCGCCGAGGAGGTGCACCGGCTGGCCGCCCGGTCGGCGACACCGGTGCACACGGTGCTCGTGGGCACCGGCGAGTCCGACATCGCCGCGGCGGTAGCCGAGGTCGCGGCCGCCGCGGGAGGCGAGCCGCCGGACTGGCCGCGGTGGCTGCCGGACAGCGTTCCCCCGCGTCGCGAGGGAGCGCTGCGCGGTCTCTTCTGCGGCGGCACGCTCGCCCAGGAGGCCGCCGCCGTCGCCGCCCGTACCCTCGGCCCGGTCGCCTTCGCCGCCACGCCCGCCGAGGCGCGGGCACCCGGGCACCTGGTGGTCGACTTCGGCGAGGACGCCTTCACCCTCGACCGCCCCCATCCGATGATCGACCCGGCGCTGCGCACCGAGCACGTCGCCGAAGCGCTCGCCGACCCGGACACCGCCGCGGTGCTGGCCGACGTCGTGCTGGGCCACGGCGCCCACCCGGACCCGGCGGGGGGTCTGGCCGCGGCGCTGGAGTCGGCCGGCCCGCGGCGGCCGCACGTCGTGGTCTCGCTTTGCGGCGCGGAGGCGGACGTGCAGGGCACGGCCGGGCAGGCCGAGCGGCTGCGCCGGGCCGGAGCCGAGGTCTACCTGGCCAACTCCGCCGCCGCCCGCCGCGCGGCCGCGCTCGCTTCCGGCGCGGAGCCCGCCTGATGGCCGACCGCGCCGTGCCGCCGCCCGCGGGAACCGACAACGGCGCCGCCCGACCCGCGCGGCGCCTCGCGAAGGGCAGGATGCGATGAGCACGTCCCGACTCCTCACCGACGACCCTGTCGTGGTCGCCACCGGCGCGCGGCTGCTGTCGGATGCGCTGGCCGCCCAGGCCGTGCCGGTCACCGGCACCGAGTTCCGCCCGCCGATGGCCGGTCCGGAGGGCGACACCGCGGCGGACCTGGTGCGCGTCATGGCCGACCCGCGCCGCGCCGAAGCCAACGCCGAGGCAATGCGCCGGCTCCTCGCCGTGCGCCCCCTCCTGGTGGACGTGCGTCCGGCGGGCGAAGCGCTGGGCCTGAGCCCCGGCTCGTTCCTGCACGCCGGGCCGCCCGTCGACTGGGAGCGCGCTTCGGGCCCTCTGCGCGGCGCGCTGATGGGCGCGGCGGTCTTCGAAGGGCTCGCCGACACCCCCGAACAGGCCGAGGCCGACCTGCGGCGCGGCGGGGCCGAACTGGAGCCCTGCCACCACCGCGGCGCGGTGGGGCCCATGGCCGGCGTGGTCAGCCCCTCGATGTGGGTGTTCGAGGTGGCCGACGCCGACACCGGCCGCCGGTCGTGGTGCTCGCTCAACGAAGGGCTGGGCGCGGTGCTGCGCTATGGCGCCTACGGCCCGGAGGTCGTCGAGCGGCTGCGCTGGATGTCGGAGGTGCTCGGCCCTCTGCTGCGCGACGCGGTTCGCGCGCACGGCCCCCTCGACCTCGGCGCGGTGCTGGCCCAGATGCTGCAGATGGGCGACGAGGGCCACAACCGCAACCGCTCGGGCACCCTCATGCTGCTGCGCGCCCTGCTGCCCGACCTGCTGGCGGTCGGCGCGCCCGCCTCCGACGTCGCCGCCGCGGCCGACTTCATCGGCGGCAACGACCACTTCTTCCTGAACCTGGCCATGCCCGCCGCCAAGCTCATGGCCGACGCCGCCCGCGGCGTCCCGGGCTCGACCGCGGTGGTGGCGATGGCGCGCAACGGCACGGATTTCGGCATCCAGGTCTCCGGTTGCGGCGACCGATGGTTCACCGCGCCCGCGCTGACCCCCGACGGCCTGTTCCTGGGCTCCTACGGCCCCGGCGACGCCAACCCCGACATCGGCGACTCCACCATCACCGAAACCTGCGGGCTGGGCGGCTTCGCCATGGCCGCAGCGCCGGCCATCGTGCGCTTCGTCGGCGGCGACGCCGGCTTCGCGCTGCGCACCACACGCAGCATGTACGAGATCACGCTGGAGGAGAACCCCGCCTTCCAGCTGCCCATCCTGGACTTCCGCGGCGCACCGACCGGCATCGACGTGACCCGGGTGGTGCGCACGGGAATCCTGCCGCAGATCAATACCGGCATGGCCGGGCGCGTGCCCGGCACCGGCCAGGTGGGGGCGGGCCTGGTGACCCCGCCCGCCGAGTGCTTCACCGCGGCCCTGTCGGCGCTGGCCGCCGAGGCGCCCGACCCGTCCGAGGCTCCGGCCGCCGGGTAGCACGCCGGGCCGGTTGCCCAGGGATGCGGCCGGGCCGGGGGTCCGTCCGGACCGCGCGGAGGGCCTACCATTGAGCTGATCCCACTACCGGCCGCAAGGAGCCACCCGAACCCATGTCCGACCAGCGCGTCCTCCGCCCGACACCCATCAGCGGCTTCCCCGAGTGGTCGCCGGAGATCCGGTCCGTGGAGCAGGCCTGGCTGGACCATATCCGCACCGGGTTCGAGCGCTACGGCTTCGCCTCGGTCGAGACCCCGTCGGTGGAGGCCCTCGACGTGCTGATGGCCAAGGGCGAGACCTCGCAGGAGGTCTACACCCTGCACCGGCTGCAGGAGGACGCCGAGGACGGCTCCGACGCCCGGCTGGGGCTGCACTTCGACCTGACCGTGCCGTTCGCGCGCTACGCGGCCCAGCACTTCAACGAGCTGACGTTCCCGTTCAAGCGCTACCAGATGCAGCGCGTGTGGCGCGGAGAGCGCCCGCAGGAGGGCCGCTACCGCGAGTTCACCCAGTGCGACATCGACGTGATCAACGTCGACCGGGTGCCGCTGCACTTCGACGCCGAGCTTCCGCGCATCGTCCACGAGGTCCTCACCGGGCTCGACCTGCCGGCCTGGACCGTCAACGTGAACAACCGCAAGGTGCTGCAGGGCTTCTACGAGGGCCTGGGAATCGCCGACCCGATCGCGGTCATCCGCGCCGTGGACAAGCTGCACAAGGTCGGCGCCGACGGCGTGCGCGCGATCCTGGTGGAGCAGGCGGGCCTGAGCGGGGAGCAGGCGGCGGCCTGCCTGGAGCTCGCCTCGGTCAAGGGCGCCGACGCCTCAGTGGTGACCGAGGTCAAGCGGCTGGGCGTGCAGTCCGCTCTGCTGGAGGAGGGCCTGGAGGAGCTCGGCTTCGTCCTGGACTCGCTGGCCGACCTGCCCGCGGGCAGCGTGGTGGCCGACCTGTCCGTCGCGCGCGGGCTGGACTACTACACCGGCACGGTCTACGAGGCCTCCTTCGACGACGATCCCGGCTACGGCAGCATCTGCGCGGGCGGCCGCTACGAGGACCTGGCCGGGCAGTTCATCCGGCGGCGCCTGCCGGGCGTGGGCATCTCCATCGGGCTGACGCGCATCTTCGCCAAGCTCGTGGCCGAGGGCCGCATCGCGCCCGGGCGCTCCTGCCCCACCGACGTGCTCGTGGCGGTGCCCTCGGCCGAGCGCCGCAGCGAGGCGCTGCGCACCGGCGCGCTGCTGCGCGGGCGCGGCATCAACACCGAGGTGTTCCACCAGGCGGCCAAGATCGGCAAGCAGATCCAGTACGCCTCGCGCAAGGGCATCCCCTACGTCTGGTTCCCCCCGTTCGAAGACGGCCGGGACCACGAGGTGAAGGACCTCGGCAGCGGCGATCAGGACACCGCCGACCCCGCCCGGTGGCGCCCCTGACCGGGCCGGCGCCGATGAGCTGACGAGGCGCTGAGGAGTCGGGGAGCGCTCCCCCGACGCCGCCCGGTAGCACCGCCGGGCGGCTTATGCGCGCCTGTTCACCGGCTGTGCCGGAACCGGCCATTCCCAAGACAGGCACCCACCCGCGTGCAAGACTGCTGAGCACGGCCGACGCCAGCGTGGGTGCTTCCGCGCGCCCCGGCGCGGCTACGACGACGCGGACGCCTAGTGGACGAGGCCATGACCACCCCGCGCCCTTCCCCGCCCCGCGCGGCCGGCGAACTCATCGGCCGCGAGCGCGACGTCGCCGACCTCTGCAGGGTCGTCGGCGGCAACCGGCTTGTCTCACTCACCGGCAGCGGCGGAATGGGAAAGACCCGCTTGGCCGTGCGGGTCAGCGAACTGGCGGAGCCGCGCTTCGCCGACGGCGTCCGCTTCGCCGACCTCGGCGAGACTGCCTCTCCCGACCAGGTGGTCCGTGCCGTGGCCCGCTCGCTGCGGGTACTGGAGAACAGCGAGAAGCCGCCACTCGACGCCCTTATCACCGACCTGCGCGACAAGCGCGCGCTGGTGCTGCTCGACACCTGCGAGCGCGCGGTTGCGCCGCTGGCGGACCTGTGCCGCCAGGTTCTCGCCGCCTGCCCGGGAGTGCACATCCTGGCGACCAGCCGCCAGCCGCTGCGCGTGCCCGGTGAGACCGTATGGCGCGTGCCCCCGCTGTCGCTGCCGCCGCCGCGGCTCCGCGAGGACGGCACCCACGCGCGGCCCGCACCGCCCGAGCACGCCCGGCGCTACGAGGCGGTGCGCCTCTTCGCCGCCCGCGCGCAGCAGGCCCGCCCCGGTTTCGGCTTGACCGCCGAGAACACCGACGACATCGCCAAGATCTGCCGGATGCTCGACGGAGTGCCGCTGGCCATCGAACTCGCCGCGGCCCGGGTGCGGATGCTTTCCGTCCAGCAGATCCTCAACCGCCTCGACGACCGCTTCCGGCTGCTGGTCGCGGCGGGCGACGCACTGCCCGCTCGGCAGCGGACGCTGCGCGCGGTCCTGGAGTGGAGCCACGACCTGCTCAGCCACCCCGAACAGGTGCTGCTGCGCCGACTCACCGTGTTCGGCAGCTGGAACCTGGAGCAGGCCGAGAAGGTGTGCGGGCACGGCGGCGTCGATCCCGGCGACGTGCTGGAACTGCTGTCCTCGCTGCAGGAGAAGTCGCTGGTCGTACTCGACACCGAACTCGGCGGCGCCGTCTACTACCGGCTGCCCGAATCCGTGCGCGCCTACGCCGCCGAGCGGCTCGCCGACGCCGGTGAGGAGGAGGACTGCTGGCAGCGCTGCCTGGACGAGGCGGTCGGCCGGGCGGAGGCGATGGCCGCCGCGATCGCCCGGCCGCTGCCCTGGGCGCGGCGGCTGGAGCTGCTGTACCTGCTCGACCACCACCGCGAGAACACCGCCCGCCTGCTCACCTGGGCGCAGCGCAACGGCCGCGCCGAAGCGGGGCTGCGCCTGTGCGTGGCCCTGCGCCCCTACTGGTTCGCGCGCGGGCTGTTCGTCGACGGTACCCGGTCGCTGCGTCAGCTGCTGTGGATCTCCCCCGAGTCCCAGCCGGCCCGGGTACGCGCCCGCGCGCTCGCCGTGCACGCAGAGCTGTGCCTGGAGGTCGAGGGCGCGGGCACCGCGGCCTCCATCGCCGCCTCCGCACTGGAGAACGCACGCGAATGCGACGACACCCCGGCCGAGGCCGTCGCCTTGGGAGTCCTGGCCGCGGCGGCGCTGCGCACGGGCGAGGACGGCGCCTCCACCGGCCACGCGCACATGGCGCTGGCTGCCGCCGAGCAGGCGGGCGACCACTTCACCGAGGTCTACGCGCTGGGCACGCTCGGGCGGCTGGCCCGCAGGCGCGGCGACACCAGCATCGCCGAGGAGTACCTCTACCGCAGTGTCGCCGCGGGCGAGCGCCTGGACGACCGCTGGTGCGTGGCGCGCTGCCTCCAAGGGCTGGGCGTGCTCGCCACCCAGCGCGGCGAACTCGATACCGCGGCGCGCCTGCTCGACCGCGCGCTGCGGATACTCACCGAGATGGGCGTGGCGCCCCAGACCGCCCGCTGCTCGGCGTCCATGGGCTATCTGGAACTGGCGCGCGGCGACATCTCCGGCGCGCGGCGCCTGTTCTCGGGCGCCCTGCGCATCAGCTCAGCGGCAGGCCGGCGCGGCGCGATGGCGCGGGCGCTGGAGGCGCTGGCCGAGCTCGCGCTCACCGAGGAGCAGCCCGAGCGCGCGGCGTCGCTGGCCGGCGTCGCCGCCCGGCTTTACACGGCACTGCAGCAGCCCTCTCCGCGCGCCGAGCGCCTCTACCGGAAGGCAGAGCACATCCTGCCGAGCGACGTCGCGGACAAGGCGTGGAAGGCCTGGCGCGCGCTGTCGCTGGACCACGTGGTCGAGCAGGCCGTCTCCTTCCCCGCGCCGCGCCGGCCGCTGCCCTCGCTGCTGACGCGCCGTGAACGCGAGATCGCCGTGCTGGTGGGCGAGTCGATGTCCAACCGACAGATCGCCGACCATCTCACCATCAGCCAGGCGACCGTCGCCCGCCACGTGGCCAACATCTTCCGCAAGCTGCTGATCACCTCGCGTGCGCAGCTCGCGGCGTGGGTGGAGGAGCACGGACTGGAGCGCTGAGCCGCTCCCGGCGCCCGCCCCGCGCCCGTCTCCGGCGCCGCCACCTGCACGAAGGGATCGCCGCGGAGCCGATTCCGCCGTATCGCTTGCATACCGAGAGTGCACCTAATAGGACAGAGCCCAAGGCACGAGCACGCACGACCTCCTACCCCAATCCGCCTTACCTCCAGGCAAGGTGAGCGCGGCCCCCCGAACCGCCTACTGCGTGAAGGCCATGGCAACTCAGACCGCGCCCGCGCGGCAGAACCTCCCCGTTGAATCCGACAGCCTCATCGGCCGCGACCGCGATCTGAGCGAACTGCTCAGGCTGCTGGAAACCGATCGCGTGCTCACGCTCACCGGCGCAAGTGGGATCGGCAAGACCCGGCTCGCCCTGCGCCTGGCCGCCCAGGCCACAGCGTCCTTCCGCGATGGCGTGTGGCTGGCGGCGCTCGCCGACGTCTCCACCCGCGCCGAGGTCGCCGCCCGGCTCTGCGGCGCGCTGGGCGTCATGGAGGAGGGCCGCCGCGATCCGCTGGAGACCGTCGGCGACGCGCTGCGCGGGCGCAGCCTGCTGCTGGTGTTCGACGGGATCGACGGTGTGGCCGACCACGTGGCCGAGATCGCCGGGGCGCTGGCAACCTCCTGCCCTTCGGTGTCGCTGCTGGTGACGGGGCGCGAACCGCTCCGCGTAGGACGCGAGACCGTGTGGCGGGTTCCTCCGCTGCCCGTCCGGGCCCCCGCCGACGGCGCCGAGCCCGCAGCCGACTGCGCGGTGCGGCTGTTCCTGGAGCGGGCGCGCGCCGCGGTCCCCGACTACGCCTCCTCCCCCGCGGAGCTGGCCGCCGTGAACCGCATCTGCCGCAGGGTGGACGGTGTACCGCTGGCCGTGGAGCTGGCCGCCGCATGGGCGGGGCGCGTCGACGCCGCCGGCATCGACGCGGGACTGGCCGCGGCGCTTGAGGGCGCCGGAGCCGGCGCGGATCGCAACGGCGCGCCGCGCTCCCTGGTGCTCGACGCGGTGGTGGGTTGGAGCCACTCGCTGCTGAGCATGCCCGAGCGCGTCCTGCTGCGCCGACTCTCGGTCTTTCCGAACTGGTGCCTGGAGCTGGCCGAGAGCGTCTGCGCCGAGGAGCCGCTGCTGGCCGAGAACGACGTGCTCGACCTCCTCTCGGCGCTGCTTGACCGCTCACTGATCACGCTGACCGGCGAGCACCTGAACCGGGTGCGCTACCGGCTGCCCGCTCCCGTGCGCGAGCATGCCCGCGAGCGGCTGGCCGAGGCGGGTGAGGACGAGCGCATTCGCGCCCGCCACACGTCCCGCATGCTGGCGGTCGCCGAGGACCTCGGCCGCATCGCGCAGTCGAGCCGGGCGATGCCGTGGCGGGAGCGGTTCGCCTACTGGGACCGGGCGGCCTCGGAGTACGACAACATCCGTGCCGCCCTGCACTGGTCGGTGCGCAACGGCCGGGTGCGCGACGGGCTGCGGCTGTGCGCCGGGATGCGGCCGCTGTGGTTCACCTCCTGCCAGTTCGCCGAGGGCGAGGAGTGGTACGCGGCGTTCCTGTCGGCGGCAGAGGCGGATCCGGACGGGCCGGCGGCCGGCGCCGAGCCGGAGGACGGCGGCCCGGCCGTCGGCGCGCTGCGCGGCCGAGTCCTGGTCTACCTGGCCGAGCTCGCCTGGCCGCGGAAGCGATTCGACGAGACCGCCGCGATGGCGCGCGCCGGTGCGGACCTCTGCCGCGCGGCGGAGGACTGGACCACGGCCTGCTTGGCTGAGAACCTCCTCGCGCTGATCGCCGGCGTCCGCGGCGACGCCGGGGCCGCCCGCCGGCACGTGGCCGGCGTGCTGGAGCTGGCACGCTCCACGGGCGACCTGTGGAACGAGGCCTTCGCGCTCAACTTGCAGGGGTCGATGGCGGCTCGCGACGGCTCCTTCGCCGAGGCCGACACGCGGTTCAACACCTCGCTGATGATCATGCGCGGCATGGACCACCGCTGGGGTGTGGGCTCCACGCTGATGGCCCACGGCGCGGCCGCCGAAGCGCACGGCGATGTGCAGACCGCCGACCGCTGCTACCGCGAGGCGATGGACATCCACCGCACCATCGGCGCCGCGGCTGAGCTGGCGGCGTGCCTCGCTGGCGTCGGCCGCGTCGCCCGTCGGTTGGGGTCGGTCACCCAGGCCTGCGACTACCTCGGCGAGAGCCTGCATCTCTGCCACACCACCGGCCAGCGCGGCGGGCTGGCCGAGACGCTGGCCTCGATCGCCGGCGTGGCCGACCAGCAGGGGATGCGCGAGGAGGCGGCCCGGTGCGCGGGCGCGGCCTCGGCGCTGCTGGAGTCCAGCGGCTGGTCCGGCTTCGGCTCGCCGCGCTTCCCGCTGGCGGTCGACGTCACGGGGATCGACTGCGGAGGGGAGCTCCGCTCTTCATGGGAGGAGGGCCGCCGACTCGGTGTCGAGGACGCGGTGGACCTGGCCGCCGGAATCGCCGACTCCGGGCGCCTGCCCCGGCCCCGCCCGGCGCCCGCCCCGCTCTCCGCACCGCCGAAGAAGGCCCTGACCCGCCGCGAGCGCGAGATCGCCCGGCTCGTCGGCGAGGAGTGCAGCAACCGCACCATCTCCGAGCGGCTGGTCATCGCGCCGGCCACCGTCGCGCGCCACCTGGCCAACATCAACCGCAAGATGGGCTTCAACTCGCGCACGCAGATCGCCCAGTGGGTCACTCGGCATTCGGGCCGCACCGACCGCGGCTGACCAGGACCGCCGCTCCTACATCCGGAAAACCGGAAACTACATATGCACGTGCACACGTTTATGCATGTGCAAACGCGCGGTAAAACGCTAGAGTCGGAGACATGGGATCGCGCCCAGGGCACAAAGCCCCTAGCGGGCGGTGCGGACGCGACTCCGAGCTCCCGGAGCTGCTCCGGGATGCCGCGCAGGCCGCGCCGGTGGCAGGCCCGACCAGAGCCCCGCTTCGTGCCGATCGGGGGCGATGGAGCGGGACACCGGCCGCGATCTCCGCGGCGACGCTGGAACCGTGCGGTGTCGTGGGCGCGCAGAGGGGAGG